>CAJWBJ010000004.1 GCA_913020495.1 uncultured Oleiphilus sp.
ACAGGTAAAATAACTGTTGAACGTAAAGTAGGGCGAGACATTCGACGTATAGCATTGTCTGATAATACAAGTAAGCCTAAGTTACTCGCCTCTGATTATTTAGGTGAACAACTAATTTTACTGGATGCGAATAGCTTAGAAATTATCAGAAAAATTTCAGTCCCATCCAGACCATTTGGCGTTTTGTTTAATCCTGAACTACAGGTGTTTTATGCTGTTAGTTTCGAGGAGAGCAAGCTTTTAGTCATAAGCCTTGATGGCGAAATTCTATCTACCCTTTCTACTGAAAGCACGCCAAGAGGCTTGTCACTTTCTAATGATCAGCGCTTGCTTGTTACACATGCAATGACTGGTCAAATATCTATTTATAATGTTGATACTCAAAAGCCACAATTAAGAAAAGTGATTCAACTTCGTGATAGCCCTATAAACGAAAACAAAACTGTATCGCAGGGTAAACCTCGATTGCTTGATAATATTGCTATTTCACCTGATGGGAAAACTGCGTGGCTGCCTCATGTTTTATGGTCATTTGGTCATGATTTCCAATTTCAATCGACCGTTTTTCCTGCTGTTTCAATTTTGGATATCAGCGAAAAAGGTAGTGAACATGAAGTACTGGACGAACGAAAACAGCTGTTTAAGCAAATAAACATTATCGAAAACGGTAATAAAACACGCATCGTTTCAAATCCTCATGATGTGGTTTTCACCGAAGATGGTAAGAAGGTTATTTTATCATTAGCCGGTTCCGAAGATTTAATGGTTTTTGATTTATCTCGTCAGGGGCGAAAGAATAAAAAACGTCACCGAAGGAAAAAATTTCAGGGCGGCGTAAAGGCTACTCAGATTTTCCGTAATGTGCCGGGTAATAACCCACGAGGTTTGTTAGTTGATGGTCAAAACTTATTTGTTCAAAATGCCATGACTTTAGATCTGATCAAATTTGATATTGGAAAAGCAGGTCCTTTTTCGCGCCTGAAATTGTTGAATGCTCAGTTTGCTGATCTCGTAGAAAATGATCCAGTACCTGAACAGTTGCGTTTGGGAAAAACGTTGTTTAACAATGCTAATACCGCGGATTACCCTGAACATGCAATGACCGGTGACTTCTGGATGAGCTGTAATTCTTGCCATCTTGATGGTTTCAATTTTACGAATAGACAGTTGATGGAAGCAGGCACGAAAGATCGTTACACCAACGCTATAACAGGTCATGTAGACACTTATAAGATGATTGCAGGTGACCCTGTCGCTGCTTATATTGACATTATCCAAAAAACTCAGGGAGGCATGGCGGGTTTAGATTATAAAAGTCCACCATTAGCAGCAGCAAAAATGATGAGTGCTTTGAATGAATATGTGCGTGCACCCGAGAATTTACCCTACCTTTCTACCTGGCTTCGTTTTGATGATAGTGAACGTTACAGCCACCCTGAAGACTGGATTAATTCAGCAAAGTGCGCAGATTGCCACACCACGATTTACGATCAATGGGCCGACTCAAACCATGGAATGAACATGGACCATCCTTTTTATCGTTTACAAGAAGACTTGGCAGCGAAGGAAGAGGGGGAAGAATTTAGAGTCCTATGTCGCGGGTGTCATGCACCACAAATGGTCATTAATAATGATAAAGGCCCATTAAAAGATTATGGGAGTATGTACGAGAAAAATGGTCACTCACTCTTTAGCGCATTAGAAAATAAGCAAGCAGTAAGTGAAAGAGGGACGGGTTGTCTTTTTTGTCACCGAATCACGAAAGCAGAAAATGCGGGTGGCAATACGGACTTAACCGTTAACTTAAAAGATCGGCAGTCTTATGTTTTTGAAGATACCTCTGATGAAATCTTACAATGGTTTTCAGATAAACAAATTAATGCCTTACCGGAAGCGCATAAAGCCTCATATTCAAATAAGGGTTTGTACCAAAGCTCTCTTTATTGCGCGACTTGCCATAACGAATTCACTACAGGAATGGGCGCAAACATCAATGATAACTTTGGTGAGTGGTTAGCTTCACCCTTCAACAGACCTGATGAGCCTAGTCAGCATAAAACCTGTATTGACTGCCACATGACTCAGGACGTAAATGACTTCGATAACAAAATTTCCGGTAAATCAACCAACGACGGTGTCGTTAAGTCGAATTTACGTTCACACCATTTTACAGGTGGAAATTACTACTTTACAGGGATGAGGAATCCAGAACATAAAAAACTAAGTGTTGAAATATTGAAAACTGCGTTAACGCTCGACGTTGAAAAGAATGCGCAACAGATTATTGCGAAAGTAACGAATATAAATTCCGGCCATGACATGCCTGGTGGTGCTCGTCGGCAAGTGTGGTTAGAAGTTATCGTGACAGATACTAATGATGCGATTGTCTATCAAAGTGGTGTCATGAAAAATGGCTACATCCCCAAAGATAGTCGTAAATTTGAAAAAATCGGTGTTGATAACGACGGTAAACCTGTTGGTTTACGTTTCTGGCGTTATACAAAAATTGGTAAAGATACTCGAATTAAATCTGGTGAAACCCGAAATGAAGTGTTTAATCTTCCTGAAGGGGTCGCTTACCCCATTTCGGTTTCGACACGCGTTTTGTATCAAGTGTTCTCAAAAGCGCTTAGTGAGAAAGTACAAAATGCTTTCCCCGCGCAAAATATACCCGTGCCTAAAGTGGTTGAAATGGTTAAATCAACCAAAAAGTTTTTTGAATAAATACAAATCATATGCTTAAAGTATGATTTAAAATCGATAACCAAAGTTTATTTTATAGCCTTTAATGTTTGAATCGGTTGAATCTAAATAAGTGAAGCCTAGGTTAAAACTGTCTTCAGCTAATAAATCATCATCGGTTATTAGTCCAAAGGCAAAACCTGCTTCATAATAATGTTCCGTGTAGAGTTCATCACCGCTGTAACGAGTATCGATAAGGATGAGTTGTAACATGGTAGGAACATTAAAAACTAGACTTGGCCTCAGTATAACCAGTCCATTTCTATAAACTGTATTGGAAATCCCCGGATCAATTTCATAATCCCCTAGACTGACACTTCCTGTTGCATAATGCCCCACCATATTGCCCAAATTATATAAGTAGTTACCATAGACAAAGCGAAAAGAGCTTAATAATGAATAGCCATTTATTGCAGCACCGCCACCTAAGTCTTCAGAACCACCAACGCCATAGCTTAATCCGGGTGTGAGCGACCAGGACCTTGATAAGGGGAAGCTGAAAGCTATGCCAAGGTCGACATCGTAAGTAACAGATCCTTCGGTATCCGTGATAGCGAGCGGCATTTTAACCCGCAATACTTTAAGTGGATCTTCGAACTGGTATTGATAGTCAATAATAATGGTTTCTGTATTGGCTTTATCACCATCGAGATCAAGAAAAGAATGACTGATATCGATACCAAATGAACTGCCTATTCCTTCAGGTGATACTGCGTTGGCGGGGGCATTAGAGGCAGTAGAACTGCTAGTATCGCCTGAGCTGGAGTTGTCTGAATTTTGGTTGGTTAATTCATTTTCGGTCAGTAATGATTGTTCATTGCTTGTTGGTATCTGAGTGGTTGTTTTGTTTGAGTTTGATGTCATTTCATTGACTGACGAGCCTGAGCCCGTTGATGTAGATGCTGAAGGTGATGTAGTGGTTGAAGAACCTGATGCCGATGATGTTGTCACTGAAGATGTGGCACCGAATGCCATTTTACTTTTCGTGGGAGAACGACTACCTAGAACTGAGCTTAATAACTCATTTCCTCCGGGGGTGCTTGCAAAAGACATCGGGTTCATTGACATAGAAAGCGAATAATTATTGCTAACCATAGTGCCCATTAAGCTGGCAGGGTTCCCTGCAACAGGGTCCGTAGCGGAGACCCGAGCGAGTTCTTTTTGGATTCTATTAACGCTATCTAATCCTGCTCCTTTCAAATATTCAACTAATAAATCTCCACTATCATCCCGAGTAGTTCCATCAAATGTTTCTGAAATGTTTAAACCAGGGATAGTCATAGTTAAGGTTGTTGAGTTAGCTAAAAATGAAAAATTAATATCAATTCCTCGATAATCTACCACCGCATTAACGGCTGAAGTGTCAATATAACTGGGAAGAAAGCGCTCAAGGTTTTCTTTGTCTAACTGTTCGAAGGCCTCCTCAACATTGGAAAAAGAAGCAGAAAAACTATCCGGTCCAGAGGTAATGTCTGTTGTGAACACACCTTTTGATGAGGCAAACTGTGGTGATATCAAGAGCAGTAATAAGGCTAGAGTATGAATCGTAAATCGGTGAAAATTATCTGAAATTTTTTGAGAGTATGAATTGAGCAAAACTAACAATGACGCTATTTGATTGGTCGGTATAAACTTCATGTTGAATCCCTCCATTTTTCGTGCGTAAAGCAGCGTTAATGGGAATGCTATCCATGATAAAAGAGAACCGTTTTCCTATCGTTAAATCTTGTAACTTCACGTAATCAGAATAAAAGTATAGTCAGCCAATATGAATATTGCCTGTAGAAAAATTGTGATAATTGCTAAATTAAAGATTAATTTACTATAAGAACTATAGAACTTAGTAGTACAAAAACTATACAGTAGATTTCATGTGCTATTTTATATAAGTAGAAGGAAAACTTCATGCTGATGCTGTAAATGTTAAAAATGGAGAGTTAAATGGTCAAAAATCTTCATAAGTATCGAGCAATAAAAGCCTCATTATTTTTAATAATTCTGGCTTTGATGCTGCAATGGTTACTTGGTTATAGTGCAACTTTTCGTAATCTTGAAGCACGATTCCAAGACCAACTAGTTGTACAGCGGGCTTCAAATCAATCAGCATCAACAGACATTGTAGTGATTGATATTGATGACAGCAGTATCATCGCATTAGCAGATGTCGTAGGAAAATGGCCCTGGCCAAGGTCTGTTCATGCAGAACTATTAGAGTTTTTGAATACTCAGAAACCTCATGCGGTTGTGTTTGATATTTTATTTTCTGAACCCGACTTGTACCGACCTGATTCAGACTCATATTTTAATGAAGTCATTGAGGCTAGCCATAATGTTTATCTTGCAATGGCGAGTCAAACAACCTTGAGTGCTCAAAATACGCCGCTTTTAGTGACATACCCTAAAGAGCTTGGTCTGGAGAAAATGGCGTCAGCCAGAGCGGATTCCAGAGCTTTACTTTTATTGCCGTATGCTATTTCTAAGCAAGCATGGCGGTTGGGAAGTATTGATTTTAGTCCAGATGGAGATGGGGTTGGACGACGGTATGCGTTATATCAAGAGTATGATGGCTGGAGGATGCCATCCTTGCCTGCTAAGGTTGCTAAAGATTTGGGGTACATGTTACCGGAATCAGCAATGATAACTCTTGACTGGCAGAGCACGAATATCGTTCCACACGAGCGTTATTCATATGCAGAAATATTAAGCCAGGCCCGTGGCGAAAAGGTCGTGATACCGGATGACTTTTTTAAAGATAAAATTATTGTTATAGGCACAACTGCACTCGGTTTACATGATTTCAGATCTACACCGATTAATGAAAATTACCCCGGTGTATTTATATTGTCGACAGCGATAGATAATTTGATTTCAGGTGATGGACTCACCAAAATTGATGAGCGGTTGTTCAATTTTATAGGCTCTATGTTATTTATACTTATTGCAGTTATATCTATTAGGTGTGGGTTATGGGTTGGTATTGCAATTGCGATAACTTGTATTCCGGCGCTTATTCTTTTTTCATGGTATTCAGCCCTTACTGGCACTTTAGTTGATGTTTTGGTTACTTGTATTTCTCTAACCACGTTTATTGTCGGGGCATTTCTTGTACTTTATTTAGGGCATCGAAGAGAGTTAGCTGAAACAGTGAGCGTTTTTAATCGATTTATGGATCCTAATATTGTAAAAAAATTATTAAGTGAAGATGACTCAGAAGATTTACTGGGTAGTAAAAGTGTCGAAGTTACCATGTTGTTTTCAGATATAAGAAATTTTACAAGTATCTCTGAACAAAGAACGCCGGGTGAAATGGTCAGTTTGCTAAACCACTATTTTGACCGTCAGGTTAAAACCTTATTTCGTTATCATGCCACTCTGGATAAATTTATTGGTGATGCGGTAATGGCTTTTTGGGGGGCGCCCTTGGTTCATGAAGAACACCCCATTTATGCCATTAATGCTGCACTGGATATGATTGACAACCTGGAGATATTTAAATCTGAATATGGTTATAAAGATTTTGATATCGGAATTGGGATACATACAGGTTATGCGGTCGTAGGCATGGTTGGTGCGCAGCAGCGATATGACTACACCGTGATTGGAGATACCGTCAATTTAGCAAGTCGAATTGAAGGATTGACTAAAAATTGCGCGCAAATTCTAGTATCTGAGACTACAATGAAAGTAGCTAAGGATCATTTTGATTTTATACCTCGCGGCGAATTTCAAGTAAAAGGGCGAAATGAAGCTGTTCGAGTGTATGAACCAAAAAGAAAAATATAATAAAATAAATGAGGTTAATGTCATGAAATATATGATGTTCTACTCCCTCTTAATCGTATCGCTAGTCGCAAATACTACTCTAGCGCAACAATCTGCTATTGTGCTTAATAATACTCAAATCCTTGATATGCCAACATCATCAGCAACCGTTGTCTCATCAGTTAATAAAGATACGATGGTTAGTTTGCTCAAAAGAAAAGGGGGCTGGTATCAAATTGAGACGGAGGCATTAGAGGTCGGTTGGCTACGAATGCTTAAGGTCCGGTTTTTATCCGAACAAGAGTCAAATGAAAAGTCTATTGCAAAAATATTACGTGAAACTGCCGTTATGCCGCCGGCAAGTGGTATATCAACAGGTGTAAGAGGGTTGTCTGACGAAGCGTTGACGCATGATGAGTCGAATACACCAATTAAATTTGAACAACTCAAAAACTTTATTCCTGCAGAAGAAAGTATTATTAAGTTTGCCGAAGAAGGAAAGTTAATGACTCAGGAGTCTGTCGTTTTACCTAGTGACTAATTAACTGTTTTTATCCAGTAAGAACAGTCACTCCATTGAAGGCGAGAAAACATAGCTAGGAATTAAGCTTAATCCTTGTATATGCCTGCCTGTGAAAGGGTGAAAAACGTTCAATATTCCCGTATTAAAGCAGTAGATGTCGGCTAAACACCATGCTGCTTTTAACCAAGCAGTGTTAAGAAACAGCTATCGTAAAATTTTTAAATCTCTTATTGATTTATGGCAGGCTGTGTTATGAACAAGAAATTTCTTTATTCGATCACGTTATTACTTCTATTTTCTTTTTTAACTGCTTGTGGTGTAAAGATTCAAGGCATTGATCTTGGGCGCGTTTTTAATGCTGCGGGTAAAGTTGGTGACTTAGGTGAAAAATCTGAGGAGGAGGAAGCTACGCTGGGCAAGAATACGATTCATGCTCTTTTAGTGAATACTTCAATTAACACCAAGCAGCAGCTTCAACGTTATGTAAATAAAGTAGGATACTGGCTTGTAAGGCATACTAGTCGACCAGATTTAGCCTGGCAGTTTATTGTGCTAGACGACAGTGCTGTCAATGCCTTTGCCGCCCCAGGCGGTTATATCGTGATTACGACAGGTATGCTTGCCTCATTGAATAATGAAGCAGAGCTTGCTGGAGTACTCGCGCATGAAATAGCGCATGTTATTTTGCGTCATCACCTCAATGCACTGCAAACAAAGTCTCAAACAGGTTTCTTGTTAGATCTTGCTATACTTGGTACTCAAGTCGGTAATGCAAGTACTGCAAACGAACAAGGTGACTTAAAGGGGCCTGATGTTTCAGGCATGTTTGATAAAGCGGTTGCAGACCTTTATTACCGAGGGCTTGATCGTGAAGATGAGTTTAAAGCAGATCGTTTAGGTGTATTGTTAAGTGCTAAGGCAGGCTATGACCCTTATGCCTTTGTATCTGTATTACAGGTGATTGGTAGCAGGGAAGATAGGAACGAACAGGATTTACAACGGTTTATTCGTGTTCATCCCAGTGCCAGTACACGGCTAAATTCATTAGAGTCTGCATTGTTCCTCGTAGATAGTTATGACCTAAGTAACCGGATCTTAGCTCAGCGCTTTCGAAACCGCGTTGTGAACTAGTGGCTAGTGCTTGTGAAAATCCATATCGCAAACGTGATGAACATAATTTAAACCAGAGCTTTCTCCAGTAACCTTGGGTACATAGCCCTCTACTTTGTCAAAACTCTTAGAGTCAATGAATACCTTAACAACGTTGATGTCTAACATGCCTGACTTAGCTTCGCTTTCTAATATTGATAATGCTTTGTTAATAGGTAGCGCAGGTTTATAAGGTCGATCAGATGCGGTTAATGCATCATAGATGTCACACACTGTCATGACTCTGGATTGATAGGGGATTTTGTCCGACTTTAAATGATTTGGATAGCCACTTCCATCAAGTTTCTCGTGATGTGCGCCTGCAATATTAGGGATTTGACTAAGTTCTGACGTCCAGGGGATGAGTTTTAAGAAATTTAACGTATGGCTGACATGAGACTCTATTTCAATACGTTCCTGCTCATTTAAGCTGCCTCGGGGTATTGAAAGTGCGGCAAGCTCATGCTCTGAAATGAAACCTCCAAGGCTCCCTGTGTAATCTGTCACCATATGACTCCGAATATTCTCAAGTTCAGCGAAGCGCTCTTGTGGCAAAACAGACGGCTCATTCGCCGATAGAATGACTTCCATATAATGGTCGAGTTGAGCTAGATCCAGGTTTAGACTTTCAGAGAGCTTTGACTTGATTTCATTGCTTAGCGAACCATGTTGCTCATATATTTTGATTATTTGGTTTAAATGTTGGTTTTTAAGCTGCTGTTTCGCAAAAGCCAAGCGGTAATGAAGTAGCTCAATGTTGTCTTCGGTAAGTTTCTTAGCCTTCGTGAGTACATGTTCTCGAACACCTACTTTTCCAAAATCATGTAACAAGGCAGCAAAACGTAATTCCCTGTATTGATCGGAGTTAAATGTAACATTATGAAGTACACCCTCACTACATGTATTAACACTTTGCGCGAGTATTTCACATAAGTTAGCCACTCTAAAGGAATGACCACTCGTAGTGGGGTCTCGTTGTTCAATCGCGAATACCGATGCATTCACAAAACCATCAAATAAGCGGTTAATACTACCCAAAAGTTTCTTACTTTCGATCGCAACAGCTGCTTGGCTAGATAGCGCCCTTAGAAGGTCGACGCAAGATGAGTCAAAAGGTATCACTTCATCTTCAATTATGACTAGGCTTTTAAGTATGGCTTGAGGATTTTTTTTACGGTTAATGAACTCTAAAACACCAACAACTTGTTGATTGTGATCAAGCATAGGAATGGCAATCAAACTAACGGTTTTGTACCCCATAACTTTGTCAAAAGAACGATTAAATTGATAGGGCTCACTAGGGTCTATATTATAAGCATCGGCAATATTCAGCGCTTGGCCGCTAATAGCCGTGTGACCAACTACTGATGATTCTGTTAACGGAATGCTTTGTTCTTCAAAAGAGGGAGATAGTGATTGGTTCTTAGTCAGTTTAAATTTTAGTTCAGGGTGCTTTTTATCTTCACGGTCTAATAAAAAAAGTGATGCCGCATCGCAATCGACCAATTTCATACCTTCGTTTAAGATTTTAGCCAATAACTTGTCCAAATCATTCTCTGTAGACAGAGCAATGCCTATTTCTACTAACTTTTCTATGCCTGAGTCTTGTTTATCCAGAGAGGCGTTCAAGCGTTTTTGCTGTTTACGCAATTGATGGTGTTGTGCAGCAAAAAAAATGAGTTTTTCCAACGTTATAATATTTATTTCTAAAGGAATAAATAAAGCATGATTTGGTACTTGAAGGCTGCTACTTCCTTCTTGTATGAGTAAGCTTGCGTCGGACTCGTGCCAGTCTTGTGCTGCGAAATCCTGAAGTAAATTCTCATCAATAAACAATACATTTATATCGATATTATCAATGTCGCCTTGTGATTCAATCTTAATTACATTGATTTTAGGGTTCATTACATCATTCAGTAATGAATAGAATTTAGAACGAGGTGACATTGCAACAGTGATTGATGAGTCCATACCTTCAAACCTCCAAACGCATTTCACATTCTGGCCATAGTATTAATATAGATCAATAAATACACAAATCTACCTGTTTCATGTAGTAAATATTTAGAAATAAAGGAAAGGGTATTCTGTCACATGACTTGCATTAAGAAAGGAGGGGTTTTCAAAAGTAATATGTATATAAAACAACAAAATTTTAATAAAAGTAGGCGATAAATTTACTTAAATATATTTATAAGTTGTTTTGTTGCGTAATTATAGCCCTTACAGGTATTAATATGTTCTTTACAGCTTTTATTATAATGGACCTAAGTTATATTTATTTTAATTTTGTTAATGTTTAATCTTCATGCCTATCTAGCTGTATTCATGTTTTGATGTTTGTATTTCTGGTATCTATAACGCTTTGGTTATTACAGATTTACATCAATAAAGGATGTAATGCAGGGACGCCTTGGCTTGTTCAAAGTGAATAGTTGATCGAGCTCGTTGTTACAGAAAAATAATAGTAAATCCAACAACTTAAAAGGTTCAACAATGAAAGAATCAAAAAAAATAAATGATAAGGTAAAGTCCTTTAAAGGTACTTTATCTGCCATAGCACTCGCTACGATATCAATGTCTTCGCTTGCAGCAACCGCTTTGGATAATGGAACTCCGGTTACAGGTCTTAGTGGGTCTTCAGGTAGTCAGGTTTTATATGAGCTGACTGTACCCGCAGGAGCGACTAATTTGAGCTTTAATATGTCTGGTGGATCAGGTGATGCTGATTTGTATGTGAAATTTGGTAGCCAGGCATCATCTTCAAATTGGGATTGTCGACCATATAAATATGGGAATGATGAAACATGTGATGTCAGCTCAGCACAGACTGGCACGTATAGTGTAATGATTGATGCTTATTCGACTTATAGTGGTGTGGCGCTTGTTGGTTCTTATGATGATGGAAGTAACCCGCCACCGCCGCCACCGCCTTCGAGTGGTGTAACTAACGCGGCAGCAGCGGGTGATAGTATCACTCGAGGTTTTGGTGCTGACTGTACCGGTAACTACTGGTGGTGGGATTTAGCTTGTTTGCTAGGTGGCGATCAGCCAGAGCACTCATGGTTTGATGGTTGGTCATCAAATGTTAACAGTGTTGCAGATCGTTATCAGGCGCTCGATTCTTCTATTACAGCTAATAAAGATGCTTCAATGTCAGGTGCTGAAATGAGTGGCGCGGGGGACCAAGGTACAGAACCTAACTTTGCAGCTCAAGCAGCCGCTATTGTGGCGCAATCACCTGTACCAGATCACGTTGAAATTGTGTTAGGTGGGAATGATATTTGTAATCGGGACTGTATTGACCCTGCAAATTGCTCGGATCCTATCTACAGTGATGCTGATTGGACGCAAGCTGTCCGAAACGGCCTGAATACATTGATGACGGGCTTACCAGCAGGATCAAGTGTGATGATGGGTAGTGTCCCGCGCATGCAGGATCTACGTCAAGCCGGCTTGGATAAGCAAGCAACTACTTATAGAATTGACTGCGAATCGTTATGGTCTACTTATGATGTATGTCGAATTGTCACCAATGGTGGAACGCTTAACGGTGAATCATTAGCGACTCGATTAGCTGGTGTTGCTGCAGCGCAGCAGTCATATAATGCGATTGTTCGTCAAGAAGTTACAGCTTACAACAGTAATTCAAATGGTATGAACCCAAATGGAATTGAGCTTGTTGCTGAGTATGTTGATGAAAATACGCCATCAGCAGGAACCTTCCAATTTGGAGCCGATAATATCGATGGTGGTGATTGTTTCCATCCTAATGTAGCAACTCAAAGCAAGATCGCTGATTTTATGTGGAATGCAAACCCATTTAAATAGGCTTATTATTCACGAATGATAATCACCTCATAGCTTGAGTCTTTGAGGTGATTTTTTTTGTACTTTATTTCTTTGCATGACTTGTTCTGGGGGTAAAAATTTAACTCTTGTGTGTAGCAAGCAAGTAAAAAGTCAGCATTAAATTAATGAGGAAAGTTAAGCCGGTTCCATACAGCTGTTAAATTGAATAAAACACACTAACAACTCTACTAATTGTTGTTCAAACAGTCTGCATTAACCGCCCAAGATTAAAATATTCAGCAGCATTACTTCTACATATAGAACAAAAAAACATGTAGTTGATCACCTTCTGATGTTGTTAAGCGAAAATCAAACCAAATAAGCTGGTCAAAACATGACATTTTGTGCATAGTGAGCATACAATAAAGATGTATTTGAATGCATCACTACAATAAAAATAATAAATGGAACATCTTGTCATGACGTCATTGCCTCGTCGTACCGTCTCTGCTTTGTATGCAAAACTAATCCATAAATATTTAGAAAATTGCTCTTTGGATCTAAATGATCAGCAAAAACTGAAGAAGCTATTTCTTAATAAGTCAGAAGATTTTGGTGGGCAGATTGCTATTTCAGAACTTGAATTCCTGATACAAGAAACAAAGTGCTTTTTTTATGATAAACCATTAGGGCTCGAAGTGGGGAGGCATATTCATCCATCAGATTTTGGCATTATTGGTTATGCCTTAATGAATTGCAAAACGCTTCATCATGCGTTTTTGTTTGCCGTAAAATATAAACATCAGTTAAACAGTAGCTTGGCTATTAATTTATCATCATCAGGTGAAATTTTTCGTTTTCAAATGATGAATCTCATGAATTCAAGTGAAATTGGTACATTGATAGAACTTGATTTTATTGCTGCGTTGCAATTATCTCGTTATTTGGTTGGTAGCCAGAGGTATTCAGAAGTTAAGTTTATACAGGTAAACTTCCAACATGCTCCTCAAGGTAGACGGGAGTTTTATAGGGAATTATTCCAATGCCCTGTTGAGTTTAATCAGCCTACAAACGAAATTTTATTCTCTAAGGCTATTATATCTTTACCAGTGCGATCATACGACGCTCAAATGTACAAAATGTGTATGCGAAAAATACGCCGATTACAAAATAGTAAGCAGTTTGAGGATGCTTTACATAGACAAGTATTTTTCTATGTTTCAAACCACCAAGAGAGTGAGCCACTTAATATTCAGTCTATCTCGGCGCACTTTAATATGAGTCCAAGTACTTTTAAAAAGCGTTTAAAGAGTGAAGGGTATCACTTCTCTCAAATATGTGATGTCGTCCAAAAAAGTAGGGCGATGAAGCTTGTTGCAGCACCCGCTATTTCTCTAAAAGAAATAGGAGACTCTCTAGGTTTTTCGAGTCCGAGTGCCTTTAATCGTGCGTTTAAACGCTGGACAGATATGACCCCAGCAGAATATCGACGCAACAAAATAAATATGGCAGTAATGAAAAACACAGTAAATGAAAGTTAACCCGACTTGCTACCACCGTCTTAACCATGTATAAAAATTGCTATTACGCAGTGTAATTATATATTTGATCAAATAGAGTAGTTTTGATGAAACCTGTTCGTGCTAAAGAAGAAATAGATAAGATAAAAGAAAAAATCCTGAATTGTTCACTTGATATTATTGTCTCAGATGGCTTTCCTGCTTTAACCATGCGGCGTCTCGCCCGTGAAATTGGTATGACGGCGCCAAATATTTACAATTATTTTAGTAATAAAGATGAAATTTATCTTACCTTAATGATTAAAGGCTTCGATCAATTAGTTTCATCTTTACAGGCAGAAATAAACAACCATGCAGATTCATTTGAACGAATCAGGTCTGTGATGGCAATGTATTTGGAATTTGGTATAGAGAATAAACGCTACTACGAAATCATGTTTTCAAGTAGCTCGCCAAAGTATCGTGATTATATTGGAACGGACCATGAAGCGTTGTCTACACAAGAGCATGATATCTCTATGCAGCTAGCAACCCTGGCTTTAACAGTAGTTCAGGAATTCGCCGTTCAGCGTGGTAAAGTGCTGGACGTCAATGATGCCCGTGTGACACTAACAATGTTATGGAGCCTGCTTCACGGGATGATTAACTTACACAATAGCCAAAATATAGATTACTTAGTGGATGATGTATCATCAGTCTATGAAACTATTGTTGATCGTGTAATGGCTCAGATCGATGTTTTATTTTAAGCTTAATTCTATTAGTTGAGCTATAGGCATTGGCTTATAATATAAATAGCCTTGAGCAAAACCACAGTGTTGTTTTTGTAAGAATGATGCTTGGTTTTGGGTTTCAACTCCTTCAGCAATAACCTTCAGTTCTAGTGTTTGAGCAATGGCAATGATCGCTGTGACTATGGCATCATCGCTTGAGTTGTTTGAAAGGTCTTGAATAAATGACTTATCAATTTTAAGTTGATCAATCGGAAAGCGTTTCAAATAGCTCAATGATGAATAACCAGTGCCAAAATCATCAATTGATAGGCAGATGCCTAATGCCTTTAAGGTGTTAAGGGCTTGAGCAGTCTCCTCAATATCCTCGATTAAAGTGCCTTCAGTCAGTTCAACGGTAAATCGATCAGCAGGGCAGTTAGGGTAAGCCTTAATAGCTTTTTGAATAACAGAGCATAAGTGCTCAGAGTGCCTAAACTGGTAAGCAGCGACGTTTACTGCCATCCTTACATCGGATAAGCCTGAATCATATAGGGTTTGCCAATCGCTAAATGCTTGCTCTATAACCCAATCGCCAATAACTTCTATAAGGCCTGTTTCTTCTGCAAGCGGAATGAATGTTTCAGGAGATATCCACTGGCCATCTTCATCTTTCCAGCGTATTAGTGCTTCAAAGCCAATAATATTACCGTTATTGATATTAACTTGAGGTTGATAAACAAGTTCAAATGCTTTGCTGTAAACCGCATGTCGAAGTTTGTTTTCTAGTGCTAAGCGACCTTGTGCTTTTTCATTCATGTCTTGTTGGTAGAACTGAAAGCGGTTCTTTCCCGCGTCTTTAGCATGGTACATCGCGAGATCAGCATTTCTTAGCAGTTCTTTTGGGTTCTTTCCATCTTGAGGGTAAAGTGAAATGCCGATGCTGGAAGATACTACTAACTGGTTTCCAGAAAGGAAAACAGGGATTCCTAATTCGCTTAATATTTTATCAGCAATATCTATGACACATGCTTCGCCCTTTATTGCGCTAATAATAATCGTAAATTCATCGCCGCCTAAGCGTGCGACGGTATCTTCTGCACGAACATAAGATTGTAAAATTGTTGAAATATGCTGGAGTAGTTGGTCGCCATGATCATGACCTAGCGAGTCATTCACTGTTTTAAAGTTGTCTAAATCGAAGAGCAATACGCCAACTTGCTCTTTGTGTCGGTCGGCACTGATAATTGCTTGATCTAAACGGTCCATTAGTAAGCGACGGTTTGCTAATTTTGTTAGAGGGTCATAAAAGGCAAGCTGTTCAATTGTTGCTTCTGCTTGAGCTTTAAGTTTAGCTTGGTGCATATGAAAGAGTGCAGCACTTATATCATCACTCAAACTGCTCAATAATTCAGACATCTCGTTATCGAAAACATCTTTTTGGGCAGAGTAGAGAGTGAATATAGCAATGACCTCTTTCTCAAAGAAAAGAGGTACGGCAGCCAATGCTGCATAGCCTCGTTCAATGGCTGCTTTACGCCATGGCCAAAAGTCAGGGTCGCTAAGTACATCATTTACACAAGAGACTTGTCTAGTTTTCGCAGCTATACCGACAGGCCCTTTAGACCATTCTGATTCATCAATACGCATTTGGGTTTTTTGCAAATAACCGCTTTCAGAACCCGCAAAAAACTCAGGCCTCACAATATGTTCATCAAATGATCCTATCCAAGCCATTTTAAGTCCGCCGTGCGTCACAGCAATATCACAAATTTTTTGGAATAGAATATCCTTGTCTTGAAGGCGTGTGATTGCCTGATTAGTATGGCTAAGTACTCTATATACACGACTCAAACTTGCAAATTGTTCTTCTGCCTTTTTGCGCTTCGTGATTTCTCGTAAAGAGTGAACCATTGCTGAAAAATTTTCACTAAAATGCAAGGCGGAGAGTGCAACTTCATACCATTTCTGGTGATTGTCATCGAAAAACTCAAAATCATGAAGTGATTTTTTCTGAACAATTGACTGACAGATAGGGCAATTTGTTTTAGTGACAGAGCTGGAATGAAGTATGTCATGGCAATGCTTTCCGACAACATCTTGATCGAACATGCTCCTAACGATTCTATTTGCCTGTTGAATAACGCCATACTGATCAATGATGACGGTCGCATCACTAACATTATCATAGGATTTAACAACTCTGGATAAACTTTGAAATGGGCGAGTTAAAGCTGATTCAATCAGTGCCTGATAGATAGCCCAAAAAGAGAGGAATTTGAATATATGACCTATTAGTAAGGCAGGCGCACTTAAACCTTCGTAAAGCGTAAAGCAAAGCTCTGCAGAAATTGTCAGGCCGATAGAAATTAAAAGTAGGTTCTTAGTACTGTCTTCTATTTTATAACGCTTATGCCTGAGATGAATTGCCGCAAGACATAAAATAAAAATAATGATGTATTCACTCACTATTTTGGAAGTGGTAAGGCCTTCACCTTGTACAAACATTTGAGGGAAGTTTTGAGTAAGAATAACTGTTAAGGCGACTAAACTTACTAGCCCAATACCAAAAAAAATGAACTTAGGATTTAATTTTTTAGTGAGTGTTAAAGGTGCCAATAATAAAATGAATGCTTCAAGGTAGCGAGCAATAATCCAAAACTGTATTGTCACGGTGGTATCCAGTGGTACAAAAACAATCAAATCTTTAAAACTTAAGGTATGAAAGAGATCAATAATCCCTATCCAAAAATAGCCGCAGCCCAGGTAAAGTAAAAATTGATTCCTTGAAAATGCAAAGGTATTCCAGGAAACAACGAAGCTCATGATCGCAATACCTATTGCGAATAGCTCAATAAGCGTGTGAAATAATATTGAATTGAAAGAGCTGCATACTAATAATGCAATTGAAATATATAGAGGGATGCGCCAATGTTGTTGAATATTGGCAGTCTGCTGTACGCTAGAAAGCAATTGACCACTTTGTTGACTTTTTTTAGCGTGTTTAAGGTTCACGTATTCAAATAATCCACGTTATATTAATGCGAAATCTACTGATGATTTAAGTATAGCGAAGCTTTTTTGGAACGCTATTACTTGGTGGTAAATCTAAAAAAACCTGAGACGTCACTTTATTCAAATATTTAGTTTTGTAGCCCATTCCAATTTGCTCTTCTTCGCCATAGAATGAATAAAAATGCTTATATAAACAAAAGAGGCTCTCATGAAATTTAATTCGGAATTACTGAACGAACTTAATGTATTAAAAATGTTTGATCTTTCAAGCTCTCAATTAGGTATAAAGGTTCACCATGATGCTGAGCCCGAAACTATTGAAGCGACGCAACGTTTATTTGATAAAGGACTGATTACGCAAACTGATGGCGGTTATTTAACCGGTTTAGGGCGTGACGCAGCTGAACATTCGACTAACCTGCTTACTATTTTAACAACCGCTTAATATAACTGTATGAAAATGCATCAAAATGACTCGGTTAGTTCGTCTTTACTTGAGTCATTACTTGCTGGGGCGCATTTTCATCATGCCAATCTAAAGCTTGTTTTTGAACAGGCTGGTTTGGACCCACATATTCTGGAAGATCATAACCGGCTTCACTTGGATCAAGTTGGCCCTCTACTTAGAAGTTTATGGCTCGAAATGGGGGATGAGGCAAGCGGGTTTCTTTCTAGACCTCTTAAATTAGGGGTCTTTAGTATGATGTGCCATGCGCTGATTACATCGGGTAACCTGAGAAGAGGCTTGTTGCGTAGTGCGCGTTTTATTGAGTTACTCAGTGATGATTTATCATTGGAACTTAAAGAAACAGGGGACGAGGCGCATTTTATTATCCACTATACAAACCCTCATAACTTAGACCAAACCTTCTTCGTCACTTCTTTGTTTGTTATCTGGATCAGATTATCGTGTTGGTTAATCGAACAACCAATGATGCTTGAACGGATTCAGTTTAAATTTCCAAAACCTGCTTATAGCGAAGAATTCTCTTTAATGTTCCCTTGCAGGCATAGCTTTTCGCAGTCATCAAACAGAGTTGTATTTAATAAGCGGTTATTATCAATCCCTATTCAACAAGATAGTGAAACTCTGACTACATTTTTACATAATGCGCCGGAATCATTGCTGACACAGTTCCGATCAGATATTAGCTTAACAGCACAAATCAGGCGTTTATTGCTGCATAGAAACGGGATGCAAACTGAAATAGAAAATATGAGTTTCGAGTCAGTTTCTTCTGAACTTAATATGACTACCCACACTTTAAGACGTCGTTTAAAAGATGAGGGAAATAGCTTTCAAGAAATTAAAGACAGCATACGAAGAGATAGAGCGATGGAGTTGCTTGATAAACCAACTCTGATGTTACACGACATTGCTGTACAGCTAGGATTTTCAGAACCCGCAGCATTTAATAGAGCATTTAAAAAGTGGACAGGCTTAACACCGGGTCAATATAGAGAGGCAAGTAAATAACGCTTGTATAAGAGATATAGTAAATATATGGTGCGGATAACTATTTATTATATTATACCTATGCTTGGTTGTGATTTATAATTCTACCTGAATACTAATTACCTCAGCTTGTTATTCTCTGTTTGTAGAGCGCAGCATTTGCGAGCATTCTCAGTGATATCAATGACTTAAGTGGGTGCGAATTTTCGTCCGAACTGAACAATTAAAGGAATTTAAGTAATGTTTTCTTTCAGAAATATAACAAGAACCATGTTTCAAGCAGTGTTGTTTACTTACATATTAATATCATCTACTGATGTGCTTTCAGCGATTAATACTCCTGCTACAGAGATTAGTTTTTCTGTGATTAAAACTGCGGATTCAAGTGGCTCACTTGAATCAATGGTAGTTGATGGCGGCGGTTTATTTACGGTTAGAAGTTTGATTCATGCTGCAGTGTTAGTTCGCCACCCTAAAGGTGACTTCCTTTGGGATAGTGGAATAGGAAGTGAAGTTGAATCTCAAATGGATGTTTTCAATTTTTTTGAATCACAACTGTTTAGTATTAATAATGTTCAGCCAGCTAGACAGCAACTTGCATCTCAAGGTTATGCAATCGAAAACCTTATGGCAATTATCCCGAGTCATATGCATTGGGATCATGTTAGCGGCTTGGAAGATTTCTTAGGCACTTCAGTCTGGGTGCAAGAGAAAAGTTATTCAGAAGCTTTAAATGGTGAAGCGCCAGCATTTATACTTTCTCAATACGATAGCCCTGATTTGAAATGGCACACACTAACTTTGATGGATAAACCATACCGGGGTTTTACAAAGAGTCTCGATATCCATGGAGATGGCTCTGCTGTTTTGGTTGATTTGTCTGGTCATTCGCATGGCCACCTTGGTTTATTTTTAACACTTAAAAGCGGTAAGCAATATTTCTTTATCGGGGATGCTACTTGGGTCATTGCTGGTGTAGAGGAAAATAAATCAAGACCTTGGATTACTGATACATTAGTAGGGGTCGATACAGATATTGAACAAAATGCACAGGTAATCGAACAAATTCACAAACTATCAAAACAAGACCCTGACCTATTTATCGTTCCTGCGCATGATGAATTACAGTTAAAATCTTTACCTAATTTTCCAGACTTCAGTCGCTAATAAAGGCCAATAACAGGTATTTCAGTTCATGGATTTACGTAGTTTAAGATATTTTGTGGCGACGGTGGAAACTGGCAGTATAAGCGCCGCTTCTACTCGGTGTCATGTTGCGCAGCCATCTATTACGATGGCGATTGCAAAACTTGAAGATGAATTAAACAGTAAGTTATTCGATCGTCACAGAAAAGGCAGTTCACCCACACCTGATGGTGATCGTATGTATTTAATGGCGACTGAATTACTGCAACATGCCGACAGTATTAAACAGCAATTTTCACCGGCTGAAAAAATACATAAAATTTCTTTATCTGTTGACAAAACGATACGCATTACAACTCTCGAAGAGCTGTTTTCTCAGTCTAAGTACGAATTTAACTCACTGCAATTTGAAATATTAAGTGACTCTAGATCTGATGAATTAAAGAGCGCCGATATGCGCTTGACTACTCAGAAAAATTGTCTAAATTCAGAAACTTTTATTTCTTTAGCCTTTGAAGAGTATGCTTTATTAGTACCAAATAATAGCTTGCTCGCCTATCAAAAAAAATTAAGTTTAAATGATTTGAATGACCAGAGTGTTATCGAGCGGATACATTGTGAAAATCAGGCTTTATTTGACCAAACCATTACGCAGTTAGGAATTAAGGTTCATACCGTTGCGAAAGTAGAAAGCGAAGAATGGGCGCATGCTTTGGTAGGGGCAGGGTTAGGAATTACTTTTGCACCTGTACCGAAAAACTTTAGTGACCCAAGATTTACTATACGCCCTTTATCTGATTGGTTATCTATTAAGACACCCACGCGTGAAATAGGACTAGCGATCCAAAAATCTAAAATTGCACAATTGGAGGCTATTTTACCGAGCCTGAAGAAATAGTTTATTTAATCACTTTAGCCATTAAAAGTTCGATCATGTAGCCATCAGGGTCTTTTACAAATGCCAATATAGTGCTTCCGTGTTTCATTGGGCCGGCTGGTCGAACGACTTCCCCTCCTTTTTGCTCTATTTTTTCGCATGCAAGATAAACGTTATCGACCTCTACGGCTAAATGCCCGAAGCCATCGCCCAGATTATACTCCGTGGTATCCCAGTTATGAGTCAGTTCTATTGCAGTATGTTCTGATTCATCTCCATAGCCAAGAAAAGCCAGGGTGAATTTACCTTCAGGGTAATCTTTTTGTCGCAATAAATTCATACCTAAAATTTCAGTATAGAAATTGATAGATTTCTCAAGATTTACGACTCTTAGCATTGTGTGTAGCAATCTCATGTTTGTTAACTCCTTGCAGAATTTTTAATACTAATTCCAGCATGCTATTGATTTCATCTTCAGGGGAACATGGGTTGAAGTGGAGATGATTTACTGGTCGAGTCTTTTTCTGTTATAACGCGCTTAACATGCTGCAATAACAACGTTTTATCGTATTTAGATTCTGAAGGCGTATGTGCACTGGCGTATAGTTTATGCTCAAATGCTTTTGCTTGCAGGTAAAGCCCTTCATCTAAATCTTTTAAGTTATGAATGTTTAGTATTTTTAAAGCTATTCGTTTGGATTGCGCCACCTTATTGGCCCACTGAATAAGGTACTTAGGCATGTCACTATCATTAGTATTTATTGCTTCACACAATGTTTTATAGAGTTGGGTTAGGTCTGGCTCCGGGCTGAACTGAGCATCTGTAAGTTTAGATATGGGCTGCCTTTTTAATAGCCACCACGTGGTACTAATCCAGCCAAGTACCAGCAGTACAATAATGGTGTACCAGGCTTGGTTGCTGGTTGAGGGTAATACTGAATTAACGGGTAATTCGGTGGTTGGATTTTCAAATTTTGGTGTCGCTGCTTGCATGGGGGTTTGTGCTGATGCAGTAGGAGGCGTTTGAACAAGCGCCTCTGTCTCAGGGTTAACTTTTATACTGAGCGACTGCGCTGGAATAACGGCAACACGTTCAATATCATTCACTGTATCCCACCATGGGATACGAATTTCGGGTAAAGTGATTTCATTGGGAGCAACGGCGACCAGCGCGATTGACTCTTGACGAATAGACTGTGCTCCTGATTCATGTTGTAGTGATTCAACTGTGGGGGAGTCAGGATAGATCTTTAAGCCCTGGATTTTTTCAATGCCCATTGGGGGGAGGGCAGAGCCTAATAAACCAAGAGAATTAATTTCTAATGTGCGGGTAATTGAATCACCAACTAATAAATTGTCAGGAGGGGTTTCCCATTTTTCACTTAGGTGGAAGCTAGTGGCAGGTAACCAAATGTCGCCAGAAAAGTTAGGTGGGGGTGGTTTAATATCGATACTGATAGGGTCTGTTGATTCTCTGACTCTCAGTCGTCGTCTATTACGCGTATCAATTAGAAGACCGTTGAAGCTTTGCGCTTCAATTGTAAGTTCGCCACTTTTTTGAGGGAATAACAAATATTGCCGTTCTCGGACTTCATAGCGACGATTATAGGCCATCCTGAAATATTTTTTGGTGTCACCTAAGGCTTCAATAATGGCGTCATTGGACTCAGGTACGCTCAACTCACCGCTTGCCAAGCGGTCCGCTGAATACAATCGAAGCGTGTAGATGATTTGCTCTTGTACATAGGCTTCTGGTTTATCAACGACAGCCTCAATAAAAACTTGAGGAGGGTTATTCGCATCTTGCGGCGCTTTACCTCTTAAAACGCTAATTGTGACAGGGTTTGATTGTGCGTCTTTATATTTAGCTGGGGGGATTGTCAGTGTGCCTATTTGCTTGGGTGCAAGGCTATAGCTCCAGGTTACTTTTGCTTTGGTCTCACCATTAATAGACTGCATATTGTAACTTTGTTTTTGATCAAGAATTTCGAAATTCTGGTCAAGCCCTTCTATCACAGGCGGATCAATTTGTTGCCTGCCAAAGTTCATTAAGCCGCCAAAACTGAAATCCATTTCAATATCGCCGGTAATAATTAGATTTATGGTGTCTGATTCATAGATCTTGTTACGGTCAACACTGGCGGTTAAAGCAGTTTCTGCCATGCTGGAAAATGTTGATGCAAGTAAGCATACAAATATAAGGAAACGGTTCATGGAACGATCGACTCTTAATAAATTTTTATCAAAGGTTAAACTGGTTAATGTATTTACCATATAGGTTCACCTGCTTCTCTTGCACTTCTATTTCGTTCTCGGGATTGTTGTTCGAATTTACGGCGTAACAGTCCACCAGGGTCATCAGGAACCCTACGCATCCACTGTTCATATGATTGCTTTTCTTCTTCGCTTAACTCTTCGGGTTCAGGTAATGCAGAAGCCTGAGCATCTTGTTCAGCATCTTTCTTAGCTTGTTGTTTTTGAGCTTCTTTTTCTTGCTCGGATTCATTTTCTTTTTGTTTGCTTTCTTGCTCTTCTTCCGACGACTGATCTTCTTTTTGGTTTTGTTCTTGTTGGTCGTTGTCCTCCTCAGAATTCTGCTTATCTGATTCTTGGTCGTCCGAATTTTGTTGGTCCTGATCTTTATTGTCGGACTTGTTCTGGTCTTGATTTTCTTGATCTGAATCTTGCTTGTCTGAGTCATTACTCTCTGAAGATTCTTGTTGTTTTAGAAATTCTTCAATGAGTGATTTGTTATGTTGCGCATCTTTATTTTCAGGGTCTAGTTCTAATGCTTGCTCATAAGCTGTAATTGCTTCTTCGAATTTTTGTTGTTGTGCGAAGGAATTACCTTGATTGTATAAGTTGTGGGTGGTATTTGACTTTCCATATTGTGCAGCAGCTTGTTCAAATTGTTTTGCCTGATAGTTAGCGTTTGCTTTATGTTCTAAAGAATCAAAACGTTTTGCGGCTTCAATGGCATTGCCATTATCGAGTAAGGTTTGGGCTTGCTGATCCTGTGTTTGCCAAAGGTCATCCCAGCCAAATGCATAGCTTTCTTCAATTGGGATTAAAAATAAAGAAAATAAGAGTACAACCTGAATCATGACGCCTTGGCGGTGAGCTCTTAACACAAGTGGAATTACTATAAAGAGCATTAAAAACCCCATGTCTTCCCATGCATCAAAACCTCTTTCCATTGTCGGGTCAGTTTCTTCCTGTTGATTGTTTAAGGTTAAGCTACCTTCAATATCTAAAAGATTGAGGTCTTGGTCATCAAGTGTCATTTGTAACATTTGTCCTCGATTTTGATTAGCGAGTGATGCTAGAGATGAAAAATCTGTTTTGGGGATAACTACATTCCCCTCATCTTTTAAATAACCTTTATCAGGGAGTTTAATTGGGCCTCCAGCGGCTGTACCGGCAGCGAGAATAAGTAAGTTTGTGCTTGTCCCATCAAGTAATTTATTGATGCGGTCGATATGGTGTGATTCCACTCCATCAGTAAGGAGTACGATTCGACCATTGGTCGCTTTGCCTTGTTTTAATAATTGAACAGCTTGTTTAACCGCTAGGTCTGGTCGACTACCGATCACCGGCATAATAAAAGGGTCCAGTGCCGGGAGGTTTGCGATGATGGTCTTAGTGTCATCTGTTAAAGGGGTGACAACATGGCTATCTCCAGAAAAAGCGATTAGAGCCGTGCTACCTTCTTTACGAAGTTTAAGAAGATCTTGAAGCTTTTGTTTTGTCCGTGTGAGGCGATTTGGGGCGGTATCAGTTGCCAACATAGATAAAGATAAATCTAGTATTACCACCATGTTGTCAGTGAGTTTGACTATCTCCTGTGGTTTCTCCTGCCAGGTTGGTCCTGACATGGCAATGAAAGTAAAACCTAGAACTAGTGTCATTCCAAAGTGCCTAGTTCGTTTTCTTTGTTGCTGATGACTTGGTAACAAGTGCTTTAAAAGAGTTGGATGGATCGCATTAGACCAGTTATTGTTACTCAGAGCACGTTTGCGCATTGCAACATAAACAACGGGTAGGAGTAATAGGCCTAACAACCAGAGAGGGCGTAAAAAATGGAATTGTGATAGGTGATCAAAAAAGCTCATTTTGCACCTCCTTGCTTAGAATAACTCAGTGTACGGAATAGTTTAAATAGCGCGTTGTGAATGACTAAGCTGCCATATGCGAATAAAGCAAAGCATACAAACCAGTAATAGAGTGCCTTTGTAGGTCTAAAGCTACGTGTTTCTTGTTCAACAGGCTCAAGAGCATTAATAGCTTGATAAATCGCTGTGAGTTCCTGTGTGCTTCTTGCGCGGAAGTATTGTCCTTCTGTTAATTCGGCAAGTTGTTTTAACATATCTTCATCTAAGTCGGCAGAAGGGTTAACTTTTCTTGAACCAAAAAAACTGCGCTGCATCATCTCGTCAGCTCCAATTCCGACGGTATAAATTTTAATTTTTTCCTGTGCTGCAAACTGCGCAGCTTTTTCAGGTGGAATTTCACCTGCGGTATTTGCTCCATCAGATAACAGTATGAGTACGCGGCTTTGTTCGGGTCTTTGCTTTAGGCGTTTCACTCCTAAGGTAATTGCATCACCGATTGCTGTCGCATTTCCAGCCATGCCAAGATAGGCTTCCTGTAAAAGTGTATTGACAGTAATAACATCAAAGGAGAGAGGGGATTGAACGTATGGTTGCGAGCCGAACAATATTAAACCAACACGATCCCCCGATCTCTCCTGAACAAATTCACTCACTACTTTCTTAACAACTTTTAAACGGGTGACTTGTGTTCCTTTTATTTGCATATCTTTTTCTTCCATACTTGGCGAAATATCAATAGCTAACATTAAGTCTCGGCCTGAAAGAGGAATATCTACTTGGTCTCCAATATAAGTGGGGCGACAAATAGCAATGACTAGTGAAATCCAAGCAATTAATAGAATAAATTGCTTCCATTTTGGTGTGGTTTGGTCGTTATTTATATGACCAAAACCTAACTTTTTAGCTGTTTCGAAAATAGGTAAATGTGGAGCAATATAACTAGGAGCTTCAATTTTTCGTTTGAAAATCACAATCCATGGTAGAGGAAGTAATAACAATAGCCATGGCCAATGAAGTTCGAAAGCCGTTTCACCGCTTAATAAACTCATCATGACTGGCTGCTCTCTTGGTTGTCTGAATACGTTTTTTTAGTTGTGCTCTTAAGGTCTTTAATCCAACGTTCAATTCGAGACAAGGCACTTGAATCAAGCCGCTCACATGAGGCTTTATAATGGCCTGTGGTGAGAAGCTCAAGGTCATGTGTTTGTAATGGGCTTTCTGATTCTTGAAGAGTTAATCGCCATTGCTCGCCAGTGACGGCTAATAAAGCTGAATTTTGTTTGACGGTAGAGGCGCAACGTTTGAGCAAAATCACAATCATAGATAATGATTGGGGTGAGGGGCTCTGTTGATAAGACTGCTTCAAAAGTTTGAACTCTTTAAGCGCAGCACGACGCCATGCATTGGCGCGATACCAGCGAATCGTAAACCAAACAAGTGCAGAGATGCCAAGTGTTATAAATACCACTAATAAAACCCAGCCTATGGCGGGAGGCCATGAGCCTATTGAATCTGGGGTATGTACATCTCTAAGTTGTTCAAGAAGGCTGCTAGGATCCATTACGCCCCCCTCAAAGACAACAGCATTCGCTGTAGTGTATTGATAGGTGCTTCCTGAGTCGTGACTTCAATGTAAGGTGCTTTAATACTGATACTTAAAGAAAGAAGGTGTTCTTTTTGCTTTGCTGCCCAATCTGCATAATTTTGGCGTACTGAATTTGACTGTGAGTCGATGACCAAGGTTTCATTTCCATCTGATACAGGGTAAAAGCCAGGAGGTGGAAGCTGTTCTTCTATTGGGTCTAATGTACGTACCATTAATAGTTCATTATGTTTTGCTAGTCTGGTAAAAAGCTTTTCAGTGTCATTGTTAATATGTCTGAAGTCACTGATTATAACAATCAGAGTCCCAGGCTTTGATAAACGAATTGTCTCAACTAAAGCATCATTAAAATGAAAAACAGATTCAGGAGGAGGCGTACTTATATTTAAAGATTGATTGAAGTCACTTATAGTTTTCAATAAACGCATAATGCTTTTTCGATTTCTGGAAGGCTTTATTTCCTGATGGCCTTGCTCTGAAAAAACGATACCTCCCACTCTATCATTGTGCTCTAAAGCTGCCCAGGCAAATAATGAAGCTGTTTCGGCCGCTCGAACTGATTTAAATGTTAACTGGCTGCCAAAAAATTGTGACTGGCTTTGGTCACAAAGTATTAACAACGGTCGTTCCCGCTCTTCATCAAACAGTTTAGTGTGTGGCTTTTGTCTTCGTGCTGTGACGCGCCAATCGATACTACGGACATCATCGCCAGGCTGGTACATTCTTACTTCAGAAAACTCCATGCCACGCCCACGAAAACGTGAATAATGTAAGCCGGATTGTGGTCGACTGACTCGTTTTGCTTTTGGAAGGCTTAAGTTTCGTACAGACCAGCGTAAAGCCATCAACTGTTTTAAGGTGCAGTATGGGCCAGTACAACCTGTATTGAAAACTTCAGCAGGGTCACTTTGAGATTGAGTGCTTGAATTAGCGCTCAAGAAATCACTAACTCGTTTTAGCATTGAATGAATCCAATCATCATAGAATTAAGCTACAGGAACACGGTGAATTAATTCATTAATGACCTGGTCAGTCGTGATGCCTTCCGCCTCAGCTTCAAAAGTGATGAGTATGCGATGACGATAAACATCATGTAATACAGCACGCACATCATCAGGACTAACAAAGTCTTTTTGCTGTAACCAAGCATAAGCTCTTGCACAGCGATCCAGTGAAATCGTTCCTCGAGGACTAACACCGAAGTCAATCCAGCGCGCTAAATCTTCCCCATACTTTGCTGGTTGTCGAGTAGCCATAGTTAGGTGAACTAAATAATCTTCAACGGCGTCACTCATATGAAGTTGATTGATTTCTTCGCGACCATCAAAAATAGCTTGTTGAGAAATTTTAGAGATAGTCTCTGTTATATTTGTATTTTGAGATTGCTCAGCTCGGGCTAGCTTTAAAATACTGTGTTCAGACTCTTGGTTAGGGTAATCAATTTTAACATGCATTAAAAAACGATCTAATTGTGCTTCAGGTAATGGGTAAGTACCTTCTTGTTCAATCGGATTCTGGGTAGCCATGACTAGAAAGAGCTTGTCTAGAGGGAAAGTTTCTTTACCAACACTCACTTGCCGCTCACCCATTGCTTCAAGTAACGCTGATTGTACTTTTGCCGGAGCACGGTTGATTTCATCGGCAAGAATTAAATTGTGGAAGATAGGCCCCTTTTGAAAATGGAACATGCCTTCTTCTGCACGGTAAATTTCAGTACCGGTTACATCCGATGGCAATAAGTCAGGGGTAAACTGGATTCGCTGGAAATTTCCTTCAATTCGATCTGAAAGTTCTTTAATCGCTTTTGTTTTGGCTAAGCCTGGCGCACCTTCAACAAGTAAGTGGCCGTCTGCGAGTAAAGCGATGAGTAAACGCTCGACTAAATGATGTTGACCAATAATTGCTTGGCTCAATGAATGATTTAATTCTTTAAATGCACTGCTTGATGTCATGCCAATAAACTCGCTTATTTGTATGAAAAAATGTTGAAAAAACGATTGTTTAATTTGGCTTTATGCCAAAAGGGTCGGATAAGTTAATAGATTGATTCTAAATAAGCAATTTCCTAACAATGAACTATTCTTAATTGAGTTACAGAGCCAGCGAAACAAGCATAAAAACAAACTTATTGTCAGTGAGAGTTTTCAATGAATCTAGTCGATACCCAAGATAGAAAGAAATTCGATGAACAAATTAAAAATGCAATATATGAAGCTTTGCCTAAAAAAGATGCAGAATCAGTAGTTATATTTACAGATCAATTGTTTACAAGTCTTTTTCTTGATGAGTTTAAAGGGCGTCGTGTTACTGATGTATTGGGTTTAATTATTTCAGCATGGAAATTTGTTAGTGAGTTTGATGGTAAAAGTGCCAAAGTGGAGGTTTTTAACCCTAATTTAGAAGTTTCAGGGTGGCAGTCTTCACACACTGTTTTAATGGTCCTACAAAAAAATATGCCTTTTATTGTTGATTCCGTTCGCATGGAATTAAGTGCTAGAGAAATAAAAACGCACAGTATTCAATATTCCACATTCCGTTGTGAACGAAATGACTCTGGCGATGTAAGTAAATTCATAAAATCAGTTCAAAACGAAAACTTGCAATATGAAACACTTGTTTTTATTGAAATTGATAAACATGGTGACGAAGCTTCTGTCGAAAGCCTAAGGGAGGGGATTGCCGATGTTATGGATGATGTGATGACGACGGTTGATGACTACCCTAAAATGCTTGAGCATTCAAAAAATAGTTGCTCTGAATTGTCTTCGATCAAAAGTAAACTATTTAATCATAACGATATGCAAGAAGGTGCTGCATTTTTGGATTGGGTTACAGATGATCGATTTACTTTTCTTGGGTATGTGGAATATCAGTTAACAGCTAGTGGAAAAAAACAACTTCTTGAGCCTGTGCCCGGCACTGAACTAGGAATATTAAAAGAGCATTTAGAGCAGCTTAAAGAAATAAGCTTAAGTGACGTGGCTAATAAATCTAAACAAAGTGTTTTGGATAAGCAGTTATTCACCTTTGCAAAGTCATCCAAGCGTTCAAGTGTTCATCGACCTGCATACCCTGATTATATAAGTGTTAAGAAATTTGATAAAAAAGGTAATGTGATCGGTGAACATTGCTTTTTAGGCTTATATACCGCTAAGGCTTATCACGAAAGCCCCAGCGAAGTACCTTTGTTACGGCAAAAAGTTAAGCAAGTTATTGAGCGCTCAGGTTTAAATTCATTTGATTATCGAGGTAAAGAGCTTGAACAGCTTTTAGGCGTTTACCCACGTGATGAGTTATTTCAGGTGAATGCGGATGAACTTTATAATGTAGTGATGGGGACACTTTTTATACAAGAAAGAAGGCAGACTCGATTATTTATGCGTGAAGATGCTTTTGGACGTTTTGTGACCTGTTTGATTTATGTACCACGTGATATTTTTAATACTAATTTACGTATCAAATTCCAAGAAATATTAATGAGTGATCTCAACGGTATTGATAGCGACTTCAATACCTATATTTCAGAATCCGTTTTAGCAAGAACACAAATTACAATTAAGATCGATCAGATAGAAGGCCGCGTATTAAATGTAGAAAAACTTGAACAAAAAATTATTGCAGTCGCACAGTCATGGGAAGATGACTTGGAAATTTCTCTTTTCGATACTTATGGTGAAGAGCAGGCCAATCAGTATATCAATAAATACCGCAGTGCATTTTCATCAAGTTACCGTGAAGAATTTTCACCTCGTCGTGCATCGATAGATATCGAACACATAGAAAGTGTTGTAAATGGTCAACAGCAACTTAGCATGAGTTTTTATCGTTCACTTGATGAAAATGATCAGGTTGTACATTTTAAATTATTTCATGCTGAACAGCCGGTCCCTTTATCAGATGTCATGCCTATTTTTGAAAATATGGGGTTTCGTGTTATTGGTGAAAGACCCTACGAGACCTTGGATCGCGATGGTCATACTGTATGGCTGCATGACTTCATGTTGACGACCACGACACGTCAATCAATTGATATAGAAAAAATACGAACACCTTTTGAAAACCTGTTTACCAAAGTTTGGCAAGGTGATGCAGAAAACGACAGCTTCAATCGTATGGTTATTGCTTCATATATGAATTGGCGTGAGATCGCAGTAATACGCTCTTATGCACGCTATATGCGCCAGATTCGAGTAAGCAACTCCCAAGACTTTATCTCAAACACGATTGTATCCAATGTTAAAATTTCGAAGTTGTTAATCCAATTATTTGAGTCGAGGTTCAACCCCTTATTAAATAAACAGGTTAAGAAAGCAAACACAAATCAAGAAGCTCAAGAAACGCAATTTATTGAAGCATTAGACCAAGTACAAAACCTGACAGAAGACAAAATATTACGTTTATATCTGGACCTGATTAAAGCAACAGTACGAACGAATTTCTATCAAAAAGATCATAATGGTGAAGATAAAAGTTATATTTCATTTAAATTTCAGCCTCGTTTAATCCCTAATGTACCGCTACCTGTGCCGATGTTTGAAATATTTGTTTACTCGCCACGAATCGAAGGTGTGCATCTACGAGGCGGTAAAGTCGCTCGTGGTGGCTTGCGCTGGTCGGACAGGTATGAAGATTATCGAACGGAAGTGCTTGGTCTGGTAAAAGCCCAGCAAGTCAAAAATGCGGTTATTGTACCTGTTGGTGCAAAAGGTGGATTTGTTGCTAAAAAGCTACCTAACACCGGGCGTGATGATTTTATGAATGAAGGTATATCTTGCTACCAAATTTTCATTACAGGGCTGTTGAATGTCACTGATAATCTGATTGAAGGAAAAGTGGTTAAACCAGAAAATGTCGTGTGCCATGATGAAGACGATTATTATTTGGTTGTTGCTGCAGATAAAGGAACGGCTACTTTTTCAGATATCGCGAATGAAATTTCATTAGATAAAGGTCACTGGCTAGGGGATGCCTTTGCCTCGGGCGGTAGTGTTGGTTATGACCATAAAAAAATGGGCATTACTGCTAAAGGGGCATGGGTTTCAGTCGAGCGACATTTTAGAGAGCTTGGACTCAATACAAAAACAACACCTTTTACGACTATTGGAATTGGGGATATGGCCGGAGATGTATTTGGTAATGGCATGTTATTGTCACCTCATACAAAACTTGTTGCTGCATTTAATCATATGCATATCTTTTTCGACCCAGACCCTGATCCACGAAAAAGCTTTGAAGAGCGTCAGCGTATTTTTGACTTGCCTCGCTCTAGCTGGGAAGACTATAACAGCAAATTAATTAGCAAAGGAGGGGGGATTTATTCACGGAATGCGAAATCAATTCCGTTAAATTCTGAGTTTCAAAAGTTCTTAGGCATTACAGATAAAAAATTAGCCCCCAACATGCTAATTAATGCGATTCTAAAAGCACATGCTGATTTGTTATGGGTAGGCGGGATAGGCACATATGTAATGGCTAGTTCAGAAACTCACGCTGATGTTGGAGATAAAGCTAATGATGTATTGCGGATTACTGGTAATGAACTAAAAGTGAGAGTGGTCGGAGAAGGGGGCAACCTAGGGATGACTCAACTTTCGCGAATAGAATACAGCCAGCATGGGGGACGTCTCAATACAGACTTTATTGATAATGCGGCCGGAGTTGACTGTTCAGATCATGAAGTGAATATCAAAATTTTATTAAATGAAATATTAGTCAATGGCGATTTAACTGAAAAGCAAAGAAATAAACTTTTAGTGAGTATGACAGACTCGGTTTCAGACCTAGTGTTAAAAAATAACTATCGTCAAACTCAAGCGATTAGTATTGCAACAAATGAAGCACTATCCAGGACTGAAGAATATAGACGACTAATAAATTCAATGGAATGTGCAGGGAAGCTCAATAGAGCTTTAGAGTTTTTACCAGCAGATGATATTATTACTGAAAGAAAAGTAACTGGCTGCGCGTTCACTCGGCCAGAGTTATCGGTACTGATTTCATATGTTAAAGGTGATCTTAAAGAGGAGCTAATTAACTCTGAATTACCTGATAATCCAAGTTTAGCTGGTGAAATAGAGTGCGTATTCCCTCAGCAAATAGTAAAAAAATATCATAAAGAGCTGCATGGACACCGCTTACGTCGAGAGATTATTTCGACTCAGATTGCAAATGACATGGTTAATCACATGGGAATTACATTTGTAGAGCGATTGAAACAATCTACGGGGGCGTCAACTTCAGCCATAGCGCTCGCATATATAATTGCCAGAGATGTTTTCCGGTTAGATTATTGGTGGGAATCAATTGAAGCCTTGGATTATACGGTTTCAAGTGAGCTACAAATTAATATGATGTCGGAATTAATGAGTTTAATGCGACGCGCATGCCGTTGGTTAATTCGAAATAGACGAAGTGAATTAAAGGTCGTCGGAAATATGGAAGCCTTTGAAAAAGGCATTGCCAAAATTTCAAAGGCATTGCCAAATTATCTGAATGGAAGTACTAAAGAAGTTTGGCAAAATAAACGCGACTCATTAGTAAAACAAGGAGTACCAGATGAAATTGCCGCCACGGTAGCTGGTGCAAGACATCTATATGCTGCATTGGGAATCATTGAAGCACGGGAGTCAAGTGAAAGCTCTTTAGACATGGTCGCAAATGTTTATTATGTGTTAGGAAACCGCCTTGATCTAACATGGTTTGGTCAACAAATTAATACCCTGACACCCCTGACTCATTGGCAAGCGCTAGCTAGAGAAGCTTTTAGGGAAGATTTAGACTGGCAGCAACGGGCTTTAACCGTTGGGTTGTTAAAACTAAAAGATGCGCCTAAAGATATAGAGAAAAGAATTGATCTCTGGATGGATCAGCATAAAGAGCTTGTGATGCGCTGGCATCAAACGCTCACAGAGTTCAAAGCAACAGAAGATGCTGAGTTTTCGATGTACTCTGTCGCCTTGAGAGAGTTACTGGATCTGGCACAAAGTACAGTTCACGCTGGACAATGAGAGATTGGTCTAAACTCTAATACACCTCAATAACAAGCCATTCCAACAAGGAAAAGCTGGAATGGCTCATTGGATTAATGCTGACTAGCAGGTCTATTCAGGAATAAATTGTTGAAAAGGGTCGTTGAGTGGTTCTACTTTAAAGTTGTTCTATTCCAGGCGACACATTCTTCAAGGGTTATTCCTTTACCACCAAAAATATCAAGCGCACTCCCTATCGTTAAATCAACCTTACCTTTCGATAACTGGTTAACTAATTCAAGATCGTCTTGAGAGCGAGCTCCGCCAGCATAAGTTACTGGTATGGTGGCAATATCCCCTAGTAATGTCACCAGATCTTGGTCGATTCCATTTTGTAAACCTTCAACATCCGCAGCATGAACCAAAAACTCTGAGCAATGGTTTGCTAGCTCTCTTAATGTTTTTTCATTAATTTGAGTTTCAGTGATTGTTTGCCATCTATCTGTCGCAATGTTCCAGCCTGATTCCGTACGTCGGCAGCTTAAATCAAGCACCAGTCGGTTAGAGCCGGTTTCGCGCTTAATGGTTTCTAGTTTATTTGCTGAAAGCTGGCCGTCCTCAAACAAATAGGATGTAACGATGACATGAGAGGCACCTGCTTCTAAGAATTCAAAAGCATTTTCGTTGTTTATACCTCCACCAAATTGCAGGCCATTTGGCCATGTTGCTAGAGCTTTAAAAGCCTCTTCTTTGTTACCTTTCCCTAATGCAATTACATGACCGCCAGTAAGGTTTTCAGCTCTATAAAGTTTGGAGTAATGAGCAGCATCATAAGGGCTTATATAATTAGTATCGGCACCTTCTTCACTCAGGCTACCGCCAATTATTTGTTTAACTTTACCTTGGTGTAAATCAATACAGGGGCGAAATTGAGTCAAAAGAACCTCTAGCTAGTGTTGTTAAATATTTTATTGACGATGACTATAATTCAAGTAGCGTCATTATAACGAAAATGATGACTTATAATAGAATACCTACCTATTATAAGTGTTAACTTCCCAAGAATATAAACTTCCTATTTAAGGTTACCAATAGTGTAAATTCCTGATTATAATGACTGAAAATTCTTACTCTGGAGCCAAATATAATGCCAAAAGCAAGTGAAATAAAAAAGAATACGGCGGTCGAAATTAACGGCGAAGCCTATATTGTTCGAGATATCGAGCGTTCTGTTCCACAAGGGCGTGCCGGCGGAAGCATTTATCGTATGCGTCTATATAATGTGGCAACCAATCATAAGAAAGATGAGACCTATAAAGATTCAGACATGCTGACCTTAGCCGATTTAAACCGTCGAGCAGTAACCTTCTCATACTCCGACGGCGATGAATATGTATTTATGGACAGTGAAGATTATTCATCATACAGTCTTGATAAAGAAGCAATAGCAGATGAATTATTATTCGTTAGTGAGGATTCACAAGGTCTGTTGGTCGTGATAGTTAATGATGCACCGGTTGCACTTGACCTGCCTTCTACTGTTGAACTTGAAATAGTAGAGACTGACCCTTCTTTGAAAGGCGGTTCCGCTACAGCTAGAACCAAGCCAGCAATTCTTTCAACCGGTTTAACGGTACAGGTGCCAGAGCATATCTCAACAGGCGAAAGAATTAGAATTAACGTAGAAGAGCGTAAATTCACAGGACGTGCCGAATCTAAATAGGATAAAATAAAGTCCTGCTTAGTCTGTATGCAGCATGTAGAAGGGAGTCAGGCAATAACCCCTTCTCATCCTTTTACGTAGTTTTTATGATAACTTAAATTGTTGAGCAGTATTCGGAATGTATATTTAAGTTAGGTGGATATTTCTTACAAGGTAAAGTCGCTATCGAAGATGACTTTAGGCTTTAAAGTATGGATACATTAAGTTTAAACGTTAGAAACAAGAAAGCCCCGTGAATCACGAGGCTAATCTGTATATCCTTATCGCTAATCCTTAGCTTGAACCTATTTCCTTGTATACTCATTCCTTATGAGTATGAATCCATTTCCCATCATCCTTAATAGCCATTTCCTTATTGGCATATCCTTTGTTCCCTGCTGTCCTAGCAATACGGAGTATAATAATGAGAGTGGTATGATAAATATAGAGACGATGACTGAAGCTTATGTGAGAGATATCGCACATAAGTTAGGTTCGTGAATGATATGTTGATTAACAGATCAATTCTTCAGTTCGGAGGGAGCGGGATCGCAGCCTATTTTTCCGCCTAATGCTGAGAAAGCCAAACCTGCAATAACAATAATTATCGCTTTATAATTCAGTAATGTTGAATCCCCTGCACCTAGTAGTGATAGTGCTGCAACTGTAAAACCGACAATGGCAGCGTGAGTAATTTTTCTCTTATCGGTTAATATTGAAGTAAATAGCCCGCCACAAATGAAACAAATAGCATAGGTTCCCGCACTAAGGCAAAACCATAACGGCTCTTTATACTCCTTGAAGAATGTATAATCTGTAGAGGCAGTGCCGATGTAGGAAGCAAGTAAAATATAAGCCAGCTGGCCAGTGAGGAGAATGACGATGGTTAAAATAGTGCCGATAAATAATGCTTTGATGCTCATTTAGTTTATTAACCTTCATTAATGGCGTACTCGGTTATCTTACCGCAGCGTCAGTAATTAGGCCTTGACTTAGAACAAGTGCACCAAAGCGAAATGTCTTGGAGTGAACCCCGATTATTATTGGCTTAAGCGGATTAACTCAGTTACGCATACTCTTGAAAAACAGGCTAATATCTAATGTATGTTAGATATTATTTTTGTGGATTTTGATTTTTTGAACGAACATTTATTTGGAGAAATACATGTCAAACTGGGTAAACCAGGCGATACAAAAAATTGAGGCTGACTTTCAGCGCTCTGCCGATACGCATTTAGTTAAAGTTCCGCTTCCAGCAATTGAAGGTATCGACCTTTACCTGAAAGATGAATCCACTCATCCTACTGGAAGTTTGAAGCATCGACTGGCCCGATCACTTTTCTTGTATGCATTATGTAATGGGAAAATTAAGCAAAATACCACCATAATTGAGGCATCATCCGGTAGCACCGCAGTCTCTGAGGCCTATTTTGCGAGATTGTTGGGTTTAAAGTTTATCGCTGTTGTTCCCAAAGGCACTTCAAAAGAAAAGATAGAACAAATTGAGTTCTACCAAGGGCAATGTCATTTTGTAAATCCTATGGATCTTTATGCTGAGTCTGAAAAGCTTAGCAAAAAGACGCAGGGGTATTACATGGACCAATTTACCTTTGCCGAAAGGGCAACCGACTGGCGAGGAAATAATAATATAGCCGACAGTATTTTTCAGCAAATGCAGCTAGAGGAATTTCCTATTCCAAAATGGATTGTGGTCAGTGCAGGAACCGGTGGAACTTCAGCCACTATCGGACGTTTTATACGTTATTGTGGCCATGAAACAAAACTTTGTGTGGCTGACCCTAGTCATTCTGTCTTTTATGACTATTTTAAGAGCGGTGATTCGTCAATAACACAAAGTAAAAGTTCCTGCATTGAAGGTATAGGTCGACCAAGAGTAGAGCCTTCGTTTATTAAAGATGTTATTGATGAGATGATAAAAGTTCCAGATGCAGCTGCTTATGCTTGCATTCATTTCTTGGAATCAATACTGAATCGTCGTTGCGGGGGCTCAACCGGCACTAATTTATTTTCAGCGTTTCAGTTAATAGAGAAGATGGTCAAAAAGGGTGAAAGAGGAAGCGTTGTATCGATGATTTGTGATTCAGGAGACCGATATTTAAATACATATTACAATTCTGAATGGCTCAATAAGCAAGGCGTCATTAAAGATATGGAAAGCTATACAAAAAAAATTAATCAGTTTTACCGTAATGGTCAGGGTCTGAATTAACTAGCTGTGAATCAATTTAATACAATCGCTATGTAGGGGTAGTATGCATGTCGGGCATAAAGTAAATGTGATAACCTAGCCGCACATTGAAACTAGGTTTTTAAGAGATTATTTATGAGTACTCACCCTCTGGCTGGAAAGCCCGCTCCCCAAGAACTTTTAACGAACATACCTCAGTTAGTCGCTCATTATTATAAAACCATTCCGGAACCTTCATGTGTAGAACAAGCTGTCTCATTTGGTACTTCTGGCCATCGAGGCTGTTCTTTTAATGGCAGTTTTAATGAATATCATATTTTAGCAATTTGCCAAGCTCTATGTGAGTACAGGCTTGCGAATGGAATTAGTGGGCCCTTATTTTTGGGTAAAGATACGCACGCTTTATCGGAACCAGCCCTGATCAGCTCGCTTGAGGTTTTTGCTGGTAATAATGTTGAAGTAAGAATTCAATCGGGTGGTGGTTATACGCCTACACCGGTTATTTCACATGCTATTCTAAGCTACAACCTAGGTCGTAAAAATGGGTTTGCTGATGGTGTTGTCATTACACCTTCACACAACCCTCCTCAAGATGGCGGGTTCAAATATAACCCTCCTCATGGTGGACCGGCTGATACCAATGTGACCGCGATTATACAGAAAAGAGCGAACGAGCTGATACTGCAAAACCTAAAAGGTGTTAAGCGTTGCCTTTTTGAAAAAGCGTTACGTGCAGATTCAACACAAGAAATAGATTTTATTATGCCTTATGTTAACGATCTCGAAAATGTTGTTGATATGAAAGCAATCGCTGCCAGTAATATAAAAATTGGTGTCGATCCTATGGGGGGAAGCGGAATTGCTTACTGGGAACCCATTGCAGAGAAATACTCACTTGATCTTGATGTTGTGAACAAACGTGTTGATCCAACTTTCTCATTTATGCGTGTTGATAAAGATGGCAAAATTCGAATGGATTGTTCATCCGCCTTTGCAATGGGGCAACTCATAGAATTAAAGGACCGGTTTGATATAGCATTTGGTAATGATCCTGACTATGATCGCCATGGAATAGTGACTAAGAGCTCTGGTTTGTTAAACCCTAATCACTATCTTGCTGTTGCTATTGACTATCTATTTACACATCGCCCTCAATGGCAGAAGAATGTCAGTATCGGTAAAACGTTGGTATCAAGCGGAATGATCGATCGGGTCGCTAACGCAATGGGGCGTCAACTCAAAGAAGTGCCTGTCGGCTTTAAGTGGTTTGTTGAGGGGCTGAATGCCGGGCAGCTTGGCTTTGGTGGCGAAGAAAGTGCCGGAGCCTCATTTTTACGTTTTGACGGAACAGCCTGGAGCACAGATAAAGATGGGATCATTATGGATCTTTTAGCCGCAGAAATTTTAGCTGTTACAGGTAAAGATCCGGGAGTGCGTTACTCAGAGCTAGAGACTAAATTTGGTTCTCCTGTATATGAGCGGCTTGATGCTCCTGCAACCAAGCAGCAAAAAGAAAAGCTTAAACAGCTATCTGCCGAACAAGTGACTGCTGACCAACTGGCTGGTGAGAACATCCTTAGCAAACTCACTGAAGCACCTGGAAATGACGCAGCAATAGGCGGTTTGAAGGTGACAACAGAAAATGGTTGGTTTGCAGCTAGGCCATCCGGAACAGAAGACGTCTACAAAATATACGCAGAAAGTTTTTTAGGTAAAGAACATTTGAACAAGATACAAACTGAAGCCAAAAAACTGGTTGATTCAACTATTAGTTAGGATAACTTTTTAAGTGTGTATAGCATTTATATCGGGATACCAAGCTGCCATAATTTAGTAGCTTTTGTTTCGAGTTGTTCGAATTTATTCCGACGCACGCTGAGAACCATACTTCATTGTTTTCAAGACCTGTATTGAATTAATAGGAGCACTAGTCGGTATGAATAAAATACTTGTAAGTGCTTGTCTTCTTGGTAAGCGTGTTCGATATGATGGGAAAAAGTTAGACGTTTCAGGTGAAATACTTCAAAGCTTGATGAAGGAAGAATGTGTTGTTTCTGTGTGCCCTGAAGTGGATGCTGGAATGAGTATTCCCCGAACGCCTGCTGAAATTTCGGGTGGTGACGGGGATGATGTGTTGTTAAGAAGGGCGTCAGTCATCACCAAGACTGGTGAAGATGTAACGGATATCTTCTCGTCGGGGGCTAACATTGCACTTTCATTATGTATGAAGCATAAGATACGGGTTGCAATACTTTCTGAATCGAGCCCTTCATGTGGAAGTACAAGGATTTACGATGGACAATTTTCCGCAAGTAAGATTGACGGTGTGGGGGTTACTACCGCGCTACTAAGACAGCATGGTATTAAAGTATTCAATCAGTTCGAAATACATAAGGCCCACGAAGCATTGCGTCAAGCAGGAGGCTGATACAATGCCCGTGTGGATGAAGAAAGTTAGACCCTAGCTGCAGTCATAAGCTTTGCGCATATCATAATAAACCTTCTTTAAGAGTGCCTCTAACGCAGGTAGTTTGATATCTGAAAATTTGTGTAAGATTAATGTGCTACCGCTGTATTTAACATGACCAATTTTTTGAATTAAAGCGTCATAATTTTCTAAGCCCGGCATCACATGGATGCTTATATTTTGCAAGCTTGGCGTAAAAGATATAACCGGCCACTTTCCTTTGCGCCCTGTTTTATAAAGGTATTGGTACTGACCAAAACCAATTGATTTATCGCCCCAGACGACGGCTTCTTCTTTACTTACTTGTTTCATCATGTTCAGCAGGGTGAGGCTGTCATGATTACGTCTCACATGTTCTATGTTATTGATCAGCTTTAATGGGTCGGTATCTGTAGGGTGGGATTCAAAATCTATCATGAATGCTTGAGCCTGTTTTAGTTAGCAGTTTTCGCGAAAGTACTCATCATACTTTTCCTGAGCCAGATCGCCAAAAAGAATTTGGCAGGCTTCCATTAAACCGGGTGAATTTTTAAGGTCCTCTCTACGAACGACCAGAGATATTTTTGAGCGACGCCTTAAGAAATCTTCAAGCTTGGTAATCATTTCACGTTTTGCTGCTTGTTCAATTTCACCACGGGTGTACTCGGCATTCTCAATAAGGAGTTCAGCTTCTTTAGGGTTATTGCGAATACTTTCAAGCAAGGTTATAGCATTATCACCATAACGGCGCCAAAAACGTGTGCTGAGTGGTTCAGAGGAGGTGGCGTCGGTAAGCTTATCTAAATTCATTAAATTGGCTCGATGAAGGAATTCATCCTTAACACTATCATGTGGTTCGCCATACCATTTTTTATTTGGGTAAGCGGCTTTTATTCCCATCTTATCGAGCACATCAACGACTTCATTTCCGACATTTATACAGTCTGTTAACTTGCCACCAAAGATACTTAAGTGCATGTCATCTTTATTAATATCAATGGCATGTTTTCGAGAAAGCTTTACCCAATCTGCTTTTCCACCAGAACCTGTTATAGCGAGAGGCCTTACACCGCAACGTTCAGCTATAACATCTGCTTTTGTTAGAGGTTTGGGTAAATTTACTAAGCTATTTACATTATCCAAAACAAACTGCCTGTCATCATCAGTCACTGTTGCTTCAGGATTATCAACTTGTGTATCGGTAGTGCCAATACATGTTTTAGGCCCCATTGGTATAACAAAAAATAAACGGCCATCACTTGCAAAAAAAGTCAGTACACGTTTGCTATCAGTAATTTTATTAACGATTAAATGGATGCCTTTTGAAAAAACATGATGGTGAGCAGTTTTTTGCTGTGTAATATGATTATGCTGGTCAACATAAGGGCCGCAGGCATTTACAATCGCTTTTGCCTTAATGCTAAAGCAATCGCCATTAATGGCGTCTTTCGCAGATATTAACCATCGTCCGTTTTCTCTCTTTGCATTGGTTGACTCAACATAGTTGGCAGCGATACAACCAAAATTTAGGCTGGAGCGAATAAAGTTAAAAACAAAACGGGCATCATTGTCATAGAGGTAGCAATCAGAATACTCAAAGCCAGCTTTAGCATTCTTTGTGTTAACAACAGATTCTTCTACGTTGATAGTATTTTTTGTCAGGTAACGAGGTGACTTAGTAAAAAAACGCCCGATTATCCAATAAAACAGCGTGCCTAAGTAAACGAAAATCACCGGCATCCGAAAACCTTTTTGGATGGTGGTGAAGAAACGAATTTCCTGAACGGTGGAGGGATAGCTTTTTATTAAATGGTTTCTGCTTTTGCAAAGCTTGTTAACTAGGAATAGCTCAAAGTTTTCTAAATATTTGATTCCACCCCAAGCAAGGTTAGATGAGTTGGAACTGGTGAAACCAGCGAAGTCACCTTTATCAATTAGTGCGACTTTAACGCCTTTGGCTGAAAGGGCTGCTGCAGAAACCGCACCATTTATGCCTCCTCCAAGAATAACAACATCAAATTCATCTTGTTTTAGTTTTTCAATATTTGTTGCACGTAATGTCATGATACCGAGGCTTTATAATTTAAAGCTTTAATATAGAGCAAATTTTCTTTCAGGTCTGTTTTATTCATACTCAAATAATATTAGCCATATTTTGAAAATAAAGAATAAATTCTTAGTGAGAATTTTTATAAAGTAAAAAGCACGTCTATACTTTTTTATTATGTCTTAAGCTAACCCCTATTTAATGCAAAGATGACAGATTACTCTAAGGAGAGCCTAATGGCCGATGAAAAATTCAGACTGATAACTCGAAGTGATTTTGATGGTCTCGTGTGCGCAGTTTTACTAAAACATCTTGATATGATTGATGATATTACCTTTGTTCATCCAAAAGACATGCAGGATGGAAAAATCGAAGTCACCAGTAATGATATTTCAACAAATTTACCCTACGTTAATGGGGTTCACTTGGCCTTTGATCATCACTTATCTGAGACTATTCGAAATGAGAAAGTAAATAACCACATAATAGATCCTGAAGCACCTTCTGCTGCCAGAGTTGTGTGGGATCACTATGGGGCTTTGGATGCATTTCCCGCCACTTGGGTTGGGATGATGGAAGCAGTAGACAGAGGAGATTCTGCTCAATTTAATAAGGAACAGGTTCTTAATCCTGAAGGTTGGGATTTACTAAACTTTCTTATGGATGCACGCACCGGTCTTGGGCGATTTAGAGAGTTTAGAATTTCAAATTACAATCTTATGATGGATTTGATTGATTATTGTAAAAATCACACCATCGATGAAGTAATGCAACTTCCGGATGTTCAAGAACGAATTAAGCTCTATAACGAGCAAGATGTTTTATTCAAGCAGCAATTGAAGGATTGCGCTACTGTGCATGGAAATCTTGTGGTGTTGGATTTAAGGGACCAAGAAATAATACATGCCGGTAATCGCTTTGTTATTTATGCATTATATCCAGAATGCAATATTTCTATTCATGTTATGTGGGGCTTTCAAAAGCAAAACACTGTGTTTGCAACAGGTAAATCAATTTTTGACCGAGGTTCAAAAACTAACGTAGGGGAGCTAATGTTAAAGTATAATGGCGGAGGTCATCAAGCGGCGGGAACATGTCAGATTGAACACGAAAATTCTGAAGAAACATTGAAGGCGCTGATAAAAGAAATTAATCTGGACGGTTGAAACTTGTCTCTATGACGCGCTTATCGGAAGAAAATAAAGTCTCTTGTAGATGGTATTAATCTTATCTACAGAGACTGTAAACTATTGATATTTCTCTGCAATTTCATAAAACAAATGTTCATTATCTAAAAATGCTTGTAGCATAACAGGGTCAAAATGTTGGCCTTTCCCTTCTTTCATGATTTCAATTACCTTTGAATGAGGGAATGCATCTTTATAACAACGACGAGACATCAGTGCGTCATAAACATCTGCTATCGCCATCAGTCTGGCTGAAACAGGGATGTCTTTCCCTACTAATTTCTCTGGGTAACCTGAGCCATCCCATTTTTCATGGTGAGAGTAAGCAATTTCTTGTGCATAAGTTAAGAAACTATTTTCACGTGCGCCTGACAACTCTCCTGAGTTTTTAAGTGCATCACCTCCTAGAGTGGAGTGTGTTTTCATGATTTCCCACTCATCGGCGGTTAATTTTCCTGGCTTTAATAATACACAGTCAGGTATGCCGACCTTGCCGACATCATGTAATGGCGCGGTTCTGAAAATAGAGTCTATAGCCGTGTCATCATCAAGTTCGTTTACATACTCAGGAAAGTGCCTGATCAATTGAGCCAGAATTTTAACGTAATGTTGTGTACGAATAATATGGTTGCCGGTTTCTTTGTCGCGTGTTAGCGCAAGATTCGTTAGAGCACTTATAATGACTTCTTGCGTATATCTTATTTCTTCAGTTCTTTCCTGTACTTTTTTTTCAAGCAGTTTGTTTTGGGCTGCAAGATCTTTCTTTGCTTGCCGAAGTGTTAATTGAGTTTGGACTCTGGCTTTAACGATAGCTGCTGAAATTGGTTTAGTAATATAATCGACAGCACCACGTAGTAGGCCCTCAGCTTCATCGCCTTCTTGATCCATGGCAGTCACAAAAATAACAGGTATTTCAGTCCAAGCAGGGTGCTCATTGATTCTATCAAGTACCTCGCTTCCAGACATTTCTGGCATGTTGACGTCTAATAGAATTAAATCGATAGATTCGTGGTGTTCTTCTAATTGAGCGATTGCTTGGTTGCCACTTGTGGATGCGCGCAAATCATAATCCTGCTTTAATATCTCACTTAAAAGTCTTATATTAATTGGCTCATCATCAACGATCAAAATAGAAGGTTTACTCATCAAACTCTAGCTCTGTTAGTCATATATTCGGGTCATAAGTATGACCACTACGGTTACTTTAAGTATGCAGAGCAAGTGTATTAAGTCCAATTCATAAAGGAATATTTATCATTTATAAGAACCGAGTATATTTTTTGTTCGCATAACAGTCTGTAATGGTGTTATATAGGTTGCAAATCCTTTTATATAAACCTTTGTCTTCAAGCTATGATTGATGATCCATTTATTAGCGTTTTATTAGCGCCTATATTAATTAGCCAAGGAATATACACGCGTAGATCAACGCTTCAATTACCTGAAGCTAATGGAGCACGAACAGGGTTCGATGGTGTTGGTGAACCTATGAGTCTTTTAATTATAGGGGATTCAGCTGCCGCTGGTGTTGGTGTAGAGCATCAAAATCAGGCGCTTGCTGGTCAGCTTGTTTCAAAGCTAGCTTCTGATTACTCAGTATCTTGGCGACTAGAAGCCCAAACAGGGCTTAAAACATCTGATGTTGTGCAAATGCTTGAAGAAACCAAACCTTGCAAATCTGATGTTGTTGTTGTCTCACTAGGTGTGAATGATGTAACGAGTATTGTGAGGTTAAATGAATGGCTTTTATTACAAAAAAAGCTATGTTCACTTTTGGTTTCAAAGTTTGAAGCCAAGTTGGTTCTATTGAGTTATATTCCACCAATGGAGCGTTTCCCGTCATTACCTCAGCCGCTTCGTTGGTATTTGGGGCGTAGGTCAAGGTTTTTTAACTTGGCATTAGTTAAACAGGTTGGGGGGTGTTCAGGGCTTGAGTATTTAGATGTCAATTTCCCGGAAGAAGGTGACTTTATAGCTGAAGATGGTTTTCACCCAAGTGGTCTGGCATATGACCTTTGGTCTGAACGGATCGTTAAAGAAATCAGGCTTAAATTATAACGCTAGTTTTTAAATAAATTGATTTCGTTCTCATATAAGCTTCGACTTTCTCCTGCCAATAGGTTTGAGTCTAAAATAATTCCTCCGATTGATATTCGATGTATTTTTATTACCGGATTTTTAAAACGTCCAAACATGCGTTTTATTTGGTGGTAACGTCCTTCAGTGAGTGTCAGTTCCGCTTCATTTTGATTGATGATTTTGAGCAAAACGGGTCGTGTCGTAATATCTTCGTATGGGAAATACATGCCATCATGAAAAGCTTCAATATAGTCTTGAGTGATTGGTTTTTCAGTTGTTACCCTGTAGTGCTTAGTGATTTTATTGTCGGGCGACATTAGTTTTCGTGACCATTCGCTATCATTTGTGAGTAACAATAATCCAGATGAGTTTAGGTCTAACCGTCCTGTAATGTGTAGTGTGTGTTTGGAAGGGTGTTTGATTATATCGATAACTGTTTGGTGTATTTTGTCGCTGGTTGCGCTAACAACTCCTGTTGGTTTATGCAGCTTTAGATAATACGCCTGTGTATTTAAGAGCGGTTCACCATCAAAAAAAACTTGTGAGAATGGGTGAATAATCTGTTGTACATCGGAAGCAATGGCGCCATCTACAACTATTCTTTTTTGTGCAAGAATAAGCCTGACATCACGCTTGTTAATATTTTTTTTGCTACTAATAAAGCGATCCAATCGAGTTTTGGTTTGTAGGAATTGATCGCTCAAAAGGAAGGTTTTCCTCGTAGGGCTTTGGTTTTCCCTCTCTGTGTTTTGGTATCAACCCGGCGTCTTTTTGCACCTTTAGTAGGTTTTGTCTCCCTTCTTATTTTTTGAACAACAGTAATGCTACGAATTAACTCTTGAAGTCGCGCAAGGGCAGCCGCTTTATTTTTCTCTTGAGTTCTGTGTTGCTGGGCTTTGATGATAATAAAGCCATCTTTAGTAATACGCTTGTCTTTCAGTTCGAGTAAGCGTTCTCGATATACGCTAGGGAGAGATGAGTTATTAATATCAAAACGTAAGTGAATGGCCGATGAGACTTTATTGACATTTTGCCCCCCAGCACCTTGAGCTCGAATTGCAGAAAGCTCAATTTCGTCATCAGAAAGAGAAACACTTTGTGTGATGGGAAGCACTTCTGATAAATCCTTGGTTTAGTCGGGCTATCATTAATAATAGCCGAGTTTAAATATTTAAAGGGTACTTAACTGCATTGAGTGATTTGACCCATTTTCTTGGCCGCCATAATACAGCCTCTTTCTGTATCAGTCGCCTCTTTACAGCTTTTCAGTAAATCCTTGTATGGTGGTGACATTTTCCCAAGTACTTTCTGAGCGTGTTTAACAACTTTCTTGCATTCTTTTACGGAAATGGGGTCATAACTAGTACAGCCCTGCATAATAAGAATTGAAGTAATGAGTCCTAGACGCAAAATAATAGAATTAAATATTTTCAATGGTCACCTCTACTTTGCTAGAAAAATTATATTGTAAGGTAATGATCATGATGTAAAGTAAGGTTAGTTCAGATTCAAAATAAATCATTACTAATCTTCTTTATGTAAAGCTACTTCTGAGTTGCCTGGACTGATGTTAGGGCGATTGTGAATACAATGTCATCAACGAGAGCGCCGCGTGATAAGTCATTTACTGGCTTACGTAAGCCTTGTAACATCGGACCTATGCTGATGACATTAGCGCTACGTTGAACAGCTTTGTATGTTGTGTTTCCGGTATTTAAATCAGGAAATATAAACACAGTCGCTTTACCGGCTACAGGGCTATTTGGTGCTTTCTTTTTGGCAACGCTTTCGATTGCCGCTGCATCGTATTGCAGTGGGCCATCTATTAATAAATCAGGGCGTTTTTCTTGCGCGATGCGTGTTGCTTCTCTAACTTTATCAACATCCTGACCTGCGCCACTTTTACCCGTACTATAGCTTATCATTGCAATCTTGGGTTCAATGCCAAAGGCTTTTGCTGAGTCAGCACTTTGAATTGCAATGTCTGCAAGTTCTTCAGCATTTGGGTCAGGGTTGATGGCGCAATCACCATAGACTAAAACTTGTTCAGGGAGACACATAAAAAATACTGATGAAACGACCTTCGCTTTTGGCATCGTCTTTATTAGCTGTAGAGCCGGGCGAACCGTATTTGCAGTGGTATGAACTGCACCGGAAACTAAACCATCAACTTCATCAAGCGCAAGCATCATCGTTGCGAGAACAACATTGTCTTCTAACATTGCCAGCGCCATTTGAGGCGTGACGCCTTTGCTTTTTCTTAATTCAGTCATTGGTGCTACATATTTTTCACGCACTTCATCCGGGTCAATTATTTGAATATCGTTAGGAAGTTTCAAACCTTGTGAGGCAGCAACGTTCTGAATTTCTGAAGGCTTGCCAACTAGAATGCAATTGGCCAGATTTCTTTGATGGCAAATGACTGCAGCATTAACTGTTCTAGGTTCATTTCCTTCTGGCAAGATAATTGTTTTATTAGCATCACGTGCATTCTCTGAAAGCTGATAACGGAATGCGGGGGGAGAAAGCCTTGTTGCTCGCTCTTTCTTGCAATGTGTTTTTAACCACTCAATATCTAGGTGTTTGGCAACTGTCGCCATCACGTCATCCATACGGTTGATATCATCAACTGGAACTTTATTGCTCATATTCGACATACGAATAGATGTATGAAATGTGTCGTTAGTACTCATTAATACCGGTAAGCCAGTCTTCAATGCCGATTGGCATAAACCTAAAATTTGCGGCTCAGGTTGGTAATTTCCGGTAAGAACAATGCCCGCAAGCGGGGTTCCATTTAATGCCGTCATGCAAGCGGCAAGGAGTACATCGGTTCGGTCTCCTGGTGTGACAATCAAGCAGCCAGGAGTCAGAGCATTGATTAAATTAGGGACCGTTCTGGCGCAAATTGAAATTTTCAATACACGTCTGTCTTGTATAGCACCTTCATTTATAATTGATAAATTGCATTCGTTTGCAACATCAATTGTACGTGGTGCAAACAAATGAGGGTCAAGTGGGATTTGCCCTAAAAGTTTGAATTTATCTGTAAAAACTTTACAGTTATTTAAGAAATCAGAAGCAGGGTTGTTTTCATGGTTTTTTGGTGTGTCTGCTGGTGAACGCTCGTCGCCAACGAATAGTGTTTCTGTTTCGTGTTGACTAGAAAACGACTGACCAACTTTATTTAGAATGCAGCCAAGTAGGTCGGGGTGCTCCGATGACGAGAATGCGTTGGCAGCAGTTTTCAGGTGTTTATCTAGCTCGGCTGGGGTTAAATACTTTGCATCGGTAACTAAAATGACTTCAGCGTTTAAATTATTCGCTATCTCAACGTTTAGTTGATTAGCAAAAGGCGTGCTTTGATCGGGAACAAGCCCCTCGACGATAATAATGTCGTAGTTCGGTTGAAAAGCTTGATAGCAACCAACAACCTTTTCCATTAATAAACCTTTCTCCCCTCGATTGAGGTAAGTTTGAGCTTCAGCAATATTAATAGGTGTTGGGCTGTCAATATGACTAATATTTTTAGCGAAATGGATCGATAATTCGGTTTTACCTTCATTGAGCTGAACTTGGGTAATTGGCTTATAAAAGCCAACTCGTACACCAATTTCATCAAGTGCACGCACCAAACCTAAACTGACTGATGTTAAACCTGAATTTTGAACGCTTGGAGATATAAAAAGAGGTTTGGCCATTAAAAAGTACCCGGAATTAATTCAAGAGTGTCATTCACAATCATAAGTTCTTCATCGGTAGGAATAACGATAATATTTTTAGAATCAGCGTCATTAATTACCTTGTTAGAGCAATTGAGGCTGTTTAAGTCTTTGTCCAATGTAAAACCCAGAATGAGTAAGTGGTCAGTTGTTTTCTCGCGAACCAGTGGCGAGTTTTCTCCAATACCCCCTGTAAAGACCAGCGCATCAATATGTGTAAGAGAGACCATCATTGCTGCAATGTATTTTGCGAGCCTGAAACAGAAGATGTCGATTGCTAGTTGGCTGAGTTTGTGGCCTTGTGCTGCTTGTTCGCATAAGGTTCTCATATCATTACTGATGCCAGATATACCAAGCAATCCGCTTTCTTTATTTAAAGTACGAGATATGTCCTCAGGGCTTAAGCCTTTTGAAATTAAGTAATCGAAAAGGCCAGGGTCAATATCACCAGAGCGAGTCCCCATTACGAGGCCTTCAAGGGGGGTCATTCCCATGCTAGTATCAACACTTGCCCCGTTTGCTATTGCTGCCACACTCGCACCGTTTCCTAAATGTGCTGTAACAAGATTAAGAGTATCAACTTGCTTGTTTAATAATTTTGATGCCTGAAGGGTTACGAAGCGATGACTCGTGCCATGAAAACCATATCGACGAACACCGTCATCTTTGTAGAATTTATATGGGATCGCATAAGTGTAGGCGTGTTCAGGCATGGTTTGATGAAAAGATGTATCGAAAACGGCCACTTGGTTAAGCTTAGGAAATAGAGTAGCTAAAATATTAATACCAAGTAAGTTGGCAGGGTTATGCAGAGGTGCGAGTGGGATGCAGTTTTTTATTTCAGAAATAACCTCTTGTGTGATGATAACTGATTGTTTAAATGATTCGCCGCCATGAACAACACGGTGTCCAATTCCTACAAGCTCTAGCTTTAAGTCAAAAGTTTTTTGTAGCTCAATAATAAGCAAGTCGATCGCATGTTGATGATCTTTAGTATCGAGAGTTGACTTTATCTCGGTGTTGAGCAGTTTAATATGTAGCTTGGCGTTAACTGAATTGAGTGACTCAGCAAGGCCTTCCGCGAGTAATTGATGGTCAATACTGTATAAGGCAAATTTAAGAGAAGAACTGCCGCAATTAATGACTAGAATGAGCTTCGAATTCATAGTGTATATTACTTGTTTCAAACGGAAAGTGGATCGTAGACGGACTCTACTATCAACACAAGTTATAAAATTTACTTATCTTGTAATGTGATTGCGAGTCTTGAACATTCAAAGTAAATATCATTGATTATCTTGGCATTTAAATTAAATTTTCCTAGTTCTACCCAGTTAAATTTTTGCCAGTGAGATTGCTCTAAATAAAGCGTTGTTTGCAATGCAAGGCCTGCATTACCTTTAAAAGAAAGTAGTGCTGAGCTTATATTCTGGTCAAGTAAAATATGACTGACAACTTCTTCAATGCTTTGATCAAAAAATGCATCGAGACAAGATAAAAGTCCGACAGTATAAAATTGCTCTTTTTCGTAAGGGCTTATAAATTCAGCTAATTTTTCACACATTAATGCTCGCACAAGAGCTAAATAATGTAGTGATTGCGGCTTATCATCGAGCTTGCTTAAGGCAAGTAAGCTTGCCCAGCTTTTAATCTTATCAATACCTAATAAGGTGACTGCTTTATGAATAGACTCTATAGTTTTGTTGCGTTTAAACGCAGCAGAATTGATAAGCTTCAATAGTTTAAAACTTAAAGCAGGGTCTTTAGTAATTGTTTTTGTCAGCGCAGTTAAATCAACTTCGGGTGCCTGAATTTCGGAAATTAATTTAAGAACAGAAAGCTTGCCTGCTGCAATTTTTTTTCCTTTAATAATTTCAGGTTTAGATAAAAAATAACCTTGGAACATGTCACAACCAAGGTCTAAGCAGCGCTTGAACTCAGCTTGAGTTTCTATTTTTTCAGCGAGTAATTTCACATTGTAGCTTTTTAAGGTATTGATCGTTGTTTTAAGCTCAGTGTCGCTCATTTCAGGCAGTTCCAGCTTAATAATGTCGACAAGCTCTAAAATAGGCTTGTATCGTTCATCCATAATAAAGTCATCAAGTGCTAACGTGTAACCACTTTTTTTCAAGGATTTTAAGCTTTCGATAATTTGGTCAGTGATTTCGATATCTTCTAATACTTCAATGATAATAGCTTGGGAGTTAAATAGTGGTGGGCTATTTAATAGCTCGGCAGTGAAGTTAACAAAAGCCGGTAAACCACCTGTCACAGAAGCTAGGTCTGTTTCAGTGAATAGACTGAGTAATACTCGGGATGTCGCTCGATTACCATCAAAGCTTGTCAGAGCGGGCGCGCTGTCCTCGCGAAAAAGTAACTCATAACCAATGATTTCTTTTTGTGTGTCATAAATAGGTTGGCGAGCTAAAAGTATGTCTTGTTTATCCATATGTTCACTTACTTGATCTGTGAAATTGACTTGATTTAATCAGCACCGATAATAATCAGGCTTTAAGGTTTGAATTTATTAAGGATAAGTGTAGTCGATACGTTAGAACATGGAGGAAAAAAACAAAGGTAGAATGTAAAATTTAGTGATATAAAATAGATAATTATTTGAAGTAAATAAGAGAATAATAATGTGGGATAGTTTGAAAGAAAAATGGCGTCCCCTAGGGGAGTCGAACCCCTGTTACCGCCGTGAAAGGGCGGTGTCCTAGGCCTCTAGACGAAGGGGACGCAACTGCTTCTTCGCTGAAGTGGCGTGCATAATAGGCGAGAGTTTTTCCTAAGTCAACGATTAATTATAGAGCGATGAATTTTAATTAGTTGGTTTAAAAAAAGGCTAAAAAGCATTACTGAATTTGGTTTAAACATGCTTTTAAGTTGTTTGCTGTTAAATCAAAAGCAGCTAGCGTGCCTTTTGATTTAATAAGCTGGTAAAAACTTATTATTGTTGGTTGGTAGTGAGAAGGGAAGTTATCAAGTAGCTGTTCGAGTGTTTTTTGCTGGTCAGCCATTAATATAAGCTCGTATCTGAGTTTGTTTTCGCCAGAGCAAAAATAATAATTATGTTCCAACATATCAGGCGCAGGTTTACCTTTAATTTGAAAAACAGCAGTAGAACAGCGCGCATAGTTTGTATTGATGTCTGCGTAAGTATTTAATATTCCGATTTTTTTAGCTAGATCATAAACATATTTGACGCGTTTTTTTGCTGCTCTAGTAATGTTAGGCAGTGATTCTATTGCTAGTTGCTTTGGCAGTCCTCTTTGATATAACTGAAGAATAGTGAGGTGTTCGCTGGTTATGATTGAGCAAGAAAGGTATGTATGCTTAAAGTTTTTTGAAGTTTCATTGATAGGTTTTGCGGAGACCGCTTGATTGATATTCGAAAGAAATAAAAGTAGAAAAAAATACTTTAGCATGTTGATGATTGATGCCTTATGAGTTTGGTTAAATATGCTCTCTTTAGAAGTTTAGTCTAAATAATGATTATAATCATAGCGTTTATTTATCACTTAATATGTCTATCAATAATCAACTCTACAGCTAATGCCAGCTCTGCCTGTTCGCCAAGAGGGGGTAATAAATCGATTTCTATAGCGAATTTTTTTTTAAGTACTGCAAGCTGCTTTGGAATATCGTGCCTGAGGTGCTTACCTTTTGCTAAAAATAAAGGAAGAATTGTAATGCTTTGGTAGCCATCTTTTACAGCGCTCTCGACAGCATGACTTAGCGAGGGGGTGCTAAGCTCCATGTAGGCAAGCTTGGTGTTTGGGTATTTGGCCCTAGCACTGTGTGTGAATTGCTTAAAGGTGTCTGACCAAGACTCATCTGTACTGCCATGTGCAAGTAAAATTACTAAGTTGTGCATCGATACCTCAATTAAATGTGCTGATAGTAAAGATGGTAACTGATTTGGCGACATTTTTAAATTTGAGAAATGTTGTGCTTTCCGTTTAGTGTAAAACTAGAATATACTTCTAGTTTTACACTATCGAATACCGATCATCAGACTAAAAAATTACAGGTAATAAAATATGGGTTTTAAAGGCACGAGCGAATATATAGCGACGAGCGATCTCCAAATGGCGGTTAATGCTGCTATCTCACTTGAAAAGCCATTGCTGATTAAAGGTGAGCCTGGGACTGGTAAAACGATGTTGGCAGAACAAATTGCTGCATCAATGGGACTAAAGCTAATTCAGTGGCACATTAAATCAACAACGAAAGCACAACAAGGTTTGTATGAATATGATGCGGTTTCGCGATTACGTGATTCTCAGTTAGGTAATGACAAAGTACATGATATCTCTAATTATATCGTTAAAGGAAAGTTGTGGGAGGCTTTTGATTCAGATGAGCGTGTTGTGTTGTTAATTGATGAAATTGACAAGGCTGATATCGAGTTTCCAAACGATCTGTTAGTTGAAATAGATAAAATGGAATTTTTTGTTTATGAAACACAAGAACGAGTTGTCGCGAAGCAGCGGCCTATCGTATTGATTACCAGTAATAATGAAAAAGAACTGCCTGATGCATTCCTTCGTCGTTGTTTTTTCCATTATATAAATTTTCCTGATAGCGAAACTATGCAGAAAATTGTTGATGTTCATTATCCCAATCTAAAGCAGGACTTGTTAAAAGAAGCATTGGATGTTTTTTTTGATGTTCGCAAAGTTCCTGGTTTAAAGAAAAAGCCTTCTACAAGCGAGTTGATTGATTGGTTGAAATTGCTGATGGCTGATGAATTATCTGAAAAAATGCTTCAAGAGCGTGACCCGTCCAAAGCAATACCACCGCTTTATGGTGCGCTATTAAAAAATGAGCAAGATGTGCATTTGCTTCAGCGCTTGGCTTTTATGTCAAGACGTAAAGGCTGAGTCGTATTGTGGGGTAGATAAATGTTAATAGATTTTTTCCAGAAGATACGAAATGCGAAGGTTCCGGTTACATTAAAAGAACTTTTAGACTTGATGGAGGCTTTAGATAAAAGGCTGATCTTTGCAGATATAGACGAGTTTTATTATTTGAGCCGTCTCTGTCTGGTTAAAGATGAGAAGCATTTTGATAAATTTGATCGCGCTTATGGTGCTTATTTTGAAGGTATAGAAACTCTCGACGATCTGCTAGCTGCTGCTATACCTGATGAATGGCTTCGTGCCGAGTTTGAAAAAAGCTTAACAGAGGAAGAAAAAGCAAAAATTGAGGGCATGGGAGGGCTTGAGGAGCTGATGAAAGCTTTCAAGGATCGCCTTGAAAACCAGAAAAAGAAGCATCAGGGCGGTAATAGGCAGATCGGTACCGGAGGTACCTCACCGTTTGGCGCGAATGGCTACAACCCAGAAGGTTTTAGAATTGGACAAAAAAGCGGACGTCATGGTCGAGCCGTAAAAGTTTGGGAAAAGCGCGGCTACAAAGATTTGGATGGTGATGTCACCTTAGGTATTCGAAATATCAAGATGGCGCTCAGGCGACTTAGAAAATTTGCTCGGCAGGGCGCGGCAGATGAACTTGATCTAACAGACACGATTCGTTCTACCGCGCGTAATGCAGGCTATCTTGATATAAAGCTTATACCTGAACGACACAACAGTATAAAAGTCTTGTTGTTTTTTGATGTGGGTGGTTCTATGGATCCTCATATTAAAGTGTGCGAAGAGCTTTTTTCAGCTGCTCGTATTGAGTTTAAGCACATGGAAAATTTTTACTTTCATAACTTCATATATGAAAGTGTGTGGAAAAATAATATTCGACGTGTGAATGAATCTACGCCAATTTGGGATGTGTTGCATAAATATAGTTCAGATTACAAAGTAATTTTTGTGGGAGATGCGTCAATGGCTCCATATGAAATTACGCAACCAGGCGGCAGTATTGAGCATTGGAATGAAGAAGCTGGATCTGTATGGATGCAGAGATTGCAAGATCATTTCAATAAAGTTATCTGGATAAACCCATTGCCTGTAGATTATTGGGGTGAAGGTGGTTCGTTAGGGATTACCAAGCAGCTTCTGAAGGATAATATGTATCCTATGACAGTAGAAGGGCTTGCGGATGGAATGCGATACTTAAGTCGCTAATAAGTTTGTTAGTGTTAAAATTGTTGGTTGAATTGTGAATGTGATCGATCAATCAACAATTTTTAATATTTTCTCTTTCAAAATAGTGAATTAGCGCTGATTTCTTTGATAGGTATTGATGTTAATATTGCTTTCTCGCTTTATACCATTACTCAATCATTACTGACTTTAAATATGCTTATACGACAATTCTTGTCATTCCTTGCTATTGCTACATTTATATTATTAGGTTCGAGTTCACTCTATGCTGCAGAACCAATTGATGCGAATAAATCTAAAGTTAAACCTAAAGCAATTGACCCTGCGCTCCTTAAAGAGGCTGAGCAATTAAAAAAACAGCTAATCCAGCTAAACAGTGAACTTTATCAGTTTGAAGAAGATCTGCTTTATCCTGCAAATACCCAGCTTGGTGTGTTTTTATCCATGTCTTCAGAAAGTTCATTTATTCTAGACTCCATTGAAATTCGTTTAGACGATAAGCTAGTAACTTCATATTTGTATAAACAGAATGAAATATCTGCTCTCAAGAAAGGAGGAGTTCAGCGTTTATTTCTTGGTAGCTTGTCAGATGGGCGTCACAAGTTAACTGCCAGGTTTAATGGACAAGGGGCGAATAATCGTTATTTTCGTCGCAAGAAAGCCTTACCGTTTACAAAAGACCAAAATGCAAAGTTCATACAGTTAGTGGTAACAGAAAGTAAAACCACACGAGAGCCACTTTTCAAAGTTAAGCAGTGGTAGTAAATTTGCATAAATTACTCGCACACATCCAACTTGCCTTATTAGCCTTGGGCTTGTTATTCAGCTCTTTGCTTAATGCGATGCCTGATGAACTGTACCAAGGTATGATTCAATTTGAGCTTGAAAGTGGCAATCACTTTAATGCATTAACTTTAATGGATCAGAATTATCAAAGTACAAACCCTGTTGATCATGCTGTTGCATTAAAAGGCTTCAATATCAATGCTGATGTGAATGAGCATCTCGAAGAAATCCGTAAAAAGGGTAAACAAAAAACTTCTGAAATTAGTTACTCAGACTATTTTAAAATAGGCCGGTTGGAATATCAGCTTGGAAATTGTAAGCCTGCCCTGAGAGCATTCAAAAAGCTAAAGAACAAACTAGCAATTGAAGATAAGCAAGAATGGGTTTTTTATCGTGCCAACTGCTTTATTCGTCTTGGAAGCAACTCAAAAGCAATGCAGGTTCTCAACGATACCGTTGAAGGAGAATGGGCTTCACATGCTTATTATAATTTGGCGATATCGTACGATGCTGCGAGTCGAAATAAATCGAATGCTCTGAAGTCCTTAAAGCTAGCATTATTGCTCAACAAAGGTAAATCTTTAGAAGAAATTGAACTTAAGAATCAAATAAATTTTACGGTTGGCCTGCTTTACTTGAACGCTGAAAAGCCCGATTTGGCTAGTAACTTCTTTAAAAAAGTATATTTGAATTCTGCAATTGCTCCTGAAGCACTTTATTTAAATGGCCTGGCAAAATTAGAGTTAAATGACTTTCGAGCAGCAACTCAGTCCTGGTTTAGCGTTAAAAAATATCCATTAGTTAATCAAAGTGTTGCTGAAGCGCTACTAGCTATTCCGTATGCATATGAAAGATCAGGCTATATAGGTCAAGCACTTGAGGCTTACCTTGAGGCGAGTGGAGCTTTCAATAGTGAGTTAAAAATTATCGCAAAAATTGATGCCCTGTTAGAACAATATGGTGCTCAAAAGATACTAATTGAAGATAATAATATTGAAGGACTTGAGTGGTTCTTAGCTAAGGATGTCGTTACTAATACGATGAAGGCAACTTATTATAGTTATTTCATGCAAAATGAAGAAATTTATGATGCTGTTGAGTTATTTACAGAGCTAAAAATGTTAGTAAATAGTATGGAATTCTGGTCATCGCAACTGAATGTTTTTGATCGGTCAATTAAAGAAAAGCGAACAAATTTTACCAATAAGAGCAAAAAGTTTAATTCAGCTAAAACTCAATCAAAAATAGATAAACTCGATCAAAGATTAAACGATATTAAAGGAGAAAAAGCATTAACGCCTCAACATATAGCACGGTTGCAGGTCGATAACATGCAGGTGGGTGCGAAATTGTTGATGCAACGACTTAAAGAACTCAAGATAAAAGTTTCACAAGGGCAAGGAAGATTAAAGTCACAATTAAAGCATAGCAACAAGTTAAATAAGCAAGCAAAAAACTCACAAAAGCAGCTGTTGTCATTAATTAAAAAACTTGATCTCCAAATTACCGCCATGATTCGTAGTCAGTTAGCGAAACTGAAAACACAAATGCTAGCTAATTATGAACGGTCAGAGCAGGGCTTGATGCATGTTTTTCAAGATATTTCTGAAAGTAACCGAGTTCAAAAGAATCGACTAGATGGGCGCTATAAATAATGACGTTATCGCGACTATTTCCATTATTGTCACTCTTTGTTATATTTTTTTTACAACCAGTGATTAGTAATGCTGCTAACAATACATTTATTGTAGAGATGAAGTCAGAAGCTAAAACAATCGGAGATATAAGACCTGTATTTATAGTTTATAAAGATAAAGAGCTCCCAAAGGTTTCGATAAAATACTTGTTGAAAAAGTATATAAAATTATTTGAGCAGGCAGACTCTCCTGCGGTAAAAATTGATGCATTAAACCGTATTAATAATTTACGCGTTAAATATAAGGTCACCAATAAAAAACTCACAATTGATAAAGTTAAACAGAGTGAAGTCGTACTAGAAAGTTACGACAGAATTATCGATTCAGATATTTCTTATCAGCACTTGGATGAATTGATTTATCAAACAGCGAAAGCGCAATCATTTATAGGTAATGACATTGAGTCAATTAAACGTTTAAAACTACTTGTCGGTTTATACCCTCAATCAGAGCTCTTTGATGAAAGTATGTTTCGAATGGCTGAATCTTATTTTGAACTTGGACAGTATGAGAACGCTGAATCGACATATAAAAAGATTTTAACTTTTTCAAAGGAAAAAACTTATCATCAGCAATCTCGCTTCAAATTAGGTTGGTCGATTTTTAAACTTGAGCGATATGGTGATGCGAGCAAGTTTGCAATCGAGACATTAGACCAGTACCCCGTATTGTCGAATGCGCTTAATATGAATGTGGTTTCTGAGAATGAACAAGAGCTTGTTGAAGATACTTTCCGCTTACTAGCCATTATGTTTTCAAAGCAAAAAAATGCTGAAGCAATCGAAAGCTTACAAAAAAATATCTCTCATAATCGTTATGCTTTTCTTCTGTACGACGCTCTATTTCGCTTCTATTTAACTCAGGATCGTTTTGAAGATAGTGCATTAGTCGCTGATGCATATACTAGAAACTACCCTAAAGACTTTCATGCTTATCTGATGGCAATTAACACTATTAAAACTTACAAGAAAGGCAAGTTCGATATACAAGAGTGGAGCGCTAAAGAAAGTTTTGTCAAAAACTTCGGGATAAACAGCCCATACTGGTCGGTTTTATCGGAAGAGCAAATACCTGTGATCAAACCACTCGTGACTCACTACTTAGGGGAGCTGGCTCACTTATATTATGTTCGAATGCAAAATAGCCTTAAAAGCAAAGCCAAAGATATTACTTTTGAAGGTCATGCTCGGCGGGCAGCAGATTATTATTTGGAGTTAGTGTCTACAACTCCCGCATATAAAGAAAACGCTCAATATTTATATTTAGCCGCAGAGGCTCTCAATACTTCATCTAAAAGTGATGCAGACTTCTTAAATGTTATCGACCTATATGAACAGGCTGCTTACAAACAAAATAGAGGGTTTTCTGTATCGATAGATGCGGGGTATGCGGCCATACTGAGCTATGAAAAACTTAAAAAGCAGGTTAATTCATCAATTAAAAAATTAAGTTTAGACTTAGTCAGCAAACGACAGTCTAGTATTGAAAGCTACGCTAAATTTTTCCCTGACAATGCGAAGACGCCCGATTTACTCAATGACTTGGCTAATGAATTGTACACAGCCAATAACTTCCCAAAAGCTTTAAATGTGTCAGCAAAAGTTGTTTCAAACCCAAAAGCGAGGCCCAGCGTTTTGTATTCAAGTTGGCTAGTCAATGCACATAGCTCATTTGAATTACAAAAATACACCACAGCTGAACACGCCTATCAAAAAGCGCTTGGTTTTAAACGTCCTAAAGACCAAAAAGTCCTACAAGAGCGTTTAGCTGCATCAATTTATAAACAAGCGGAGCTTGAAACTAATTTTGGGTTAAGTGCAGAGTTATATTTAAAAGTTGTTGATACAGTGCCAAACGCCAGTATTGTTCCACAAGCCTTATATGATGCTTCAAGCCAATTATTAGCTTCAAGGAACTGGGGGCAAGCAATAGCGACTCTTAGTCATTTTCAGTCAGCTTTTCCTGAGCATAAACTTCATGATGATGCCTCTGAAAAGCTAATTTATGCCTATACAGAGAATGGTGAGTTTATATCTGCAGCTGAAATATTAGTTAATGTTTCTAGTAAAACAAAAGATTTAGCCAAGGCTTCAAATTATCTTTACCGAGCTGCGGATTTGTATCATGAGAATGGCTTTGAGTTTGAAGGTGTTCAGTTATATGAAGATTTTATAAATCAATACCCCCAAATGTTTGATTTGAATATTGAAGCACACCAGTTAATTATTGCGTTTAATCATCGCTCAACTAATGTCAAAGACATGCGGGGTTGGCAAAAAAAGCTAGTGGGGTATGAAAAAAAGAATGTATCTAAGCGAACTGATCGCTCAGCCCATTTGGCGTCTGGTGCTGCGTTAGCGCTTGTGATGTTGGATTTTCAGGCATTTGAACGTTATAAATTAACCTTACCATTAAAAAAGTCACTGAAAAGAAAAAAAACCTTACTTAAAAAAGTTGTCGAAGAGTTTGAATCCTTAGTTGATTACGGTATCGCGGACATTGTTACAGCTTCTACCTATCAGATTGCTCAAGTATATCGAACTCTCGCGCAAGATCTGATGCTTTCTGAGCGACCGAATACTTTAACTGAGTTACAGCTTGAACAATATAATATTTTGTTAGAAGAGCAGGCGTACCCCTTCGAAGAGCAAGCCTTGGATATATATAAACTTAATTTAGCAAAAGTGCCTGAGGGGCAGTACGATAAATGGATACAGCTAACCTATAACGTACTTGAAGAGATGAATCCGACTGAATATAAACGTAAATTCAAGGAGGTCTCTTATGCAAATGAAGTTTATTAACACTTTTATTACGAAAATGCCGGTAATATTTTTTATCGCGTTGTTATTTTCTGGGTGTGCAAGTAAAGCAACTAAACCAGAAATAGTTATCGCTGAGAATGTAGAGTTATCAAAGCCTGTATTGTTACCAGAGCATCTGTCTGAATATAAGAAGGCGCTTGGTTTTATGAGAGCAAAGTCCTTTGGGGATGCGCATAAGATTTTTAATACGCTATTAACCATTTATCCAAAACTGGCGGGGGCATATGTAAATATTGCCATCATTTTTCAAGCTGAATCTGATGATGAACAAGCCCAGAAAAACTACAGTAAAGCATTGGAGATAAATCCCAATAATGTTGATGCATTAATTCAACTGGCCGCATACAGCCAAAAACAAGGCCAGTTTAAAAAGGTAGAAAAATATTTATTAACGGCTGAAGCGGTCGATAAATCAAATCAGACAGTGCAATATAATTTAGCGGTTTTATATGAGCTGTATTTACAGCAATTTGGTGAGGCCATTGATCATTATGAAAATTATATTGCCTTATCTTCAGATGAAGACGTAGAAACAGTTAAGCGCTGGGTTATGTTATTGGAGCGGAAATGAAATCATTTGTTATTACCTTACCTTTCCTACTTATGATATTTTCATGTGCAGTTTTCAGTGAAAACCGTAATGAGGTTGAAACAATGACAGAAGTTTCTATCATTGGTAATGCAGAGCTGCCTAATAAGGTTTTTGATTTATCTTGGCGCTTGCCAAGTGTAGAAAAAAGAGAAAATCAATTACCACCAAAACAACTAACAGGGATGCTTAAGCCATTAGAGCCCTTTCGGTATCGGCAGCAAATTCACTTTTCACGTTATTTAGAAGTCGACACCTCAAATTTCAGTGCTCGATAATAGATTAATATTTAAATTAACTTAATAAAGACGAAATCGGCATTTTAAACAATATTATTTGTTTACAATAGCGGCCTATAAATAAGAACTAACTAGATGATTTTGTATCGTTTTCAGGAGAATATGCAATGACAGAAACAGTGGTCCGTTTTTTTCAAGAGGGTGGCTTTTTCATGTACCCCATCGCTGTTATTTTAGTTATAGGATTAGCCATTGCACTTGAACGCTGGATTTACCTATCTTCAACCAAAAGTTCTAACAGGGCTGCTTTCGACAAAGGCATTCTGCCCATTCTAAGAAAACGTGATTATAAGTCTGCACTTAAATTTGCCAATGATTCGCAAACACCTATCGCTGCGATTATGGGTGCTGGTTTAAGTCGTTTGGTTGGTGGAAGTCGCCGTGAAGAAATTGAGTTTGCAATGGAAGAAGGTTTAATGGAAACATTACCGCGCCTTGAAAAAAGAACACCTTACTTAGCTACCCTTGCTAACGTATCTACTTTACTAGGATTACTTGGAACTATTATTGGTCTTATCGCCGCATTTACAGCGGTTGCAAATGCTGACCCAGCTGAAAAAGCTTCTTTATTATCACAAAGTATTTCTGTTGCAATGAATACAACCGCTTTCGGCTTAATGGCAGCTATTCCTCTTTTATTGTTCCATGCTGTTTTACAGACCAAAACAAATGAAATCGTTGATAGTTTTGAGATGGCTGGTGTGAAGTTACTCAATATGATTTCTGACCAGACATCAAATTAATAAGTCTGAGAGCGCGTAATTAGTTAATTAAGTGTTATATAACTAATTTATAGTATGAACATCAGCTAAGCGAACGATTTTATGGCAAGAAGGAAGCACAGAAGACTCGTCCAATCTGCAGACCTGGATATTACGGCATTTATGAATTTAATGATCGTATTAGTGCCTGTTTTGTTGTTGAGTATGGTCTTCACTCAGAATGCAGTATTAGATTTGAATTTCCCCGTGATTGATGAAAGTAAGATTCCTCTTGATAATGAGGAATTGCAACTTCAATTAATTGTTCGACCAAATGGGATGAATATCGCGGACACCAAGGCTGGCCTGATCAAGCATATTCCAAAATTAAATAATGCTTATGATTTTGAAGCTCTATCTGCGGTCCTCAAATTGCTAAAAGCAAAGCTTCCAAACAAGACTGATATAACATTACTTCTTGATGAAAATGTAGATTATCAAACACTTGTTACAACAATGGATGTTACTCGATCTTACCCTGCGGTTGTAGCGGCAAGCCTTGTAGAAGCGGAATTGTTTCCGGATATCTCGATTGGCGATGCGCCGGAGTTAGGCCAATGAAGCTATCCAGACGTGCTAAAAGAATGCAGCGACATCATCGACGTACTGCCAAAACAGCAAGTTTAAACTTAGTCTCTTTAATGGATATTTTTACCATTTTGGTTTTTTTCTTAATGGTTAACTCCTCTGACGTTAAAGTTTTGCAACAAGATAAATCAGTTGAGCTACCTATATCTACTGCTGAACAACAGCCGAAAGATAATATCGTTATTACCATATCTGGCGCTAATATTCTTGTTCAGGGTAGAGCGGTCGCACGTACAGATAATTTTCAAGATAAAGAAATAATTCAGGATCTTAAAAAAGAACTTGTTTACCAGTCTAATCGTAGAACAAAACCTTCAGGTGAAGAGTTTAAAGGCTATCCCGTTACCTTAATCGCCGACAAGGGAACGCCCTACAAACTACTAAAAATTATAATGGCGACTTGTACCGAGGCAAAATACACTCAAATCTCATTAGCAGTCTCTAAAAAACACAAAATTAAGGCGGATTCTTGATGGTAGTTGAATCTCAAGACCGGCTTATGCTGCCTTGGACTTCTGAGGGAAAAGAGAGTCTTCGCTTTAAAAGCATACTCGTCATTTTATTTCTTTTATTACTTATATTTTCAATATGGATTCCAACAATATCTCTACCTGAAAAAGACAGAGAAACATTAGAGAAGCTACCACCCCAACTTGCAAAGTTTGTTAAAAAGAAAGAACTACCAAAGCCTGTTAAGAAAGTCGAACCAAAGAAGAAAGAAGAAATAAAGGTTGAGAAAAAACCGGAGCCTAAAAAGGAGCCCCCAAAAAAGCCACAAAAGAAAAAGCCGGTAAAGATAAATAAACCAAAACCACAGGTAAAAGCTAAAACACCTGAGCTAAAACGTAAGGTCAAAGCTGCTCGTGAAGTGGCAAAGAAAACAGGCTTGCTGGCACTACAGGATGAGCTAGCAGACCTTCGTACAACCGTAGATGTATCTACTTTAAGTAAGAAGCTTGCGCCAAGAAAAGCTAAGACTATTGCAGTTAAAGCGGAGGGCTCCAACTCACAACAAATACTAGCAAGAAGTTCAGGAATTCAAACGGAAACTTTATCTGCCCCAGCTGAAATAATCGCTTTACAAGCTCGTAGTGGTACAGAACTTGATGAAACAGTAGACGAAAAAGCACTAGCTAAAGCAGAAGCTGATGCGGCATCACGCATTAAGTATCGTAGCGAAAAAAGCATAAACCTGATTGTGGAAAGATTGAAAGGTTCATTAATCGCTTTATATAACCGTGAAAGACGAAAAGACCCATTTTTAGAAGGAATGCTAATGGTTGAAGTCATAATTGAACCAAGCGGATCTGTTTCGTCGTGCCGTGTTATTTCTTCAGAATTGAATCACAAAGTGCTTGAGAAAAAGATGCAAAATAGAATTTATCTTACCGACTTTGGTGCTGAAGACGTTGTGCAGACAACAAAGAATATTCCATTTAACTTTGGACTTTAAGATATAGGTGAGCAGGTAAACCGAATGAGAAATGGGTGTCAGATATTACTTATATTAGACGTAATGGCGCTTGTTTTTTTTAGCAACGGTAATGGATCATTATTCAAGGGCGATTGTGGGTTGGTCAATTGACTCTACGATGACGGAAGATCCTATTTGTGATGCGCTTAGAATGGCTATTCACAGGCGTGACATGAAGCCAGGATTGATCATTCATTCAGATTGTGGCGTTCAGTATCGTTCAATCAAATATCAGGATCTGATTCATTCGACCGGCGCGGTATCAAGCATGAGTCGAAGAAGTAATTGCTGGGATAATGCGGTCATGTAATCGTTCTTTAGTTGATTAAAAGTTGAGCTTATCTTTGCAGATAAATAGAAGTCGATCCAGCAGGTGAAATCCAGTATCTTTGAGTACATTGAAATTTTTTAAAATCGCGTTCGTCAGCACTCAATGTTGAATTATTTGAGTCCAATGCAATATGAGCGGTTGAACGCATAGTTAAGGTGACCACTTTAGGTGGGTAAGACCATTTAAGATGCAGAACTAGAAAGTCTCGTATTACTAAAACAATAAATTCACAGCGCATGGAGAAGGGCACATTGTTAAGTAATGGATCAAATGTTGGAACTGACCATCTATTTTTATTAACTCTTGGCGGTATTTTAATAAGTGGACTAATCATCTCTGCTATAGGCCGTAGAACATTTCTCCCACGTGTAACGCTTCTATTAATATTTGGTGTCATCATTGGCAAAGGTGGGGCTGATATTATCCCTACAATATTTTCAAATCAATTTGAAATTATTAGCGAAATGGCCTTGCTCATGGTTGGGTTTTTGTTAGGGGGGAAACTTACTGCTAACTCGTTGAAAAGCTACTTAAGCGCAACCATATGGATTTCGCTTGCTGCAGCAATCATGACTACTTTAATGGTTACTGTTGCTCTGGTTTGTTTTGGCGTACCCATTGAACTGTCAATCATACTTGGGTGTCTTGCTTCAGCGACAGACCCTGCCGCCATTTTGGATGTGACACAGGAGTCTAACTATAAAAAACCATTCAAGAATTTACTTCTATCTATTGTTGCACTTGATGATGCATGGGCATTAATTTTGTTTGGTGTTGGTATTGCTATCGTATCGTCTTTGAATAACGTTGGTACTGAATTTTCAGCCCTGCTTATGATCGCTAAAGATATTGGAGGAGCAATACTGCTAGGTCTATGTATTGGATTTCCTGCGGCTTACCTGACTGGTAGAGTGAAACCCGGCCAGCCAATTTTGTCAGAAGCGCTAGGGATTGTTTTTATATGCGGTGGACTCGCCTTATGGTTAGGGGTTTCATTTTTAATTGCATCTATGATACTTGGAGCAATTGTTGGAAATTTTGCAAAGCATCACGAAAGACCTTTTCATGCAATAGAAGGGATAGAGTGGCCATTTATGGTCATCTTCTTTGTCTTGGCCGGTGCTAACCTTGAGCCGAATATGGTTGGGCAGATAGGTATGATTTGCGCTGTTTATATAGTGATCAGAATTGCTGGAAAAATTATAGGCGCGAGAATGGGCGGGCAATTCGGTAAAGCTGATGTACAAACAAGAAAGTGGATGGGAGTTGCGCTATTACCTCAAGCAGGCGTTGCTATAGGTATGGCGCTTGTCGCATCGAATTTTATTCCAGAACATCGCCAAACGTTATTATCCGTAGCCGTTCTTTCTACGGTTTTGTTTGAAATAATTGGTCCTGTATTTACTAGACTTGCCTTGGTTCGCGTTGAACAGGCGTAACAAAATTCTATAACGACATTGACCGAACGTGACGTAAACTTAACGGAACCTAAATGAAAAAAGTATTGGTACTTGGTGCAAACGGCGCTACTGGCAGTCTTCTTGTACAGCAGTTGCTTCAAAAAGGTATGAATGTTATCGCTATTGTTCGTACTCCAAATACGCTAAAGCAACTAATTGGCGCACAAGTTAATTTGAAAGAAGTTGAGGCAGACATATCAGCTATTTCTGAAAAAGATCTGGCACAGTATCTTGATAAGTGTGATGCTGTCCTTTCTTGTTTAGGTCATAATTTAACGCTAAAAGGTGTGTTCGGTCATCCTAAATTTTTAGTTACCGATGCGGTTGAAAAAGTTTCAAGAGTGTTGGAATCGATTAACCCAAAAAGAAAAGTGAAGTTCATCCTTATGAACTCAACCGGAAACAGCAACCGAGATATCCCAGAAATTCCTCCACTTTCTCAAAGGTTTGTTATTTCTATTTTAAGGTTGTTACTACCACCGCATGTAGATAATGAAAAGGCAGCTGATTTTTTGCGCCTTAATATATCCCATAAACATTCGTGTATTGAGTGGGTAGCTGTACGCCCCGATAGTCTTACAGACGAAGGTAGCGTTACTCACTATGATATTTTCACCTCACCAACAAGAAATGCTATCTTTGACAGTGCGCCCACTAGTCGAATCAACGTGGCAAACTTTATGACAAATTTGGTCACGAATGAGGATCTATGGCATGAGTGGAAGGGGAAGATGCCGGTCGTTTACAATCATGTCTGACTTACAGGCTTTTTAACTTGAAATAAGAGTGCAAAACATATGAAAGAATCTTTAAAGTCATTAGTTATTACTATCTCCTTCGTTATTGGCGCATCTACAGGTTATGCAGAATCAGGTGTTGAATCTTTGTCTCCGGAACTTCGCTCTTTGTTGAGTAAAGAAATGCTGGCAATACAAGATGGTATGACGTCAATTTTCCCAGCTTATATATCCGGGAACTTGAATGAAGTAGCAAATATCGCGCACAAGATTAAAAATAGCTACATACTCAAGCAGAGTATTACCCAGGTCCAAAAACATGAACTTAAGACCAAGTTACCAAAAGCATTCTTGCAAAGTGACCAGAGATTTCATCAGTATGCTGGCATGCTTGCGCACGTAGCAGAAGAAAGAAACTTTGAATTAGTTGGCTTTTATTATTCGAAACTTGCTGAGTCTTGTGTCAGTTGTCATAGCCAATATGGTCTCCATAAATTCTCTGATTTTGAAGTCAAGACTATCCATAAAGATGATCACCACTAACGTTTAGGCTTCTGAGATTCAGCCATTGAATATCAAGGGGGTGATTGGAGTCATGGACATACTATTAGCGACTCACTCAATTACTAGCATGAACAAAATTAGCGTACTTACTGCTGTTAGCACTTCTGGTTTTATAGTTCTTTGCCTCACATCACTGAGGTGATGAACTTATGTCGTAAGTTCGAGGCACGAAAACCACCCGCATTTTTTCATTAGCTGTTCATGACTATAGCGATCAAAGTATAAGGAAAATTAAGTATGTTTGAGGTGAATTCAGAAGAGGCTAGCTGCCTATGTGGTAGCGTGACAATAACTGCAACAGACATTAATCCTAAGTTTACGGTATGTCATTGCTCAACTTGTAGAACTTGGGGAGGCGGACCTTTATTTGTCGTACAGTGCGGCACGAATGTTAAAATTGAAGGGCATGAAAAAGTTGGTATATATAATTCGTCACCATGGGCCTCGCGAGGCTTTTGTTCGATCTGTGGTACGCATTTATTTTATCAACTAAAGAAAACAGGTGGATACAATATTCCAGTGGGCCTCTTCCCAAAGTTAAGTGGGTTAGTGATGAATATGCAGTATTTTAGTGATAAACGTCCTGATTATTATTGTTTTTCAAATGAAACCAAAGAAATGACAGAGTCAGAATTACAAACTTATTTTTCATCTCTAACATAGACAAACAACTAAAATGTAAAACCACACCAAAAATTTGTTCATAATTGTTTTTTAATTTATAACGTAATATCTGTAGCTAGTTTAGTTTAAAGCAAGGTGGGAGCGTGTCTTTTAGGAGGAGAGCGTTAGCATCTTTGAATTTTGTAAGTCCGGGTGTTTGTGCCTATGATTAAAATTCAGCAAATAGTAGGTATAGATATGAAAGTTTATCTTTTCTTATGGCTAGTGTTAGTAAATGTGACCGGTTTGTCGGCCAAAGAATTAAAAATCGGCTATTTCCTTACTACTCCTCACGTTATAGCGACCGGTGATGATCATCATCCTAGAGGGGTTGTCATTGATTTGTGGGAAAAAGTAGCCAAGAAAACAGGAGACTCTATTTTTTGGATGAAAATGCCTTTAGCGCGCGTCATAAAAGAACTAGAGGCAAACCGTTTAGACGGCTCTTCTGCATTTATCCCGACCCCCACTCGAAGAGAAAAATTTATTTTTACTGCATCAATACTTGATATGGTTCAGCCAGCTATTGTTGTACACAAAGAAAACAAATTAAATAAGCTTACTAATAAGGATGATTTGAAAGACTTAGTGGTTGGCTACTTTATTTCAGGTGTGGTAACACCATGGTTTAAACAGAATAACATCGAATTTGAATTGATTGCTGGTAGCAATGCATTGGTACGCTTGCTTGTACAGTTATCTCTGAAAAGGGTAGATGCTGTGTATTGGCCAACAATTAGTGCGGCAAGATATGATGCTCGTAGGTTAAGTTTCGAGAATAAATTTAAATATATTAAATCGCCTATGGGTCCATACCCTTTAAAACCGATGTTCTCAAAGAATAAAATAGGCAAAAAGCTAGCAAAAGATTTTGATGCTGTGTTTAACGAGGTTAAAGAAGAATATAATATAGCCCGTGAAAAAGAGCGTTATATTAATGGTGAATATTAACTTTCAGCGGACAATTGTAAATTTTTATAATCTAAAACTATTTTGTTGGCGTTTGTGGTTGAGTTTTTCAGTTTACGTTGATAATGCGCAATAGTTTGCTTGAGGTATTCTTTGTGACTCTGTCTGGAAAAATCCCACATCAATGAGCCAACGAGTGAAATCGGTATTTTTGATTGAGTCGATATATGAATTATTTCATAAAACTGTTTGTTTTCTTTTACCAGGCTTTCGTTGATTAAACCAAACCCCATTGTTGTTAGTGCTTGTCGAACTTTGTAGTTGTGGTAAACAGGGCAAAGTAGAAAATCGAGTTTCTGGTTTTTATGAGCACTCCTGATTGACTGGACTAAGTCGATTAAAAGATCCCCCCCTACACCAGAAATGATAATAAGGTTGCTTTCCCTTGTTTGAATGGGTATTTCAGCTGCATCCAAACAGTAAGTTTTCCAGCGGGTTTTTGAAACGTTGTCGGAAAATTCTTGCTTGAGTTGTTTGTCTAAATCCCGGATTAACTTTTCAACGATGTCGACAAAATGTATATTTTTTGCAGCGTTGCGTTTGAGAAGATTTACACCTAATAAACCATGGTCACAGCAGCAATCCCAAATGTGATCGTAATTGCTGGTAATCATATTGTCGATTTTTTGCAAACGCTTGCTGAACTTCATTTTGTTGCGTTGTTTATAGGCATGTTTAGTTGCTTGTATCGTAGTAATAAATAAGCAGTCAGACCCACTGCAACACCCGGAATTAAAGTTAAGATGATACAAACCCAGCCATAGCGTACCCCATATTGCTTTGCCTCGAATAAAATCCAAAAAATAAGGATGAAGCCACAGGCGATTACGTCAACGGAATACCCTGTTGAGAAGGGGTTTACAAATCCAGCAGCAAAGGATTGTATTAAGTCGGCCTGTTCAATAGCAGCCGGTAATGTATAGAAAAGAAATACAGCTAAAAATATTGCAGCTGATACAAGAATTGCACGCTTGAAATTCACTTCGTTCATAAAAACTTAATCCATTGTTGTTATATAATTAATCAAGAATATTGTTTTTGAAAATATCAAAAATAACCTGGCGCATCCATTGGTGTGCTTTGTCATTACTATAGTTTGATGGCCAATAAAGGTGCCAGTCTAATTTAGGTAATTCAAATGGTAAATCAAAAACTTGTAAGTCGTGATCCATCGCAAGGGTTTTTGGTATGGTTAGTAACATGTCCGTTCTTTCAGCGATAGGCGGCGCTGCTCGGGAGTGTTGAACTCGTAAATGAATATTACGTTGAAGACCTAATCGGTTCAAATACATATCAATATAACCTTGGCCTTTTCTGCGACTTGAGACATTGATATGTGGCAGTGCAATATACTGTTCCAAGCTTAAACTACCTTTTAATTGAGGGTGGTTTCTGCGTGCGACACAAACGTACTTGTCATCAGCTAAAGCATGGTGGGTTAATTGTGGTTCATTAATTAACGGAACATCTAATGCAAAATCTAATTGGCCTGCAGCAAACTCTCGTGCCAGATCATGTCGTTGAACAGCATAACTTTCAATAAGAATTCCCGGTGCTTCTTTCTGCAAATACTCCATTAGTAGAGGTAAGAGGTAAGATTCTGAGGTGTCATTCATCGCAAACATGAAACGTCTTTTTGAGGATTTTGGTGAAAAATTATCATGTTCGTTAAGGCAGCTTTCCAAATTTACCAGTGATGCTCTGATTCGCTCAATTACATTTTCTGCCATGGGAGTCGGCACCATATTTCCTGATTGCCTGACAAACAACTTATCATTAAATGCGTTGCGTAAACGGCTTAAAGAATTACTCACAGCAGGTTGAGTAATAAATAACGCTTCAGCAGCTTTTGTTAGGTTTCTTTCTCGATAAATGACGTCAAAAACTATAAACAAATTGAGGTCGACTTTATTTAGCTGCATGGTTTTCCCCAGAGTTGTGAAAATCAATATCATGAATTTTGTGTGGTATTAACTATAACTCTAGCTTATTCATCTTAATAATTGAAATAAACTTCAATGATAATACTTTGGCTGTCTATAATGATTTCATTCTCACAAAGCGTGAAAACACAAAACATCTTTTATTGACCCAGTAGGATTGAACATATGAACTTTGAATATTCGGACAAAGTAAACAACCTAATGAAAGAGGTTCAAGAATTTTTAGACACCTATCTATACCCGATTGAAAATGAACTGAATGAAATTATAGAAAATGGGGAAGACCGGTGGGCAATTCCTCAACAAATTGAAGACCTTAAAGCGCTGGCAAAGTCTCAAGGTCTATGGAATTTATTCCTTCCAGATAGTGAAGATGGTTATGGTCTATCAAACCTTGAATATGCTCCGTTAGCTGAGCTTATGGGTAAATCCCGATTTGCATCCGAAATATTTAACTGTAGTGCGCCAGACACTGGAAATATGGAGGTTTTAGTGCGCTATGGTACTGATGAACAAAAAGAAAAATGGCTAAAGCCATTATTAGCAGGTGAAATTCGCTCTGCGTTTGCCATGACTGAACCTGATGTTGCTTCATGTGATGCCACTAACATCGAAACTCATATTGCACGTGACGGCGAAGAATATATCATAAATGGCCGAAAATGGTTTATCTCAGGTGCGTGTGATCCGCGTTGTAAAATTTTAATTGTGATGGGGAAGACTGATCCGGATAACGAAAATCGGCATCTACAGCAGTCTCAGGTTCTAGTTCCAATAAATACCCCTGGTGTAACGATTGAACGGGCGATGAAGGTTTTCGGAAATGATGATGCTCCAGAAGGACATGCGGAAATTACGTTTAAAAATGTACGTGTACCTGTCGAAAATATTATTTTGGGCGAAGGGCGTGGATTTGAAATTGCACAAGGCCGTTTAGGTCCGGGCCGAATTCATCATTGTATGCGTTTAGTTGGCGCGGCTCAGCGAGCTTTAGAATTAATGTCTGTTCGTGCAGAGCAGCGAATTGCTTTTGGTCGACCATTAAGTAAACAAGGCTCTGTAAGAGAAGATATTGCCAAGTCATTTTGTGAGATTGAACAAGCTCGTTTATTGACACTAAAAGCTGCCGATAAAATGGATAGACAAGGAAATAAAGGCGCTAAGGAATTAATCTCGATGATTAAAATTGTGGCACCTCAAATGGCGTGTGCAGTTATAGATCGCGCGATACAAATACACGGTGCAGCAGGACTTAGTCAAGATACTTTTTTGGCACAAGCCTACCAAATGGCTCGTAGTATTCGTTTGGCCGATGGGCCAGATCAAGTTCATATGATGCAGCTGGGCCGAGGTGTTGCTAAAGGTTATTCTGCAATGCAATTAATGAAAATGAGACGCTAAGTTTTTAATACGACTTATAGCCAATAATTACTCATCGCAGTATAAAGTAAGGAAAAGTATGACTGAATCATTAGATGAAGCAAGGTTAGCCAGTTACCTTGTAGAGCATATCGAGGGCTTCGAAGGGCCGATAACGGCGACTAAATTTTCCGGTGGCCAATCTAATCCTACCTACAAAATTGAAGCGGCATCAGGTACGTACGTTCTTAGAAGCCAGCCATTAGGCAAGTTGCTAAAATCTGCCCATGCTGTGGATCGGGAATTTAAAGTTTACCAAGCATTAGCTAATACAGATGTTCCTGTACCAAAGGTCTATCATCTTTGTGAAGATAGAAATGTAATGGGGTCAATGTTTTATGTGATGGAGCTTTGTGATGGGCGAATATTTTGGGATGCTGCACTGCCCGAGATGGACACTAATGAAAAGCGCACACAAGCTTATAAACACATGAATAGTGTATTAGCTGCTATTCATAGCGTTGATGTTAATTCGGTAGGTTTAGGTGATTATGGCAAACCTGGAAACTATTTTGAACGACAACTATCACGTTGGTCGACTCAGTATAAAGCATCAGAAATCAAACCCATTCCAGCAATGGATAAACTAATTGAATGGCTAGAAAATAACATGCCTGAGGATGACGGTAGAGTATCTTTAGTACATGGAGACTTTAGGTTAGATAACATGATATTTGCTCCCGGCGAATCCAGAATTGTAGCTGTTCTTGATTGGGAATTATCAACGCTAGGTCATCCATTTGCTGATCTTGCTTATCAATGTATGCAGCTTCGAATGCCGGCAAGCTCTAGTGTTAAATCTGGAAATATGAGTGGTTTAGCTGGAGTTAATCGGGCATCGTTAGGTATACCCACTGAAAAAGAATATATTGCTAGTTACTGTGAAAAAATGGGCTTGGAAAAAATTGATAATTGGGCTTTTTATCTTGCATTTAGTTTTTTCCGTTTAGCGGCCATTGCGCAAGGTGTTGCAAAACGTGCATTGGACGGAAATGCCTCAAACAAGGATGCAATGAAGGTTGGATCATTTGTAGCACCATTAGCGATGGCTGCACTAGGTGTCATTAAAACAGAAAACGCATGAGTTGAACTCAAGCAAAAGAGTTAACAGCAGGATAAAAATATGAAAGCTATTGTATGTGAAGAGTTCGGGCCGATTGACTCATTAGTCTATAAAGAAATTGATACACCTGAGCCCGGTAAAGGTGAAATCCGTGTGAAAGTAAAAGCAGCGGGTGTTAACTTTCCAGACGGTTTATTAGTTCAGGGTCTGTATCAGGTTAAACCAGAAAGACCGTTTATTCCCGGAATGGAATTTTGTGGTGAAGTCGAAGTGTTAGGTGAAGGTGTTAAGCATTTAAAAATTGGCCAACGTCTAATTTGTACTAGCCAGTCTTATGGAGGTTTTGCAGAAAAAGCCATCGTCAACTCAAAGTTAGTCATGCCCATTACGGATGATATGAGTGATGTCGATGCAGCTAATATCATGTGTGCTCATGGAACAGCGCATCATGCCTTGAAACAACGTGCACGATTAAAAGCGGGTGAAACGCTTGTTGTGTTAGGGGCGGCTGGCGGTACAGGCATCGCTGCAGTACAAATCGGGAAAGCAATGGGCGCGAAGGTAATTGCGGTTTGTTCTTCTGACGAAAAACTGGCAATTGCAAAAGAAAATGGTGCCGATGAGTTAATCAACTATGCAGAGAATGACCTTAAAGCGTCCATTAAAGAATTAACCGGTGGGAAAGGCGCTAATGTTGTTTATGACCCTGTTGGCGGTGAAGCTTTTGATGCCTGCACGAGAGCTATGGCGCGTAATGGTCGCTTGCTGGTCATCGGCTTTGCATCTGGAAAAATCCCTGGTTTTCCAGTAAACCTTGCATTAGTAAAGGAATACAGTGTGATAGGTGTTTTCTGGGGAAGCTTTGTTATGCATGAACCTATGCCTTTTTTACAGAATATGCAGGAGCTTTTCGCGTGGTATAAAGAAGGCAAAGTAAGTTTGGTGACCGATGAAGTGTTTCCATTGTCAAAAACAAGTGATGCACTAGCAAAAGTAATGAACAGAAAAGTAAAAGGCAAGGTTGTCGTGGTCGCTGAGTGATCACAACACATTAATCAAATTATTAGGTAAACACATGACAACGAATTTATTTGATCTAACAGGAAAGGTTGCATTGGTAACGGGTGCAAGTCGAGGTATTGGTGAATCAATTGCAAAGCTTTTAGCCGAGCAGGGCGCACATGTTATTGTTTCAAGTCGTAAGGTTGATGACTGTCAAAAGGTTGCCGACACCATTATTGAGGCCGGCGGTTCTTCAGAAGCTCTCGCTTGCCACGTCGGCGATATGGATCAGATTAAGCAAACTTTTGCGACGATATCTGAGAAGCATGGCAAGTTAGATATCTTAGTCAACAATGCTGCAGCAAACCCCTATTTTGGGCATATTCTTGATACCGACATCGCGGCTTTTAATAAAACGGTTGATGTTAATATTCGTGGCTATTTTTTCATGTCTGTTGAAGCGGGCAAACTAATGAAAAAAAATGGTGGCGGAGCAATTGTCAATACAGCATCGGTAAATGGTCTTCAGCCAGGCATGATGCAAGGTATCTATTCCATCTCAAAAGCTGCCGTGATTAATATGACCAAAGCTTTCGC
>CAJWBJ010000005.1 GCA_913020495.1 uncultured Oleiphilus sp.
GTGCCTTTGGCATACGACTCTGGTGGTGTTACAACCTCTACAGTCACAGTGCCTTTAGTAGCTGCCTTAGGTTTAGGGTTAGCTGAAACGGTACCCGGGCGAAGCACTTTAATCGATGGCTTTGGTCTGATTGCTTTTGCGAGTTTGTTTCCAATCATGTCAGTGATGGCCTATGCACAGATCACAGCATATTTAGATAAAAAGAATAAACAGCAAACGATGGAAGAAGAAATTAACTAGCTAGTAAAAGGTTTAAATAGAGGAAAGATAAATGCACTTTAAACTATTGCTCGTTTTTGTTGAGGATGACAAAACCGATAAAGTAATGAAAGCGGCACGAAAAGCAGGCGCGACAGGGGCGACAGTTATTAATAATGCCCGTGGCGAAGGCATAAAGAGGAATAAAACGTTCTTTGGTTTGTCATTGGAAACGCAGCGAGATGTCGTGCTCTTTATTGTTGAGGAGCATCTAAGTAGGCATATCCTCGAGGAAATAGGCAGAGTGGGCGAGTTTGATGTCAGCCCGGGAACCGGGATAGCTGTGCAGTTAGATGTAGAGGATGCTATTGGCGTCTCCCACCAAATCGAATCAATTGTATCCAAGGTAGAGGATGAGTTATGAGTCATACAAATAAAACCGTCGTTAAAATTAAAGATGTGATGCGCGGCAACTATGTCGAAATGGACGGGTTGATGACTGTAAAGGAGGCGCTCATTCAAATGAAAGAGCACAATGCAAGTTATGTCATCATAAAAAAACGGCATGAAAATGATGAATATGGCGTGGTGATGTTGTCAGATATCGCCAAAAAAGTATTGGCTAAAGACCGGTCGCCTGATCGGGTGAATATTTATGAAATTATGTCAAAACCAGCGGTTAGTGTGCCACCAGAAATGGATGTGCGTTATTGCGCAAGACTATTTGATAACTTTGGTTTAGCGAGTGCCCCCGTGATAGATAACGGTAAAGTCGTGGGTGTGGTTGGTTACAAGGCGCTCGTGTTTGAAGGAATCTTGGTTGAAAACCATACGCTTGACTAACTTATATAAGGTTAATGAAACTCTTATTGCTGTATAAACCGCTAAGACTCATTCATATGTAATGAGACTTAGCGCTGAAGTGTGATTTGAATACAGTGAGGTTTGACTAACGTGGCGAGACGTTCTTGGCAGGGTTAAAAATTAAATTTCAGGCCTAAAGTAGCTATATCAGTATCATTAAATTGCTCAAACATGAATTCTGCAGACATCCGTTTTAAAAGACGATAACCTGCACCGCCTCCTATCCCCAGTTCCCATGACTCTTCCATTGATGCAGCAGAATGGCCGGTTTGTGTAGCAAAAAAGGTGTAGCCAATATTTGTATATGCCGGTGCGGCAAATACATAAACACCATAAGCCAATTCAAGCTGGCCTCGAAAAGAGAATGCAATGTAGTTATCTAGGTCAGCAACGACATCAAAATCGCCATCAATGATTCTCGTATCTTCTTTATCAACACCAATACCGATCCTAAGTTCAGGAATTAGATGCAAACGATCGAACTGTAAAAAATCATACCCAAGCGAAACGCCGATAGAATTCAATTCGTCTTGTAAATCAGCACCCTCTTCAGAGAAGCGAGCATAATTAATACCTGCAACCCAATTAGTCGATGGCATAGAAGTGGCAGCCTTCGTCTCAGCCAATACAGGAAAGCCTGATATAACGAATAATATTCCAAGTAATACTTTTTTCATTTTAACCCACCGCAGTTCTTTGTTCGCAGGCTATACTACAAAGCGCTACGTGTAAATTTGTTATATCTTTGAAATATGGAAATGAGACCTATGGCGCTTTTTCTTTGAGGTTTTGAAACTAAAGAGTAAGCAAACAATTTAAAATACTGCACTTTTTTGGTTGATTATAAATATGTCATATATCGACCCAAATAATATCATCGCAGCATGGTAAAATGATGGGAGATTAATTTTTTTGAATTTTAATCATTAATAGCTTTGCTGGTTTATGCTGATAGAGCAATGATTATGTTGAGTACCTTAAACTGTTAATGGCCTTTCTTTCCGAATGCGACTTGATAAATTTATTTGTAAAAGCACAGAACTAAACCGTACTGAAGCAAGTGTTTTTCTTCAAAACCGGCAGGTGACAATTGATAATGAAATTTTTACCAATGGAGCAGTACAAGTACATGAAAATAATGTCGTAGCCTTGGAGGATATGACGCTGACACTTCGTCCTTTTCGTTACTTATTGATGCATAAGCCAGCGAGTACTTTATGTTCAAATGTTGATGAAAAGTATCCATCAATTTTCAATTTCATTAACGTAAATAAAAAGTCAGAACTGCATGTTGTTGGCCGTTTAGACGCCGACACTACTGGTTTGGTTTTAATGACTGACGATGGGAGCTGGACCTATAAAATAATTACACCCGGTGCGCAGTGCGAAAAAGTATACCGAGTGTATCTGCGTGATGAGCTTACTGTGGATGCCGTTATAAAACTCGAAAAAGGCGTCATGCTACAAGGTCTTGATGAGCCGACGTTACCTGCAAAAATTGAAATACTAAGTGCTAACGAAGTACTTTTGACCATTACACAGGGTAAGTTTCATCAGGTTAAACGAATGTTTCGGGCAGTTGGGAATCGTGTAAGGCGATTGCATCGAGAAAAAATCGGTCAAGTTTCTCTCGATGTTGAGCTAGGGGAGTGGCGTTATTTAACTGATATTGAAATCAATTCTTTTTATTAGCTTAGCTCTACCTGCAAGCGTTTTATGAAAGTGATCGCAGCACCCACTGCGTCCACCAACAAAATTGCCTTATTTTTTTCTATTTTTGACCCAGGACACCCCGATTAATTAGTGAAATTAAAAGGCGCACGATATTTTTCGTTTGGTAAGTCAAAACATGCATTCATATGTGAGGCATAACGAAATTGAAACGGCTGCGGTTCAATTTCCAAGTTACGCAACATATCACCGCTCGGGCCCGGGCCTATCGTCATTACCCCAGAGTCATCTCCGCCACTTGTCCATAATCTATCCATATACTTATTAACGTTAAAACTGCCTTTAAATTGAGTAGCGCTTTGTAGCAAGGTCTTGTCCAGCTTGGAGTAAAGGTTTGACTTGACTTCAAACTCTGTGGCTTTACCAGAAGTAGGCACAGAAAGAGAAAAGTATTCATTTCCCTGTTCATCGGTTGCCGTGGTTTTAGAAAAACCATGCTCAACACCTATATCGATAGTGTCTACGACTTTAGGCAACCCCCATATTTTACTTCCCCTGATCTGGTTCTCTAGTGAGGTGACCGGCATATGAAACACGTAATAACCAAATTTTTTGAATAGGCTATCCACTACGATAGGCAGCACAGGAATATTAATAGAAGGGTCAACCATGACAGGAATAGTCATAGCAATTTCATTATAAGGCGCCACTCCACACACTTGCTTGTATTCATAACAAGAGAAGGTGACGATTGCACGCCCCTTTGTCATGGCGACGGGCTTCATGTGAGGGTGCGGTAGCATGGCTTGCGCTTTGTCATAGTCACACAGGAACACACCGATGGCACAGGTCACATCACCGTAGAATGTAGGAAACAAATAGTCTTTGCTGATAGCATCTGTAAGCTCTAATGGTTGTTTATTCTTGCGTAAATTAAACTGTTGGAAAAAGTCATCAGTGAAATCTGCTTCATTGGCAAGGACGCCTGGCTCAATATTAAAATTCGGTTTCATGTGGTTTCCAGCAATTAGGTATTTGATGCGATTATTGTGACCAACATTTAAATATTCGAAAATAGTAAAATTAGCCTAACGATAAGATCAAAATATAGCAAAAAAAATGGAAACAGATCTATTGAATTGCCAGATAGCCACTTAACAATAAGCGCCTGTCTACTTGCATGTAAAACTATATAGCAAGAGTTGACAAGGCGGTTCTAATATCAATAATTAAAACGTATTCATATCTATAACGATTAATGACTGGGACAATATCTTCAAATTTGGCTATACAAAATCATAGCCTCTATCGTAAAGGCCATTGATTAGTAGCAAAAACCCATTAAGCTAGAGTACTTTCAATCATAAGCCAATAATACGGTCTCAAAATGTCTGATATCCAGCAAAATTACAGTTCAAAACCCAAGAATGGTCCCGCCATGTTTCGTGCTCTTGTATTACCGCGAAAAGGCTTCAACACCGACGTTGGATTGCCTGTTATCAAGGCAACTTGGTCTGGGGCTCAAGTTGATCAAAAGGCTTTAAGCGAATATTTAGTCACGCTTAACTTAGGAAAAAATCAACACCTACCGATTCTATACCCTCATGTCATGGCGGGTAGCATGCATATGAATATGCTGAGCCATAAAACGTTTCCTATTCGTTTGCTGGGTTCGGTGCATTTGAAAAACCGCATTACTCAATATAAGGCAATACCTGTCGATGCAGTAATGGATTTACACTCTGAAATTGCATCCTATCGATTAGTTGAAAAAGGTTTAGAGTTCGATTTCACCACAGTGGTGACCATCAATGGTGAAAAGGTTTGGGATGAAGTCAGTATCTACTTTCAAGCAGGGCGCTTTGGTGGAAAAACAAATGCAAGTAAAGAAAAAAGTTTTGAACTGGATAGTCTAAAGGAGCCAGAGAAAACGGGAAGCTGGAAGGTTCCTAATAACCGAGGCAAGAAGTATGCAAAAATTACCGGTGATTATAATCCAATTCACATGTCACCCTGGGCAGCCAAGTTGTTTGGTTTTAAGCGTGATATTGCCCATGGATTTGGTGTGCTAGCAGAAGCAATCGAGTATTCCACAGCAATTGAGCAAGCTGGTGGAGTTAAAAAAACGCTGCAAGTAGATGTCGCGTTTAAAGGCCCCGTCTATTTAAATAGCGAGGTCTATTTACTACAAAATACTCAACAGAACGCAAACCGATTTGATGTGTATTGTGGTGAAAACCCAAAGCCAAGTATCTGTGGTGAAGTGATTGCGCTTTAGTATGTAGGGCTTGAGATTACGAGTGCTCGCCATACTTTTTTCCGTCAATAATAGTGGTAAATTAAGTTTTACAACAAACTCTTTTAGGCCCCATGAAGAAATCATTAGCCGCCATTATCATTACTGCCTTAATCCCTTCATTAGCATTTTCAGCAATGAAAGAGTTTATCCGTGATTATACCTATCGTGCTGGGGAAGCAGACTCAAAGATCAGTTCCAGGCGTGTGGCACTAAGTGCTGTACGTCTAGAGCTGTTAGGCGAGATTGGAACCTACATTCACTCAGAGCTGACCATAAAGCAGAATGGGAAAAACTCAGATGTCACAGAACATGATATAAAAGCCTTAAGTGCCGGTTTTGTGAAGGTGGAGACTCTGGAGGAAAAATGGGACGGCTATGAGTTTTACATCAAAGCACGACTACACACAGATGTAGACCAAGTACTGAAGCAAGTAGAAGAACTCCAGTCGGATGACCAAGAAAAACAGCGACAACGTCAACAGCTATTAGAGTCTCAGAAGGCTAATGCGGCGTTACTTAAAAAAATTGCACTCCTACAAAAAGAAGTTGCTATCAGCGTTAATCAATCACCAGAAATAATTGAAAGGGTTGCCGTAAAGTACCAGAAAGCACAGCAAGAATTGTCAGCTCAAGAGTTAGTAATAAAAGCAAATATATACTATTTACAGGATAACCCTGATTATGTAGAAGCGGTATTTTGGTACAAGAAAGCAGCCAATTATGGGCTAGCTAACGCTCAGTATGTTTTAGGGGTGATGCGCGAGATGGGCCAAGGTGTTAAGCAGGATGATGCAGCAGCCGTGATATGGTATCGCCAAGCCGCCAAGCAAGGGCTAGCGAATGCACAGTACAATTTAGGCGTGATGTACGAGATGGGCCAAGGTGTTAAGCAGGATGATGCTGCAGCCGTTATATGGTATCGCCAAGCTGCCAAACAAGGGCTTGCGAATGCACAGTACAATTTAGGCGTGATGTACGAGACGGGTCAAGGCACTAAGCGGGATAATGCTGAAGCAGTTACGTGGTACCGCCAAGCTGCCAAACAAGGGTTAGCGAATGCACAGTACAATTTAGGCGTGATGTACGAGACAGGACAGGGCGTCAAACGGGATAACTCAGAAGCTGTAAGTTGGTACCGCCAAGCTGCCAATCAGGGGCTAGCTGATGCGCAGTACAATTTAGGGGAACTGTTCGCGGCGGGCCAAGGTGTTAAGCAGGATGCTGCTGAAGCAATAATTTGGTATCGCCAAGCTGCCAATCAGGGGCATACAATGGCAAAGAAACAACTGATAGAACTTGAACGAGGAATTGAGTGAGGGTATAAATTTTATGATATTTACTAAGAAGTTTTAATACTTCATAGAGAGTGTATATTAACTCAATACTGCTAATAAACTTAGTTACTCGGAGCCTTAAAATTCAGGCTTAAAATGAAGCCCATGCATATGACGGATAGTGAAAATAGATATTTAAGCACAATCAATACTACCTTTATTTTGCTTCTAATAATATATTTTCCAAACATGGCTTTTGCATCTAATGATAGCTGGGTAGGCGAAATATTTGTTTCTATATTTAAAGTTTTTGGCGTCATTTTGTTCCTCATGTTTTGTTTTGGTCTTTATAAATCAGAGGAACGAAAAGCATATTTGATTAGGGTTTTGTTAGGCGTCGCTCTATTTTGCACAACAATGTATCTAAATTTGTACCTTCTTTGAGAATAAAATACATGAAAAGTTTCGTTCGCGTCGTCTAGTAACGAGCAGCTAGTCTGGAATTGATCACAAAACAGCATGGAGTTTAATATGAAAATTATGAGTTGTAAGCAATTAGGTGGGGCTTGTGAAAAAGAGTTTCAAGCTAGTTCATTTGATGAAATTGCTGAAATGAGCAAGAAGCATGGCATGGAAATGTTCCATAAAAAAGATGAGGAACATCTTAAAGCCATGAATGAAATGCAGCAGCTTATGCAGAAACCAGAAGCTATGAAAGAGTGGTTTGAAGGTAAGAGAAAAGAGTTTGAAGAATTGCCAGAAAGATAGAGGTCAGGCACCTATAAAGCACAAGCACATAGTAACAAAGCTACGTGCCCCACTGTGTTTGCTTTGCTCTAAGCGTTACTTCTTTCAGTTATATTGTTATGGGCCATATCTATGAATAAAAACTCGCTATTTGAACTAGCACTTTTTGACCCTGAGAATACGCTTATTACTTTACTAAAACTGCGAGATATAGGTTTTCGAAAGGTGCCTGTAACACGAAAGTTTGTTGTTGCTATGGACGAATCCATAGAAATCGTAAAGAATGATAGTGAAACCCAGATTGAAAGTCTCGTATTGATATTCATGGAATGGCTTAAAGAGAATCAATCTCGTAAATTACAGGCCCAGTTAATTGACGGAAGCATTGTATATATTGATGAGCACGATATAGAAGGTGTTACCAATATACTAAAAAATTCGTTGAAAGTGACTGCATTTGACCCTGAATATAACAACCGAATACTTAGTAGGAAATAATGTCATGATTAGGGCTGCTCAAAGATGGATTGTTGTGTTTTCATCAGAGTAAGGCATAAAAATTTAAATACGAGCCCTTTGAAAGAAAAATACAATAGCATGATCACCCAAAGTGGCAGCGTGCTAAACGCATTTTTATTTTGTATATAACCATCAGTCTGTTTCATATCGTGTAGGTAAGGGCTCTTTCAAATTGGGAGTATTAAGTGAACACGCATTGGTCGAATATTAATTTTCGAAATATAAAGCCCTCATGTTTGAATTAAAAACTATCGCACTTTTTGTTATTACAGCCATCGCTGAAATTGTTGGGTGTTATTTACCTTATCTTTGGCTCAAACAAGACAAGAGTAGTTTGCTTCTAATTCCAGCTGCTCTAAGTCTTACATTATTCGCTTGGCTGCTGTCTCTCCATCCAACAGCCGCTGGACGTGTTTATGCTGCATATGGAGGCGTATACATTTTTGTAGCAATATTATGGCTTTGGGGTGTTGATGGCGTTAAACCGACTACGTGGGATGTTGTAGGTACTCTAGTTGCACTAGTTGGTATGGCAATTATTATGTTCGCACCAAGAGATTTATAAGTATCTATGATCAGCTATAAAAGGTTTGTTGCTTTGGGCTTTACTGGTTTGAATATCCTTGGCATTATTTAAATGCTTACAGTTTTCTAAAATAATATTTGCTAGTGAAAGTTTATAAAATGCATATAAATCAGTTCAATAATAAATTATCAAGGTGTTAAGTTTTCAAGTGATGTTAAAATCTTTTATTCCACTTGCCACAACGTTTTTTGCTATTGCCTCTTGTGTATTTATCCCAAAGATAAAGGAAGAGCAGAGTGTATCAGTCGTCTGTGATACTTATACAAAAGAACTGACTTTATCCATAAGCACCATTCAAGCAAATGATTGTGGTAATGATATAGAAGCAGGCGCATGCTTATTATTGCTGGCTGTTGGAGTACCTGCAGTTTCTTTTGTAGTATCGGGTAGTGTTGTTTTAGTTGGCAACACGCTTCACTGGTTAGAGTATCAGGGAGCCTGTGAAGAGAGTTTTCTATCAAGCCAGATTGAACTATTGAAGTCTAATATCTAACAATTGAGTGAGTGTTAAGGTTAGTTCACTAAGAAAGTCAGTGAAGCAAAGGTGGAGCGCTTTATATTGATGAATTTAAGCTTGAACTTAGACATTTATATCAGCCCCCACTTCAGAAGGCCCATATTAAATAAATCATCGAGCAGAAAGGCAGTTCGTTGAACCGTGATTTCGTATGTGAGAAGTAAGCGCTATGTCCGGGTTAACTTGCTCATGTTTTTGGATGTGAGGATTAACCAGTAACTAAGCCAAACTTTAACCCTTGAGCTTTATATTCCTGCAATTTAATACCAAATTCACCATCCGAATAGATTTCTTTGACCCGTAATGGTTTACCATTATTGTCTTTTTGATCTCTGCTTAAGTCGATAATTCGTTCGGCGCATGATTTCTTCTCTTTATCACGTACAACGATCACTTTTGGGCGTAACTTATTATTTCGCTGGCAGGATAAAATAATGCCAGCTTCACCATTGGTTAACTCAACAATATGCCCAGGAGGATAAATTCCAACTAATCTAATAAAAGTACGTACGATTTCTTCGTCAAATTGCTGGCCTCTGCAATCGTAAAGAATACGCAAGCCTTCAAGTGTTGAGCGTCCATCACTATATACTCTGTCACTCGTTATAGCATCGAAGGCATCAACGACACTGACGATTTTCGCAAAAAATGGGATGGACTCTGCAGTTACCCCTCTGGGGTATCCTTTACCATTCAAATGTTCATGATGATTATAGGCAACATCAACTGCAATAGGCGGGACATCAGATTTTGACATTAACAGTTTGCGCCCGTGGGTGGCATGGGTCTTTATCAAGTCATACTCTTCTTTATTTAGCGAGCCCTCTTTGTTTAGCACATCTATCGGGATGTTGATCTTACCGACGTCGTGGAGCATGGCTGCTACACCTAAGTCTTCAAGCTCCTTTTCCATTAACTCTAATTCTCGCCCCAATGCGATGGAGATAATTGACACTCGCAAACTATGTTCAGCAGTATAGTCATCTTTATCTTTTATTTGAGTTAGCCATAGCATGGCGTTGGGGTTTTTAAGTACACTTTTTACACAGCTCTTTACGGCCGTTTTAACTTCTTGAGTGTTAATATCTTGAGATAAACGAAGGGCGCTCAGCGCATTATCTACCGTCTTTTTTGCATGATCATAATGTGAAACCGCAACGGCAAGCTCACGTTCTACCGGGACTTTATAAATTCGTCTATTTTTTATTTCAGTGCGTTTTTTTCGTTTTTCACGATAAGTCACGTGTGTTTGGGTGACATCAATGTAAACAAAATCACAATATTCATGCAGTTGATCAATTTCATCTTCGCTGCTGATTAGAAAGCCTTGGAATAGAAAAGGAGTGTCAATCCAGGGGCAGTCAAGCTCCACTACATACATACCCACCAGAAGATCGTGTACTGATACTTTTTCACGTACAAGCTGCTTGTTGACGTTGTAATGGTTGTAATTATGTTCCCCGATCATTAAAACTCCAAGAATCAAAAGTAATTTTGATTAGTTTAGCAGGAAACAAATAGTCGACAAACTAATGGCGAAGCCAATGTTAAGTTTAATAATTAGTGATATTTGAGAAATCGCGTTAGCGAGTTTATCAAATGTCATACTCTTACTTTAAAGCCAGAATAATAATTAACTACCCAAGCCTGAACGGAATATTAGTATCTGACTTCTCTGCTTTACCGAGCAAGGGAATAGTTAATAACTTGATACACTTCCTTGCTGAAACCCATACCAATATGTGAAGCGGAAACTTCATGGTGTTGCACACTTGGTGACCAGTGATCAATACACCCCTGCCATGAAACAATTCCATCCTTTTTTGAATAAATTGCCGTAATAGGTTGTTGGATTGGTGTGGTGTAGCGTTCAATCATATCCTGTTCAATCTGCTTTGAATCCCATCCGAATAAACCAGATAACTTATGTAGTGCAGTAATTCTGGGGCCAACAATGACGGGTGAACCCATGGTAACAACGTTGGAAACATGCTTAGGCCTGTGACGGGCGAGTTCTCTGGCGAATATACCGCCAAGGCTCCAGCCAACAAGCGATATACCCCTACCATGCTTTTTATGAAGTGAGTCGATACGTTTAAGTAATGGCTTTATGAAGTTATCTATTTTGCTGTGATTTAAACCTAAGCCCCAGCTATAGGCATAGTGCCCTTGCTTGCGTAGGAATTTTTTTAAGGGTAGAACAGATAAATCACCGCCACCAAAACCTGGGATGATGAGTACTGTTTTTGGGTTAATTGTTTCAGGGCTGGGGATAGATGCCCATTTCAGTAAGTCTGAAAGATATATTCCGGAGAAAATTTCTCTGAGTTGTAACTTCAGAGGCGGGGGACTAATTTCCGGATATTTGATATGAGCGCAGGTAATTTGATTCATATACAACTCCTCATTTACTGCTCTCTATTACTAATAGTTCTCTTTGTTTTGTTTAGCAACTATTTCTATGAAAAAGGTGACATTCAAACTACTTATTGAATTAAAGTGAATTGCATAAATTGGTTAAGAAAAGACTGGGTTCTAAACTGTGATTTAGTACATGAGTTGACGTGGAAAGAAATTAAACCTTGTTGAGTAGGAGGCGTACTTCTACGCCAGATGCATGGTTTTGTAGCGACAGTTTTCCGCCAATTTCAAATGCTCGCTTTTGCATGGACGCGTATCCATACCCTGCAGTGTGAATATCATCGTTTTGAAGTCCAATGCCATTATCAATAACGAGCAATGAAATTCGTTCATCTACTTCCTCTGCATATACTTTTACTTCGGTGGCATATGCGTGTTTGATGATGTTTGTTAATGCTTCTTGCATAACACGGAATATATTAAGCAATACGCTTGGGCTACACCGAATTTCATCAGAAATACTAGCTGTTTTCCAATGTGTTTTTAATCCTGCTCCCACTAAAAGAGGGTCAACACGTTGTCTAAATAGTGCCAACGCACTAGCAAGGTCATCGGTTGCTTGGGCATTCATTGAGTCAAGAATGAGCCGTAAATCTTGTAGGCAATATTGAAGTTGTTGAATGCTTTGCTCATTTGAAAGCTTGCCAGATTTTAGTCCTGCTATAATAGATACAATTTGGCCGCTAGTTCCATCGTGCATATCTGAAATTAAGCGGGAGCGTTCATCCGACATAACTTGCTGTTTTTCTAGATAGATAATTTCATTATATTGTTTTTTGAGTCGATCCGTTTGTTCGCCGACTTCTCTGGTTAGTTCGTTGTTGTATTGATCTGATTTTTTTAAAGCCAGAGCTAGCTCAAAACTCATTACACTGCTGTAACAGATCAAAACAGTGATGACTCCCCATTGCACGATATAGGTAAGGGGGTTTCCGTCTACAATACCCAAGAGCGGTAAAATATCCCAGATCGCAATTGTCTCTACAACTATTCCTGACATGGCCATTAACAATGAGCGAATATTCCTTCGTTCATACACATTGGCAAGTATTACCCATGAAGAAAATAAACTTACGCAAGCTATCCACCCGTACAGAACGGCTAGACCAAGACCTGCCGGCAGTTGAAGACCGGGCAGCAAAATATAGAGGGAAAATAACAAATAAATAGTGGCGGTTATTTTCCAAATATAGCGAATCGCCCATTCATAGGTGCCACGATATACAAAGGTAAAACAGACCAGAGCGGTTGCATAGAGTAAATTGCTGGGCTCTTGCAATAAAGTCGTGACCTTTTCATTGAGAGACGTATTAATAAAGGTCATTGGGAAAGTGTTGAATGGCCACACAGCCATAACAATACCCAACCATAAATACTCTGATGATTGGCGATGGAAAAACCAAACAGATAAAAAGAATAATGCCATAGGCACAGCAAAGGATATTCCCACCCAGAGAAAATTCACTCGCCAAAATTGATGCCAAGTAAGGTCTGCTTTAATTTCCTTATATTCAGCAACTGTGACGGTTCCTAGAGCTGCTTCCCATTTCGAACGCACATGCAGTTGTAGTCTATTTTTATCTTTAAGAAGTTCAGGCGGTAACCTGATTAATCTAGGTAGATGCCGATTTCTTGGCGGAATGTGTGTGGGCTGAATATCAACTTCACCAATCTCGTTAATGAGCACGTCATTAAGCCAAATTTTTGCAGAGTCTTGAATTGAGTGAAAGACAATAACAGGCTCAATAAATGCGGGCTTCTGAAACTGTAAATAATAAGTACTTGTTTGGGCCGTGGTTTGATTAGTGTCTGGAGAAAAGGGCAAACTGATGGTGGAAAACAGAGGGGATTCAATTTCGTTTGTAGGGGGGGGCAGTGTATAGCCGGGTGCATAATTTGCTGAATTTATATTTATACCTGGAAATTTCAAGGGCTGAACGGCAATATAAATAATACATACCGATATTATGAAAGCGATGAAGAGAAATACTGTAATTGTAAAAGGGCTCAGAGAAGAAAGTCGAGTGTCTATTTCACTGTCATCAGTCAGCCTCTGGCTCATAATGCTATTCACCCAAACTAAGCCAGCCGGAGTGGCTGGCTTCAAATATGGCTTCTGTCCTATTTTTTACGCCTAATTTCTCATAAATTCGACGAATGTAAGTTGCAATGGTTGTTTTTTTTACGCTCATTAGTTCTGCAATTTCATCGTAAGAACAGCCTTTGGTTAATAATTTTAGAACTTGGTATTCCCGCTCGCTCAGAGGATTTTTAGAGCTTGGTGTTCGGCGAATTTTTTTGAGCAGGTAACCTGCAATTGAAGGGCTCATTGGCGTACCCCCAGATATCTGCGACCGAATCATTGAGAGAAGTTCTTCTTCCTGTGTCGACTTAACCAAATACCCATCCGCGCCATTTGTGAATGCGGTCAAAACTACTTCTTCATCCTCATGTTGAGTAAAAATTAGGATTTTAGACTGAGGTTGTTTTGCCTTGTAAGAGGGGATATGTTCGATGCTGGAACCGTCAGACAGAATAATATCCAGTAATATCAGGTCAAAAAAACGGGACTCTAAAGCAAGATTCATTTCATTTAAAGTTGCAACATGAATAACGCGCTCAACCCAATTTTGTTCACTTAGTAAATTACTGATGTATGAACTGATTAGAGGGTCATCTTCAACCAATAAACAACTGATATTGCTTATCTCCATTAGAGTGCCTTTTTTATTATTCCTTTTAGATTTTACTCAAGATAACCCAGAACATGGATGAAGAACAGGATCGACTCCACAATCTACAACAGCAGACGTGTCATCATTTCTGATGACACGTCTAAAAATGTATTCCTGATAGAATTAAAAAAATGTTTCTACCACCCAATGGAAAGAAATTTGTGGGTGGTAACAATGAAAATAGCATCTGCAGTAACTAATAAATACTATAAAAAATATTAGTTTTTGTTTAGTCAGCCAGGAAGAGCAGAAATAAAAAACAGGAGTATATTATGCGTAACATTAACAATAGGTATACGGGTTATTCTAAAGTTTTGAAATTAGCATTTATTATTCTGCTATTACCACTAGTTTTCGTTGGCTGCAGTAGTGGTGGAAGTGGTGATAATAATATTGATTCTCAAGGTGGTGCTACTGTCAATGCTACTTACAGTAAAGGACCAGTAACTGGTGCTACGGCAACATTACGTGATGCCGATAATAACATTGTAGCGGGCCCGATCACGACAGTTAATGGAAGCGCTTCTTTTGAATCTGTTAGCTATAACGGCCCAGTTTATGCCGTATTTTCGGGGGGAAGCTATACTGACGAAGCTACAGGCACTCTGGTTACATTAGATTCGAACCTTGTTATCCGTTCAGGGGTCATTATAAATTCAGCTTCTGGATCATTAAATGTAGTCGCGACACCCCTGACTGAAATTGCCTTTCAGCGTGCAGAAGCGGGGGCTGTTGGCAGTCTGGATTTGTCTACAGTTAATTCTTTTATACAAACGGTCGCAGACGAATACGGTCTTGAGGCTATTAATTTGACTGAAGTCTCTCCAACGCCCATGACGGACATAACCGGTACTAGTGACAGTGATCGTTACGGTGCAGTTTTAGCCGCAATTACTCAACAGCAATTACTTGCTGGCAATATACCAAATAGTGAGTCCTTGGCGAGTTATATGTCTGACAATGTCAACGGCCTCGATGAGAACACTTTTTCTGTAGCGATAAACGCACTTTTGACCAATACCAACACTTCAGCATTTATTAGTGGCAATATGGCTTCAACGCTTGTAGCTGCAGTTGGGGAGTCTGTAAATGTTGATACAACGGCGCCAACACTGAGCCTTTTAAGTGCAACACCCGCAGAAACATCAGCAAATTTCCAATTCAATTCAGACGAGGCAGGAACAGCTTATTTTATTGCACAGGCAGGAGGTAGCGAGCCAACAGCTTTGCAGGTTAAAAATGGCAGCGGTAATAGTGGTCGGGTCGATGAAGCAGGGAGTATAACGGCAATTCTTGATGCCAATAATGCAAGCCTAGCAGATCTTATGGAGGCTACAGCCTATACGCTTTATGTCACCGTAGAAGATGCAGCTGGTAATTTGTCATCTGTCGTAAGCACGTCAGTGACGACTACTGTAGCTGTTGATACAAGTGCGCCCATTCTGAGTTCCCTATCTGTGACACCCGATGTTACAACAGCCTCTTTACAGTTTACTTCTAATGAAGCCGGTAGCGCCTATTATCTTGTGCAAGCAGGAGGCAGCGTACCAACTGCCTCACAGGTTAAAAGTGGTAGTGGAAATGGTGGTACAGTTTATGGGGCAGCAAGTTTAGCAGCGACAAATGGTAATCTTAATAATGCTAACCTGACAGGTCTAGAGGAGGATTCATCATATTTGCTCTATCTCATGGTTGAAGATGCTGCAGGTAATCAATCTTCAGTGGTAAGTGTTGCTGTTATAACACTTCCAGTATCTGATATTACAGCGCCCATCATCGACATCTACACGAATACTTATACTATAACGGGCACAACGATGGCGTTTACGTTTTACTCAAATGAGATAGGCGTGTCATATTATCTCGTACAGGAAGGAGGGAATTCTCCATCAGTAGGTCAGCTAAAATCGGCTGTTGGGAATGGGGGGATAGTTCCTGATTCAGGGTCATTGGTTACTTCAGTCGGATCTAATATTATTAACTTATCCGGGCTCAACGAAAGTACCAGTTATACGGTTTACCTCGTGACAGAAGATGCGGCAGCCAATCCATCGACAATTGAAAGTGAAGCGTTTACCACACTGGACACAACCGCCCCTTTACTGAGTGGTGTTAATGTCAGTGCAACAGTATTTTCAGCCGAGTTACAATTTAACTCTGATGAATCAGGTACTATTTTCTATCTGGCTCAAAATGGAGGTAGCGCCCCTTCAGCATCGCAAGTTAAAAATGGAAGTGGTGGTGGAGGAGTCGTTGTTGGTATTGGCAACAAACCTGCTAGTGTAGGTTTTAATACATCTAACATTATAGAATTAGCTGCCAATACAGCTTACACCCTTTATTTCTTAGTTGAAGATGCTGCAGGAAATCAGTCGGCAGTTGGCACTGCGCAGGTTATGACGTTAGTCGATGACGTAGCGCCGATACTTAGCGGAGTAAGTGCAAGTTCTTTAGATACGACCGCAAACTTTCAATTTACATCGGACGAGGCGGGTACGGGGTATTATCTTGCTCAACAAGGAGGCAGTACACCTTCTCAGACACAAGTGAAAAATGGTAGTGGTAATGGTGGCGTAGTTGCAGGCGCTGGAAATTCAGTCGCGAATTTTGGCGCAAACACTGCTGCAATGTCTGGTTTATCACTCCTGACAAGTTATACGCTTTATTTAGTTGTTGAAGACGCCTCTGCGAATATTTCAACTGTCTACAGTAGTGTAATTACCACTTCGGATGATGTCACGGCTCCCGTCGCATTGATTACCTTTCCACCTGCTGTATCAATGATTGAAGCTGAGAGTAGTATCACCATTCAAGGTACTACTTCGGATATTAATGTCGTCACTTCGGTGCAGGTAAATGGATTCGATGTCACCACCAGTGATGACTATAAGACCTGGACAATATCAATGCCTTTAGTGTCTGGGTCTAATAACTTTCAGGTGAGTACTTCGGATAGCTTGGCCAATACTGATAATAATGCCGCAGAGGCAGTTATTGAATCGGTTCCAATTAGTTTGGTTGACCCCGTCGCAATGGTGCTTGATCGCACGAACAATAGAACATTAGTACTTGACAGAAGTTTGCGGGCATTGGTAGCCGTAGACCTGACAACAGGCTCTACGCTCGGTGATAAGAGCATTGTTTCATCAGGCGCTGTTCGCGGTAACGGAGACCCTTTTGTTTCTCCTCAAGGGCTTGATATCGACGAGAGCACTAGCCATGCATACGTGGTTGAAAGTGCTGCCATTATTGATGTTGATTTGACGACTGGAAACCGGACGATTTTATCAAATGCAAGTCACGGTACAGGCCAAGCGCTATCAATCTGTCGAGATTTAACCATAGATACGGTTAATAATCGTTTGTTTGTATTGACATATAATTCGATTATCGAAGTCGATATTACCACTGGAAATCGATCATTGTTGGTAACGGGTCTTTATAGTAGTTTTATAAGACCTACGGGTATTTTGTATACGAACAATACCTTGTACCTATCAAATCTATCAGGTCAGGATGGCTTGATTCAGCGAGTTAATTTGAGCAATGGAAGTTTGACTACCGTGTCAACAAACAATGCTGGATTTGGGCTCAGTATGCCAAATGTAGCGAACATGACAGATTATTTTGGAAATTTAATCGTTGCTCAAGAACTTTTGGAAGTCAATACTGCTACTGGCAATCGGGAAAGTTTTATTCATTCTAGTTTTCCTGCTACTCGCGCTATCACCTGGGGTACGCCAGTTGATGTAACTGCAGATACATCCAACGATAGATTCCTTGTGGTTGATTCAACACTGGATGCTGTCGTCGCAGTTGAACATGACAATCTATTCCAAAATGGGCGAGGGGCGCAAACAATGATTTCAGGGAACGGTGTTGGTTCAGGCACTTTTCTTAAAGGCCCTAGTAGTGTTGTAGTCGATAGTAAAAACAAACAACTAATTATTGCTGACGTAGGGAGCTACGGACTTATCAATGACAAATTATACCATGTAGATTTATCCACAAGTGAGCGCGTTCAACTGAGTGGTGAGGGGCCATATTTTACTCAAATTAAAGATCTGTCTCTTGATTCGGCCAATAACCGAGTGTTTGTGCTAGAAGACTACCGGAACCGAGCTATTTTTTCAGTTGACCTTACCACGGGTGATAGAACCCTTATTACTAATTCAGAGGAGCGCGATGACGTACCAAAAAAAGGTACAGGCACTAGCTTTAGTACTACCGGAGGTTACCCAAAAGCGACCAGCTTGGTGCTCGATAGTGATAATAATCGTGTATTGGTTTCTGCCCTACAGTTTAAGACTATTATCGCAGTAGATCTGACGACAGGGAATCGGTCTGATTTTTCCAAATCCAGTTCCTCGATAGGTTCAGGGCTTGAGGTCCAACCTTCGCACATGATTATCGATACAGCTAATAACCGTGTTGTGGGAGTTGATAGAACGCTTAATGCCGTGGTGGCTATAGACCTTACTTCGGGAGATCGTTCAATTATCTCCGACGCGACGACAGGTTCCGGAGACGACTTTACTTATTTACGAAAAATCTCATTGGATAGTAGTAATTCGCGGTTTCTGGTATTGGACTCGGTAGGAATCGTCGCGGTTGATGTGTCTACCGGCAATCGAACCACTGTGTCAGATGAATTGACTGGCGCAGGTGTAAGTCTCCTGTCACCTGTTAGCTTGGCATTAGACCCTGCTAGCAATCTTCTTTATGTCGGAGATTCAACAAGAGATGCGATCATGGCAATACAGACGGGTACTGGAGATCGAGTTATCATGGCGAAATAGAATTTATGTTGCCAGCAATGTTGGGTGGCCTGACAAATTAGGCCACCTATAAATTGTTTTCTTCAGATCATACACCATGAACCGTGGCTTTTAGCTGATCCGCAACAAATAGTTCTAGCGTGGAAACCATGGGAAAAACATATTTGTTTTTTCTTGATAGGCCTTATATTCCTTTCTCTTTCTCACGGAATAATATTCAGCTGGAGTGGCGCCGGTCAGGTGTACCAAAGTGATATACATCATGAGAGACGCGCACGCCATACCAACGCCTAAACTAATCCATATAAGAAACGATTCACTATTCATCATTGCGAGCCATGAGGGAAAAGCTGCGATGACGAGTCCGGTCCAAACTAACCATTCTGCAAAATAGTTGGGGTGTCGGCTATATTTCCATAATCCAATGTTACATACACCATGTTTGTGTTTTGAAATAAATAGCAATTTTTGAGCGTCAGCCATCGACTCCAAAATATAAGCTACTACCCATATGCAAATACCCATAACTTCCATGCTTGAAATTGAGTGACTGCTATTCGTTGCTAGAAGAAAGCCGGGTAAAGCCAACACGGTGATATTAGCAAAGCCCTGAGCCATAATTTCGGCCAGCAGGTGTGAATTGACATACTTACTTCCTGATTGCTCAAGTATCATGCGACGGTAGTTATAACGAGGGAACTCGGTCTTATAAATTACCCCTGTTGCTTTTGCCATCACTAAGGCACCAACGCCCATTCGTAAACCAATAAATATATAAACACTACCCACAATCAGCTTTCGAATGAAATCAGCGTCACCCATCAATAAAATTTGTACACCTATAAGCGCAACGCCGAAAGGCCAGGCGATATCGACATAGGACACACGCTTTGTTCGTAAGAAAGGAATACATGCAACCAAAATGAATAGCGTGACTTGTAAGATACTATTTAAAAGCAATAAGTTAGCTAGGGTGTCAAATTCAGTAAAAACAATTACTGAGAATAAACTGATAAAGAATAGATTCAATCCTACGCTCATACTCATAAGTCCTATATTTGTTATGTTTAAGTTAGACGACTAAATGCCAGATCGCATTATCAAAGACATGTTAGCAATGATTTCATCGCTATTCGGCGGCTTAAAAGGACAGGCATGCGGCAAATCTTGCCATTTGCTTTCAATTTCTGCTTGTTATCAAAATATTAATTACTGTGATATAGAAAATATTAACGTTTGGCTGGCCTACGTAACTTGCTACCCATTACTTTTTACGTGACCATAGTGAAAATAAATAGTGGAATATTAGGCCGCGTAAACTTATGACAAATAATGACCATTATGTGACAGGCATTGCGCTATCTCAATTTGTATATGGCGCAAGATCCCTTGGAATTGCTATAGATGGTGTGATTGAACAAGCAGGGCTGAGTCAGGAGTCTCTGACGCCTAGTGCTCGGGTATCAGGGCCTAACTACGAGACAGTGCTCTTACAGCTCATACTCGCAAATAAAAACAATAGTTTTGGTGTCGACATAGGCCAACAAATCATGCCACCTTTGTATGGGGTATTAATGTCGCTTGCGCTCAGTTCGCCCTCGCTAGGTGAAGCGCTTAAATACTTAGCTCGTTTCCAAGGTCTCGCAACTGGAAATAGTGGCGAAGTCGAATATTCATTTGATGGTAAACAGTATCAGTTATCGATAAAGATGACTCATCAAAATCTTGTTGTACGGCGCCATGTCTCTGAGTGTGTGATGACTATGTTTTGCAGCCTGCTTCGATTGATAACTGCACGCCAAGACCTATCTCCTGAGACTATTTGGTTGGAGCATCCACCTTATTCAGGTCCAAGTCGCCAGCATTTTGAGTCCGTTGTACGATGCCCAGTTTCTTGGTCAACTGGTGAGTCGAGAATGATGCTCAGTGAAAATATGCATCATTTTCCGATACTAGGTCATGGTGAGGAAATGCTTCGCTTAGCTGAGAAGCAGGCTCAAGATCAGCTTGAGAATATTAATAAACGGCTGACAGCCGTGGAAAAAATAAAGTGGCATGCAGCTGAGTTAATGCAGTCCAGTGCGCCAAGGAGAGAAACCGTCGCCAAGCGACTTCAGATATCAGTCAGAACACTTGATCGAAGACTTGAAGAGGCTGAAACAAGTTGGCAAGAAATGATCGACGAGTTGAGATTACAACTCGCTATCGAGTATTTATCTGATCTCGACACTACAGTAGCACGGGTAGCTGAGAAACTCGGATTTAGTGAGGTCAGGGCGTTTCAGAGAAAGTTCAAAGCCTGGACAGGTTTAACCCCCTCTGGCTATAGACATGAAATGTTTAATTAGTGAACCCCAAATACACGAATTCTGAATTATCGAGGTTAAAGGAAAAGGATTGAATTGTTAATAGCTACGTTTGTTAGAGAAAACCCTAACTAATATTTATTCTGACATGGCTAAATATGACAATGCTATGAAGCCCTTATGCCTATGATTATGAATATACATGCGGGTCAGCACGTGTAGTGCTGCAAGAGCATTCAGCTGCTCAACACCTTCAGGTGAGTGTGACCGTAAGGTATTCTACGTAGTGATCAAAAATACTACTCATATATTCTTGATTGGATCAAACTTGTCTATAAAATCATGATTAATAGTTTCTAATATCTCATCTGGAGTTTATATATTATGCCGTTCAGTTCAATGTCACCTACTATTTCTAGTGGTGGGATAAATTCCATATTGAATGCACTCCAGCAGATGGGAATTGATCTGGTAGCGTTAAAAAAAGAAGTCGGCTTGGATGAGTTCAATCTGGAAGATAGTGAGCTACGCTTGAGTTGTCAGTATGCGTCAGCCTGTTATAAAGCTGCCCAAGGCATATGGGAGGGAGAAAATTTTGGTTTGGTGCATGGATTAAAATATCAACCTTTTACACTGGGTATTGTCGGACACTTATTGACTACGGCTTCTAATGGTTTGGAGGCTCTGAAGAGTTATGAGCGCTATCAACAAGCATTTGGTGATGGTTTAAGGTTTGATATAGAAGAGCAACAAAATTCTTCAGGGCCAAACTGTTGGTTGACGGCTCGCTTGTGGATTCACTCTGGAATGAGCGGGAAGGTAGACTGCGCTTTGGTTGACTCGTTTTTTGTTGCATTAATGAATTGTATTCGGTTATTGACCGGTGAAACTGAACCACTTTTGCGTGTTGAGCTTAAAAGACCAGCCCCTGAGAATATTGAAGAATACGTGAAAGCTTTTGCTTGCACTGTTTTATTTTCTCAAGAAAAAGATCAAGTGATATTGTCCAGTCATTGGCTCGAAAAACCCTTGCTAACGGCCAACCCTTATTTGTACCAAATGCTAGAACAACAATCTGCTTCTATTATTAAAAAGATTGGCGAATGCAATCTATTTTCAAATCAAGTACGACTTGAAATACTGAAATGCATTGATGGCAATAAGGTTGATATCACAAGAGTTGCTCGACGTTTGTCAATTAGTTCACGTACTTTACAGCGTAGACTGAAGGCAAAAGGGGATCGATTCCAAAGCTTACTCGATGAAGTTCGTACTGAGTTTTCTGTTCAACAAATAAAACTAAATCGTATAAGCATTGACGAACAGGCTTATTTACTCGGATTTTCTGACCCTAGCATTTATCGAAAATCCTTTAAGCGATGGACAGGCCAAACGCCCACGGAATACCGACTTTCGCTCACTCTTTAACTAAACAGTATATCTAGCTCTTCTCACTTGTCGTGATTTGTCCTCAAAGTTGGCGCGCTTCATCATAGATTGCACACGCTCATCTACTTCATAATCTTCTTCACTGATTAACTGTTTCTAGTACGAAAAAGAAAGGGGAAACAGTACAAATTCTTACGGTTGTTTGGCATTTAATAGGAGTGAGTTGATGTTACATAAAATACATCGGGTATCGGCCTTAATTTTAGGCGTTTTCATTGTATTCCACCTTATCAACCATCTGTTTATTTTAAGCAGTGTTCAACAACACATTGATGTAATGAATTTATTTCGAGGTGTTTATCGAAACATAATCGTGGAATGTGTTCTATTGCTATGTGCAATGTTTCAGGTTAGTAGCGGTATTTATTTTGTTTGGAATAGAAGAGGGCAACGCAAAGGTTTTCTTGAAAAAGCGCAAGCAATTTCTGGCTTGTATCTAGCCTATTTTTTACTAAATCATATTGGTGCAGTATTATTTGGAAGGGGTGTTGTCGGTATAGATACAAATATTTATTTCGGCATTTCTGGTCTTCATATTAGACCATTTTATGTCTATTTTTTTCCTTATTATTTCTTAGCAGTCGTGGCATTATTTGTTCATCTTGCATCGGCTTTCAATTGGTTGAGCCGAAACAAGCTCAGTAACATACACAGAGCTAATTTAACCTTTTTGATTATAGCAATTGGCGTGTCTACTTCATTTATTATGATACTTGGGTTCAGTGGTTTTTTTAGTGATATTCTAATCCCGCCTGAATACAGTGAAATCTATGCTATTTCAGACTAGTCAAACGCGGGGTTTGTTAAAAGGCTTTAGGGAAGTTATATGAATCATAGTGATAGAGAATTAGCTATTAACGCTAATCTCCGTTAGCTGTTATGTATTTGTCATAAATAGCTTGGAAACGACCAGTAACTTTCAAATATGTTAACCCTTCATTAAAATCATCACGTATTTGTTCATCCCAGAAAACGGGGCGGTAATCGTCAGGGTTAAGGTTAACAAAACGATGCATCTTAATTTGATTAAGTTTTTTGCCTGACTTTCGTTCTGCTTGAAGGGCATAGTATTTGTAAATGCTAATGTCACTGAGAACAACGTCATAACGCCCTCTATCAAGTGTTAAGACCTGCAATAACTGATTATTCTGCTCAAAGTACTTTTGGGCTTGATCTACAGGTGCAAGCCAAACAGGATAACGTTTTTTGGCCCCTTGAAATGAGATCACCGACAACCCCCAGAGGTCCTCAGGCTTCGTGATGGTCAAATTACTCTTTTTGAGGGTAATGAGAACGTTGTCATAAACGACAGCAGAATTGGCGTAATAAGCATTAACTGCACGCATGTCGTGTCCTAAGTCGGTCATAGCGGCATCAACTTGTTTTTGTTTGAATGCCAGAGGTACGCGAGCTAAAGGATAATAAACAGGTTTGAGGGTATAGCCACGAAAGGCAAGAGATTCACTAATCACTTCAATTTCAATACCTGAGTTTGACTCAGGGAAAGAAAAAGGAGGAATGGACTCCCCAAAAGCCATTAATACTTCATCACAGAATGTTAACGTCGGTAAATACAACATTATAAAGAAAAATAATACTTTCATGACTCACACCTTATACATACACCTTGTGTGGTTAATGATCGATATAGTGGACTTTAGCAATTGTACAAAGTATAGCTCACATCTAGTGGGAATAAACGATACTGTATAGTCGTTATTAATCTAATGAGTGAGAAATAATGAGTGTCTGGTTCTAGCTAACAGCTTTGTTAGATGGCCTGTGAATGGAAGGCAAGTTGAATGCTTTAATTGAGCAAGCTACGCAATATGGCCTTTAATTTGTTGTAAAAGATTTCGTGATTTGGCCACTTTATAAACCATATATCAAGTAAATGATTGAGTCGACTTATCGATAAATTGAACAAGTAGTTTCAATAAAGTTTGATGCCGAGCATGATTATGAGTGGGGATCACAAAAGTGTTTCAACGTCGCAGATAATAAATTTTGAACTATAATTAAATTGCTTCTAAATTACTAGCTGGAGGCCCATAGTGCAAAAATACATTAAAGTTATTAGCTTAATTGTTTTTTTTATGTTTTCAGTGAAAACTTACGCGACATTCGATTTACCTATGTCAGTAATCCAAAGAAATATAACGGCATATACCAGCTTTTTAAAAGAAAAAAATAAAAACGTACTTGAAATAACAAGCCTAGACTCAGACTTCTCTAATCGAAATGTAGCCTGCATGGTCATTATTATGCAAGCACTGAATTTAGGTGGTTTCCCTGTAAAGTTAGAAATGGTTTCTGCCCCCAACGCAGCTCGAGAAATTGCTATGACCAAAGCAGGTCATGTTGCAATAATGCATCAGGATATATGGGTGCAGCCTGAGTTTAGCGACTTTTTTTTTATAAGCACCGCAATCATACCTAATGGAAGCTTTGTAAAAGGTATTTATACCTTAGATTCAAATAAAGAGATGCTTAAAGTGAGTAGTATTGAAGACTTAAAGTCATTTTCGGCAACACATTCGCCTAATTGGCAAGTAGGGTGGGATACACTAAGTAGAATAGGTTTGAAATCGCTACACTCAGCACCCAAAAAAGAATTTATGTTCAACCAGGTTCTATTTTGGGGTGTTGACTTTACTATACAGGAGTTTACAAATTTACCTGGTATGGCCTATGAGTTTTCTGGTGACAGGCGTTTAATACCGGTGCCTGGTGTGAAAATAGCCTTAAATGGTGTGAGAAGTTTTATTGTTTCGAAAAAACATAAGCTTGGTAAACAGATCTATACCGCTTTGCAAATAGGATTGATAGCACTTAGAAAAAAAGGGACGGTTAAGCGTTTTCTAACAGAAAGTGGCTTTTACAAAAAAGAGGTCGAAGACTGGAAAATATTAAGGGTAGAACCGGGTAAGTAGTAACACATTTTTATAAGTCCCATCTATCTGCAGGTTAGAAAATCATCTTGGATTCGCCTAAACTAGAAACAACAAGCAGTTGATCCAAGCGTTCTCAAAGGAAATGCCTTCTTTGAAAATGACTAATATGCAATCTCAGTTATTATTAACAATTTGAGTTTACACCTGATTGATGTCACTAAAAAATTAGTATATTTCATAGCAACAAGTTCTGCCTGAAATTAAGATGAAAAGGCCTTGTGCGACATTTTGTCACTGTTAGAACCTTTACGAATAAGTAAAATTCGCTTTTTAAACGTTTATATCAGAATTAAACTAGTAGAGAGTGATTTATGCATATTGAACCGGAAATTATTCAAGGCGCTAAGATCGCGCTCAGTTATAGCACGGCTATCGTATCATTTGGTCTCATCGCCAAGTCTATTTTTACGGATGTAACAGGCAGTGGTTTTTTATCGTTGGGCGTTAAAAGTCTCTTAACCTCTCTGATGGTATTAGGTTTTTTTGAAGTGTTACCGCACCATTCTGTTGGCATTTCTGAAGTTCATTTTATTCTTGGCTCCAGCTTATTTTTATTATTTGGTGCGGCTCCGGCGGCTGTTGGATTAAGTGCTGGGTTGCTCATACAAGGCTTATTCTTTGCACCACAAGACCTTCCTATGTATTGGCTTAACGTCACTACATTAATAATGCCACTTTTCGCCATGAGTCTTTTAGCGAAAAAACTTATTCCTGAGAATACCGCCTATAAAGATATTAGCTATGCGCAGGCTTTGGGTTTGTCGGTCAGTTATCAGGGAGGCATTATTACATGGGTAGCATTTTGGGCATTTTATGGACAAGGATTTAGTTCCGAGAATGTGGCTTCTGTATTCTCATTTTGTGTCGCTTATAGTAGCGTTATTATGATTGAGCCTGTGATTGACCTTGCACTTCTTGCTTGTGCAAAAAGACTCAATGGGAACACCAAGCGCAATTGGCTTAATCCTCGCTTATACAAAGTTTTTGATGCTAGAGCTAGTGCCTTGTAGAAGTTGTGAAATGAAGAAAATGGACGACACAATTTTTTGTAGTCGTAATCATAAGGTTTGGGGCTAACCCAAACCTTTATTCGATTGATATATGCACTTAACTAATCGAAGTTAAATTTTACAGCTATTCCAAGCCATCTTTTCAGAATATTGAACGATGTCAGTGTTTTTTAGGCGAAACTCTCATGGTGATATCAGCATGAAATACTTCTTCGTCATTGGTGTCGTATACACAAACCGGCATTATTACATCTTGCTTTCCTTCCCAGTTATAACTATCTACTTTACAGGTAGCGCGTAGATCTGTTTTGGCCATTTTTAGATATTGAACTGTCATTCCAGCGGGTATCCAGCGGTGTCCTGCATCGAGAGATACATCTAAACATAAGCCGCCTGCAAGCTCTGCTGCATTACACATGGCAATGGCGTGGACGGTATTAATGTGATTCGTAATGCTCCAGCGTTTTTTAAAAAACAGCTCAACATGGCCAGCTTCAACATGAGTTAATAATGGCTTAATGGATCTAAAATAAGGAGCTTTAAAACAAATTGCTTGTGTTGCAAGCCATCGGCCAGCAGAAGTACCTTTAAGGTTTTTCCATATTTTAAGTACAGGGCTTTTAGAGGGGGTATAACTCATAATGACTATTCCTAACGGTGAGTGTGGCTTAAATTATTGAGGAAACGGATAACCGTCTGCATTTCTTCTTCATTAAAACCTTGTTGCAATTTTTCGTTTTCAGTTTGAATGATGGGCTTTGCTTTTCTTAAAACACCTTTACCTTTTTGAGTCATTATTATCCGGAATGCACGACCATCTGCTTCATCGGCTATTTTATTGATCAATTTATTTTTAACCATCCGATCAGTTAATCCTGTTGTGCCAGATTTATTAAGACCAAGAAAAGTCCCTAAATCTTTCACCAGGCAACCGTCATTTATGTTTAAAATCAAAAGCGCAGAAACTTGTGCCACTGGCACCTCAATAGTTTCAATCATTAATTTATCCATATATTTATAGGTAGCATTTCTGGCTCTATTGAGCAGGAAAAAAAGTCGTTTATCTTTGTTCATCTTTAGTTCACGTTTAAAGTTAAGGTCAAAAAATAAATCTATATAGTACGTATGCGAACTATATTTGCATGGTAATGTGATTTAATCAAGAAAAAAATTATTTGCCTTTACCTCATAACTCATTTTGGCGTGACAAAAATATACAAGCACAACAAACGAGATTATTCGAGATGGTTTATAAACGTTGCATAGGGTGCCTACTTATATAATGCCGATATAAGCTTGAGCTGTGTGAAAGAAATGGTCGATTGGTCTGGTTTACTTGGTAACAGACTAACTTGTATCATTTTGGTTATGTTATGAAGTTCTTTAAGCCAAAATAGGTCGTTTGATCTCTGCTATTATTTATCTTGTAATAAGATTGATAAAAATCATTTAAGATAACCCTTATAAAGTTGAATGTATGTCCTACTCGAACACAATGAAGCTCTATAGTGCTTGGAGCATTACTCTAAGTTTGGTAATGATTACTTACCTTTTTTTCGTTTATTATTCTGCACCTGAAGAGGATGCTGAAACGATTTACGCAATGTGTGTTGCGCTATTTCATATGATTTACGGAATTTGGTTTTTTAAGGGTCATGACTCTTCGCAATTCGCCCAACGAACAATCCGTGGACGAACTATATATGGCGTTTTTCTTTTAGTTGTATTTATAACAATGTTTTATGGAATTCAAGACCCTGAAACTGTCTGGCTTAGTAGGGTTTATCTCTATGCTATTGTGGTTGGTTTTGTCGAATTATTTAGTGCTGTAATGACCAAGGTTGCGCTAAATAAATGTGATCAAATAGTTAATCAAAAGACTGCTTCCAAAATGACTTTCAAAAGTAAAAACAGGTTTGTGTTTGGTGTCTACCTGCTGCTTTTAGGTTTTTTGACTTTGTTTAGCCCCAACACCTTGCTGAGTTTTCTTTACCTGCCAGAAACTACTTTTTCTGGATTTTCAGGTGACGTAGTATCTCTTGGCCCTATGCAAATACTTGGCGTTCAAATTCTTATATTAGGGAGTTATAACCTTTTCGCAGCACGTAATAACATTGAAGCCCTTGTTGAGGCAGGAATGAGAGGAGGCTCAATAACTGTGGTATTTTTCGTAGTCTTTGTTGCGACTGGAATCCTTCATCCTATCACGCTTCTATTACCCGCGATTGATTTTGTTAGCATCATCTTGATTGCGATTGAAAACCAAATTAAGCGTAGGGAAGATACAATACCGAAGATCAGTAGTCGGTAGAAATAATAGCAAAACGCAATCCTCTCAGCTATCTACAGTCGAGAAATATAAACAGTTATTTTCTGAAAGGCTGTGTCAGCTTGCTTAACTAATGGTGCAAACGTTTGAAAAACATGAAACTGTTGTTCGAATATATCTATCTCGTGAGGTATTTTCGCTGTATTCAAAGCCTTTGAAAAATTTAAAATCTGTTTTAGAAAAACCTCTGAACCTGCTGCCTGAATATACAATGGAGGAAGGTTAGTTAAGTCCATGAGTCTAAAATCAACCAGCTGAGCATCTTTACTCTTATCCAACACAAATTCAGACACCCAGCGATCTAATAAAGCTTTATCCAGAATGTCACTTTGTTCATGCTCCATGGTTAATCCATTTTCATCGAGTGGAGCTATCCAGGGGGATATCAAAACACAGGCATCAGGTTGATGCTTGCCTGACAATTTTGCGAGCGACTGAATCGTGGCAAGGCAAAGCCCGCCTCCTGCAGAATCACCCATTAAAATTACTTTGTTACCCTTTACCTGTCGTGCTTCCAATATATATTCAGCAACCTTTAAACAGTCCTCTTGAACTGTGGTTATGGGGTGCTCAGGAGCAAGACGATATTCAACACCAATGACATTAGCCTGTAAGCTAATTGCCAAGTTAGCAAGTGTTAAGCTATAGCCTTCTGCAGAACCCACTACGTAACCGCCACCATGCAGATAAACAATGACTGTACTGGGTTCTATTAAACTAGATGGCTTATAAATAACGCAGGGTACATCAGCAATCACTTCATATTGCTTAGTTGTTTTTAACATTAAAGGAGAATACATTTTGAGAAGCTTTTGACGTTCACGCAGCCAAGGAATAGGTTTAGTTTTAGATTCATGTAATATTTGTTTAGCTAAACGGAATGTATATTCTGACAACCAAGATCGAGCCGGTAACTTTTTAGGTTTGATAAAACAATCTAACAGAGCGCTAAAGCTAATTCGTAAAACATCAAAAACGGCTTTCATTTAAAGTTCTCAATTTTTAGACAGGGGTTCAGTACAAACTTTCGTTAGGCTCATTAGTGTTTCTATCAATAATGACCGTTTTTTTAAATTTATACTTCGAGACGAATTAACAATTGGTGGTAGCAATTACCATTTAGGACTTTACATCCAAAATCTGAAAATATCATTGTTTTTGGGTGCATTTAAAAAGGCTATGATTTTCGAAAGTGTTTGGGCATATCCCATGGAGTGCCTGCTAACATAATAGTGAGTTTTTCCAGCCAACCTATGGGCTCACTTCTTTTAGAAAGCGGTAGCTGGTATTCCATAGCAAGCCCAGAGCATATACCTGTGTTTAACATCAATGAACCATAGGGTTTGAATATTTCATCTACTTTACATTTTGCGTCAGGCTCTAACAATTTATACTGGATTTCGAGTAGTTCAAGACAATAAACACGGTACTGTATAACCGGCAATTTTGGCAAGGTAACGCCATTTACCTCAAAATCAAAATGCTTCTCTTTTGCGTGCCAAGCTTGGGCATTTCGAACAAGGTATGGGATATAATCTTGGCATATTTCTTTAAGTATTTTCTGCCAACCTTCATGTGTAAAATTTCTCACCTGGGAAGCGTGCTCTTGTTGACTAGCCTTAGCATTCCAGACTTTAACCACCCATTCCATCACGAGGGGATACCTATCTCGCATTATTTTTGCGGGCTCAGGATCACAAAAATAATGGCGAAAAAATGGCCCCATAAAGGCTATATCTACCAGCGTGACAGAATTGCCTAATAGGAAAGGTGTATCTTTGAGTAAAGTATTAAAACCTTCTAATAAGTCAAAATATTGTTGACGAATGACCTGTTCAGACTCATTCGTTAACCCATCGCCATACAAGAATAATTTTCTCTGTCGACGTTTAAAATACATGCCTGCGTATTTAGTTGGTATTGGCCAATGACCCAATACCTCTTTACCGATTCGTTGACTGAGATAATCTGAATTAGCAGGGTCTCGCCATCGAAAGTACATCGCTGAGCGCCAACACCATTCATCAGCATAATCTTCAACTAGTTTTGATACGAACAGAAGGGTAGGATCTACAGGCATAATAGGGTGTTCGGGGTATTTCTCTTCGAACCAGTCCAGCATCGGGGTTGTGTCCTTCAACCATAATCCATCAGCTGTTTTTACCGCAGGTACTTTTAATACTCCTGTATGCTGATAAATTTCTTCAAATCCAATTTTGGCATTAGTTTCAACTCTCTCAAAAGGAATCTCTTTATAGCGAAGATAGGCTTCTAACTTGCCGCTGAAATAGGAAACATCTGCCAAGTAGACTTTATAGGGCTCGTGCACTTCGCTCATCTATCTAACTCCTGCTTGTTAAAACTATTTTTGTATTATGCTCAGTTCAGGATAACGATTAATTTCAATACAATCCACAATGAAGGGTATGTAGAGATAGGAGTTTAGATCCAAATTCATGGAAGAATTTGCCTATTAATATTACACTGCAGGTCATTAGAAATTATCCAGCGTATAGTTGCTGTTCATCCTCTTAGGATTCCTATGAAAAAAACCTTTAAATTAGACCACCCTAAAATCAAAGTGCCCCGTGTTGTTGACTCAGTAAAGCATGATATCAGAAAGTTTCTGAAAAAAGAGCGTAAAAAACCTCTTCCCTCTGGCTCGGTCTATTGGGGTTTTGATTGCAAATTTGGGCAGTCTGAAGAGACTGCAGTTGACGTGCATTTGTCATCGATAACTAAAAAAATCGATGAGCTAGTTGAAAATAACATTATGACCATTTATGTGGAAATTAAAGCGAAAGCAATTGAAGCAGTGGAAAAGTAAGTCTGGTTTCGGTTTAAGAGAATTTTAAATATAAGTTTCTGGTTTACTGATCACATACATGGAAGTATGAGTCAAAATGTGTAGCTTGAGGTTCACATTTTGACTCACAGGAGCTACATTTCAAAAATGTAGAGAGTTCTTGTCTGATAATCTCAAGGCAGTACACCAGCTTTGCCGCCCTTTAGTAAGAGTGACAATGTTGATCAATCACGTCGCTACAATTGCACTAAAATGTATTATCCATAAGCACCTCGCTCAAAGCTAGTTGCCCACCTCTACCGTGGGCAGCCTTTGCTGCCTTGCCTATCACAACAATCATCCCAACTAAATGATCTTTTGGGAGCTTAATGATATCCGCAACAGTGGTATGATCAAAACCAATCATAGGGCAAGTGTCGTAGTTCAATGCTTTGGCACTAAGCATCAAGGTTTGTGCTGCCATACCGCAAGATCGCATACTTTCGTCTCGTTGCATTTGTGGTTTGTCGCGGTAAAAATCTTGTAGCATTGGCACTAAGATGTTTTGTGTGTTTTCATCGGCATTGGCCCAATACCGTTCGGGTCTATCATTCCAAGCTTGGTTGTTGGCGCAAAGGATGATCAACTCTGATGCATCTTCAATTTGCTGTTGTCCCCAAGCAGCCTCTTTTATTCTCTGTTTTAGTTGGGCTTCTTTTACACGGACAAAACGCCAGTGTTGGATATTGTATGACGTGGGGGAGAGAAGAACAGACTCCATAATTTGAGTGAAGTCTGTTTCAGGGATTATCACCTGATTATCAAAATGTTTAATCGCACGACGTTCTTTAATTGCAGTAAAAAGTTCCATATTAAAATCCTTCAGCAAAGTAAGTGTTCAATCGTCACTCTCCTTTTTTTGATAATTGGGAATGACTTAAGATGATGACTAGCTTAAAGGGTATCTAAATGAATGATAATGACCATAAATAGAATATGATTGTTGAGATAAAGTAGACAATTATATTAAAGCAATATCTAACGTTCCCAGTAAGGTTCGTCGTCTCCTAAGTACTCAATAGCAAAATCTAAAAAAGCTCTTACTTTTGCAGGCATGTATTGCCGCTCTAGAAACACGGCATAAATACTTTGTTCAAGCATCTCATATTCAGGAAATAACGGGGTAAGTCTGCCTGCTTTTATTTCTGTACTAGCAACAAAAGTTGGGAGTCGTCCAATACCAATGCCTTGTAATAACGCTTCCTGTAACGCTTCACTATTATTGACTTGATAATTACCACGTATTTCAATAGCTTCTGAAAGACCTTCTTTGTTAAATGTCCACTCCCTCAGGTCGCGCGAGAAAGAGAATAAGACACAATTATGCTGCTTAAGATCCGCTAAACTTTTTGGGTAACCATGTTTCTCAAGGTATTCCGGTGAGGCGCATAAGACACTACGCAAAGGTGCAAGTTTACGAGCAATTAAGTTAGAGTCGACTAGGTTACCTGAGCGAATGGCGACATCAAAACCTGAACCCACTAAGTCGATGACTTCGTCACTCATCACCATATCAATGCTTATTTTAGGGTAACGCTTAAGAAATGCAGGAATCAATGGGGCGATGTGTAGGCGACCAAAAGACATAGGGGTATTGATTCGTAACCGACCTTGGGGCTCACCTTGTAACTGAGCTACGGCATCTTCTGCGTCTTTGGCGGCATTGTTAGCAATTTCCGCATGCTCAAAAAAATGTTCACCAGCTTCTGTTAGACTAATTTTTCGAGTGGTGCGATGTAGTAATTTAACCCCTAGATTTTGCTCAAGTTGGTTAATGCGTTTACTCACTGCCGACTTGGATATACCGAGCAGTTTGGCAGCAGGTGAGAAGCCTCCGCGCTCAACAACTGCAATAAAAACTGGAATAGCGCTAAATCCTTCCATACTCTCCTTTATAACTTTGGTTGAAGATATAAATTGATCAATAACTTACATATATAGTTAACTTTAACTCAACAGTGATTGTCTTTAAATGGGTATTATCTGTCAAATTAAAACAAGCTATGCTGTTGTTCAGCGTCTCGAAATGCATTCTCGTATTTGATTCGTTAGAAAATTAACAGGTAGGCATACCTATGTTATCGCTATTGTGTGGAAGAGAGATTGTAGTGGAATCTATTATGAAATTAAGCAGCAAGCTTCTCGTGCAAGGGAGTAATTCGTATGTACATGTCTTGATGCTTTTTACGATGATATTGGTGGCAGGTTCTTTTCCTGTAGCCGGATTGATTACCGACGCACTAGCGCCAGAGTTAATGATGTTCGTGCGCTTCATATTTGCTGCTTTATTATTTTCGCCTTTTGTTTTTTTGAAAAATGGTTGGCATGTCCCTGCACTAGGTCGATTGTTTGCTTATGCGCTTATAAGTATCCCTTTAGTCGCTTTCTTTTGGTGTATGTTTGAAAGCCTGCGTTATACAAGTGTTTTTAATACCGGCGCTCTATATACGATAGTTCCGGCCATCACCGCAGTATTTGCTTATTTTATCAATCATGACCATACCAATAGCCGTCGTAAACTGGGTTTGTTGATAGGTACTGTCGGCGCATTGTGGATAGTCTTTCGAGGCGACCTACAAGCTCTCATCAGTCTTCAATTGAATTATGGCGACTTAGTTTTCCTTACCGGCTGTTTGTTTATGGGTATTTATAACCCTTTAATCAAACGCTTTTATCAAGGGGAGCCAATGGAAGTTATGACTTTCTGGGTCATATTCTTAGGTGCGTTCTGGTTATTAATATTATCGTTCAGCCGCCTAGATCAAATTGTTTGGCAAGACCTCGAAATCAAAGTGTATGCAGGGTTGTTATATCTGTCGGTCTTCACTACGTTAGGAAGTTTCTTTGTACTACAGTTTTCAACAGTAAAGCTGGGTGCAACTAATGTTTCGGCTTATGGTTTTCTCACACCTATTTTTGTGATTATTTTGAGCGTTGTCATTGGACTAGATACATTTGAATGGATGACCTTACCGGGCATTGTCTTGGTATTGTTATCGATGTTTTTGATTCAGAAAGCTTGAGCTATTACTACAAAAAACAGTAGGGGCCAGATTCAGTTAAAAAAATACAATAAATGAAAGCCAGTATTCAATATGAGATCAGGATTAAGCAGTTATATTTTTTCGCTCAAAAAGCCATTCAATTGCCAAGATAATTGATATTTTTGGACCTTGAAATAACTAACTAATCACCTTAACTACAACGGAATTTATATGAATATAATATCGAAAAATATTAAATGGATCATGCTCGTTTCGGGGCTTCTTACATGCACCATGTTACAAGCGGTGTTCGCCCCTGAGGCGGCAGTTGAAAATTTATTTGGTGAATCACTGCAAGGGCCATTGGCCAACATGATTGTCCGTAGTTGGGGAGTGCTGATCACGCTAATTGGGTTAATGCTGATTTATGGGGCTTTTAATGCAAAAAATAGGAAATTTGTTGCTGTCATAGCAGCCTCCAGCAAGATCGCTTACGCCATTCTAGTTATTTGTTTAGGCAGCCCTTATCTTAATAAAGCAGCATTAGTGGTCAGCTTTGATTCAATAGTTTCGATTGCTTTGCTTATGTTTGTCTTTATGTCTGATAAATCAGCTGAGGACAAACCTGCGTAGGGGGGCGTTTGAAAGCAATATAATTAACGAACTGGGTAAGAGAAATATTTAGATAATGTGTTGTAAGTTGGTGAGGTCGCTATAGGTGCTTACTAAAGCAAAAAGACACTATTAAGACTATCTTTATATTACCCTTAGAATCAAATTCGGGTTCAAAAAAAATACTTAGACTACATTATGATTACGCTCATCAAAAAATGATACCCAGGCACTATACTACCAAAATTATAAAACCCTAAATTGCTAACGTAAGCTTCCTGGTGTGATGGCAAATGACTTTTTAAATGTGCGACTAAAGGCTGCTTCAGATTGATAACCAACTTTCTCTGCTACTTGTGCGATTCTTAAACCTTGCTTTAAGTAACTATAAGCTAACTGCATCCGCCACCAAGTTAGGTATTCATTGACGGTCATGCCACTTATTTTTTTAAATAATTGAGAGAACTTAGTGCGAGACATTGCGCATGCTTGTGCTAAGGACTCAATAGTCCAGTTTTTTTCAGGGCGATGTTTAATGCAATTAAGAGCAGGTTCCAAAGCACTATTCATAAATAATGATAAGAAGCTGAGTTGACTGCAATGGACAATTTGGTACCGCAAAGCGTAGATAAACAGCAACTCACTAAGACGGTTGATAATGTCCTCACTCAGAGCCTGAGGGTTGAGCATTTCATTTCGAATTTGTTGAAGCAAGGGCTCTATCCAAGGTGCCTGCAATGCTTTTATTACAAACACCTCTGGTAATGCATCTAGTAAGTGATTAAAGCCTTTGTGCTCAAATTTGAATAAACCGCATAATATTGCTGTACCAGGTTTGAATTCATTCGGGGTAACTAACGCCATCGGCCTCCCTGAAGATTTTTCAGGGTCATTATCTAATGGGGCAAGGAGGTGTTCCATTTCTCTTGGGAATACCACCAAATCTCCCGGTGTCAATATCTCTTCATCGTGTCCCTCCATAATCATTTTGCATTGGCCATGTGTTACAAGATGGAACGAAGTTTGACCTAGTTCATGGGCCTTAATCTGCCAATTTCCACAAAACTGAGCGTTGTTATAGATCTTTGCCTGTAAGCGAAAAATATTTAATAGTTCGGACAGCATAATAGTTAATCAAGTAATTTTTGAACGATAGAGCATATATATTGAACTTTAAGATATCAACAGTTCAATCTAAAGGGCTTATTCTATGTAGTTCAAATTATAGGAGAAACAATTATGGGCTTATTTATTTTACGTGCACCATCAAATGAAGCTGATTCAACTAAACCGACATCATGGTGATGTTATAGAGGCTGATGGACTGTTGCTAAATTAGCAAACCGCCTACAACCTTATTCTATTCAAAAACAAATTTGAACTTTTTCAAGTCTGCCAAAGTCTTTTATTCACAATATCGAATTGATTGACGAACCCTTAAATTAAAACTAACCAAAATTAGCGATACCATTATATGAGACTCTATATACAACTGAGCGTTTTACTCATTGCCTTAATATTAACTAACGTATCCTGGGCTTCACCTACTGATAAAGATGCAGTAGAAACTAATGGAGCTGATAGCGCCTTTGTTTATGACAAAGACAATGAGACTGCCTTATCGCCAGAGACTCTGCTTAATGACATGAATGCGGAATATCAATTTGCTGTGCAATTAGCGTATATCTCATTAGATTTCTGCTTTGCTTCTCATGTAGCAAATTGCAGGCTTCATGGTTATGAGTTAAATCTAATCTTACCGGTAGGAGATATCTATACTTATTTTTCAGTTGGTCAGCTCTACTCTCAAAATCCATCTACACCATTACTTAACCTTGAAGTTTTATCAGGAGAGGTTGGTATAGGGATCCCTTTTAGTCTTTCAGACTCGCTTGAGATAAAAGGCGAATTAGGATACTACAATGCGAATGAAACAGAGGAAGCGCAAAATAATAGTATTTCAGGGTACAAAGCAAAAATTATTCTAGAGCAAGAAATTGGAACAGGCTTACTAGTTGGACTTAGCGCAACACACGATAGAGGGCAAAATTCTTCAGACTATAGAGATCATGGTCTTAGAGGGAGAAAACCTAAATTTAATTACACTACCGGCGAGTTATTTTCAAAGCTTCAATATACAAATAAAAACGCTGTTATTTTAGAAATCTCAAGAATAATCGCGCCTGCTAATTCTCGCAAAACGACTGAAGGTGACCCTGACACCCGATATGATGGGTCAAGTATTGATTATCAGCTTATCTTCGAAAGAAAATTTTCAACAGGGTAGGGTTTAGGTCTCAAGCTTTTGATTCTATTTTTCTGGAGCGAGTCTTTTCATTGGTAGGTGACCACCCAACTCTCCTTAGATTAGGTGTCTTAGTCTATTTATTTACCCATCAATTTCCTCATGGACTATGGATTAACTTGCTCTAAAAGAAATTCTCACAGACAATGCTTGCCCCATTTAGATATCAGTTACTTAGGTACCATTCATCCATGAAAATGAAATTCGCAATTCCTTCGCTCCTTATTATGTTAATCGCATATTTAGCTTTTTGGCCTGTGTCAGTTGAACCAATCGCTTGGAGTGCGCCTAAAAATTTGGGGTTCACTGGCAGTTTTAAATCAAATCAACTCCTTGATCATATTGAGCTAACATCGCTAGCTGGACATGAAGGGCCTGAAGCAATCGTGATGGATCAGCAAGGCACATTATTTACAGCGACACATGATGGCTGGATACTAAAAAATAATGGGGATTCTTGGACGGAGTGGGTGAACACTGAAGGCAGACCTCTTGGCCTTGCTATCGATAAAGATGGAAGTTTAGTAGCAGCCGATGCGTTTCGAGGGCTATTACGTATTACTCAAGATAAACACATTACTTTGCTAAGTGATTCAGTTAATAGCACCAGAATACGGTATGCGAATGATTTGGATATTGCAGCAGATGGCACAGTGTATTTTACTGACTCTTCAACAAAATTTGGTGCAAAGGAAAATGGAGGTACATACCCAGCCAGTTTACTGGATTTGAATGAACATGGTGGACACGGTCGCTTGTTAAAATATGATCCTGTTAGTGGTAAAACCAACCTGTTGTTAGATCAGTTAAACTTCGCAAATGGTGTGGCTCTTGACCCTCAAGAGAACTTTCTTTTAGTTAATGAAACTGGGAGTTATCGGGTATTAAAGTTCTGGCTTAAGGGCGATAAAGAGGGAAAGACTGATGTCTTGATCGATAACCTCCCAGGCTTTCCAGACAATATATCAACGGGGCATAATGGACGTTTTTGGTTAGGTCTTCCTTCACCTCGTAGCTCAGTATTAGATAAGATTTCTGCAAGCGTAGCGTTGAGAAAAGTAATTCAACGACTACCAGCCTTTGTAAGACCAAAGGCAATACCTTACGGGCATGTTGTTGCGTTGGATAAAGATGGAAATGTCTTGTTGAGCTTACAGGATCCTGATGGAGCTTATCCTATTACGACTGGTGTATTAGAAACATCGGATAAACTTTATATAAGTAGCTTAGTCTTCGACTCTGTGGGCCACCTGGAGAAGTCTAACATTCAATCGTTGACCAAAACTAAACAGCCATAAAGCTGACCTTGATGATTTGGCGAATAAAAAGAATTATTGGGGCCTGAACCATGACCGTTAATAGAATATTAACGGTCGTTTTGAATAATCCAAGTTGTCATATTATAGTTTGATATTTTTGGGGCAGTTTGAATTGAAGAATTTTCATAGTCACCCAGCGCCTGCTAAGGTCAATTATTGTTGCAAAAAGCACTATATTACGTTTTTGATTGTTAGCAAAGGACTCACATAATTAGTTTTTTATTGACTCAATAGTAGCGGCATCAGTCATACGTTTCATAATGCTATAGGATATATCATCATAAGGTGGCACAAACATATTGTCGTTAAAGATTGTGTTAGCATTTCCAAGACCCAGCTTGTCTGCTACCTCAGTAGAAGCTGCAACCATGCTTAGCTCTCGGGCAATTCTGCTCTGAACTTCTTTACCGATGAAATAATTAGCAAATATTTCGGCAGCTTCCAGTTTTTTACCTTTAAGACCTTTAATAAAATTTATAGTGTCGAGCCAGACCATATGACCTTCATCAAATTCAATCATACGCCAATTAGCACCGGCGTTATTCTCTCGGGTGATTTCTGGACCCCAGCTACTGACAATAAGAAGGTCTTTGTTGAATTTTGGTGATGCCTTCCAGAAATGCCCTGCGTTAGTGTAGAGCAAGTTAAGTTTCTGTTGTAGCTCACCAATACTACTCATCGTCTTCACAATTTCATTTCGCTTACCGGCTAGTACTAATTCATGAAACAGGAAAGGTGACTTCCCCATTCCCATAAAAGCCAAACCGATATTGTAAAACTCCTGACTTTGATTTAATGAATATTTGTTCTTCCACTTTGGGAGCCATAGTTCTTTAACTGACTTAGGCACGTCACCTGCTTTTACTCTATTTCGGTCAATGTAGAATCCGTAAGCGCCACCGCCCCATGGTATATAGAGCGGCATACTCTTTTGAGTAAGTTCAGAAGGTGAGCTCATTCCCATAGGAAGGTGTGTCAGGCTGGGAATAAGGTGTTTGTAATTGCTTAGTCGGGGAGAATGAGTATTAATGGGTTGCAGTAACTTTGATGTTTGTTCGTTCATCATCTTAATGAAAAATAATGTGAGGAAAGATATATCAATCCCGTTTCCCCTAATCAAATCAAACATTTGCTCCGCCCCCTCAGCATAGGGTTTTATAACGGTTGCTTCATACAAGTATCCTTTTTCCTCAAGAAGCAAATTAACTGCTTTCAAATCTTCGGGGGTGACGTAACCTTCCCAAGTTAGTATACGAAGTGGTGTTTTTGTATCGGCATACGAAGAAACACTTAGTAAGAATAGAAAACCTATAATTATTGTGCTTGAGATTTTATACATATAATCCATCAGTGGTTTTATTGTGTCTTACACTAATTATAGACGAAAAAATTGAGCGCACCTGATAAGTGCATAGTGTTAACGGCAACTCAACTCTTAGGCAGTGTATTCGCTAAGTAATCTAAAATTGTAGAACTATGCTACGAGAACTGTGAATTGCAACTTAGTATATATGGTATATGAAGATGATCCGATATCATTAATTATATTAAAAACATACTGAATAAAAAAACGTATAAAGATACTTGAGAAAACTCAATTCTCAGTCTTAACTAAATCTATATGATTAATTTAAGGATGGTTATGTCTCGCAGAAATCCAGCAGAATCAGTTAGGCGGCAAGCAACAAAAAATGCAAAAGCCGGTCTAGGTGTTTCGAGCTGCCCATACAAGCATAAATCTCCATTTCAAGCTGTTTGGATTAAAGCATTTGTGCGCGAAGCTCAACTAGATTGGGTAAACTGTGCTAATTAAGCTTCAGCCGAGAAGGGTTAATATCTAGACTTCCCAAGATTAATCTATTTCGAAAAAGTGAAATTTTAAAATAAGAGGAGAGTCAAACTTTCAAAATTTGACCCTCCTACTCCTTATCTACCTTTTTGCTTATTTGATTCACTCAGCGTTCGCTTATAGTACTTACCTAAAGCCTTATCTGTAGCTCGTTTTTGCATAAGACTAGCGGAATTAAACGCTTCTTCACGAAGTAGTTTGTGATAGTTGTCTAAACGTCTAGTATCTAAAACTCCCGTTTCAATTGACTCACGTACAGAGCAACCTGGTTCTGCTTGATGTTGGCAATCATTGTAGCGACATTGATAGGAAAGATGTTGAATATCCGAAAACGTTGCCGCGATGCCTTCTTTACAATCTGCAAGCTGTATCTCCCTCATGCCTGGCGTGTCTAGAATCATTCCTCCAGAATCCAAGCTTATAAGAGAGCGCTTTGTGGTGGTATGCCGCCCTTTGTCATCATCCTCTCGTATACTTCCTGTACTTTGACTATTCTCACCTAGTAAGGTGTTTATCAAAGTGGACTTTCCTACACCTGATGAACCTATAACGCTCGCAGTATTTCCTTGCTTAAGCCATGCTTCTAAATTAGAAACACTGTTTGAATCTAGGCAATTAACGGCTTCTATCACTAAATAGTCGTCTAGTTTTTGTACTTGTTCGATAAAAGCTTCTGGTGAAGTAGACTGATCACTCTTACTTAGCACAACTACTGGCTCAGCACCCGATTCATTAACAAGCGCTAGAAAACGTTCAATCCTATTTAGATTGAAGTCATCATTCATTGAACTTACGATGAAAGCTGTGTCCACATTTGCTGAAATGAGTTGGTATTTAACCTTGCTGCCTGGCGACTTTCTCTTGAAGCAGGTTTTTCGATCCAGCACTCTAATAAACTGCCTGTTTTTATCAAGCAATAACCAATCTCCCACAACCATATCTGGCATTGAATGGGCTAGTGTAATATTGAATTTTTTCGATTCAGTTACAACTGTAATTTCTGATCTATGCTGTTCGATGATTCGTGCAGCAATTGAATTTTCCCATTCTTCAAGTGAGAGCTGTTGTTGAAAAAATGGCTGCCAACCTAAATTGGCAAGTAATGAAAAATTTGACATAGCAAACCCTTAACAAAATTAATGTTAATCAAATATAAGGGGCTATTTGCCCCGGTTTAAAACCGGGCGAAGACTGTCTAGTTGATTAGACTATACGCCCGGATAGGTTTGTAACAATCATTAGTTCATTCCTAACCAGTTATGTAATTAATGAGTCATTATAGAGTAGATTAAGCTCTTACTAAAGTAGCTAGTAAATTAAGTCGTCAACTTCAATTTGTTTTGGGATGTTTGATATTATTAGCAATAAAGAATGTAGATGCCTTGAACCATAAGAAGGAACAGAAGCATGAAAGGTCAATTTTCACATTAAAAATTGCTATGTCCATGTAAAAACCATAAATTTTGGGGGCCAGTAATCTTAATCTGGATTATTTAGCACATATGGAATTAAACTAAGATCTACATTAATGCTTATCAGGCACACATAATTGAAAATATTCAAAAGACTCATATTGCTATCGTTATTTTTTTTGCAAGGGTGTGTAGTTTTTCCACTAGAAAAGGCCAGCATTGATCGTTCATTATATTGGTGTCCGCCATTACTTAATTGTGCTTCCACCGAGGCAGAAACATTTTTTCACAGCATACAGTCTTTTGAACTAAGCATGCCTCTTGATGAGGCTTGGCCATTAATTCGCTTATCAATAGTTGAATTAGCTCATACCAGTATCGAGCATGAGTATCCAGGATATATTTATGCTAAAAGTTATACGCCTGTCTTTCACTTTCTTGATTATTTTGAGGTGCTTGCAGTTCCAAAAGAAAATCGACTGAATGTGCGGTCATCTTCTCTTTTGGGTTTAACTGATTTGTTTACTAACTACCGAAGAACTGAGCTATTCCGCGAACTATTGATGGATAAAGACATTCTAAAATTGCAGTAGTCATGGCTTATCAAAATTATGAAAACTATCCATATATAACGTTATTAATTAATACTACCTCCGACCTTTATAATCTTTAAGGTATTTGTTCCACCTTGGGCGTTAATGTAATCACCTTTAGTCAGAATCACTAAATCGCCTTCTTGTACAAGTTTTTTTGTAAGCAGCTCGGCTACAGAAAAACGATTTACGACATTATTTGCAATCTCGCTTGCATCAAAAGAGATGGTTTGAACACCTCGATATAGCGCCATTTTTCGTTGAGTTTGAATTGAACTTGAGAAAGCGTAAATAGGCAATTTTGACCTGATTCGAGACATCAATAGCGGTGTAGCCCCTGTCTCGGTCATACAGATAATGGCTTTTACGCCATTTAAATGATTCGCAGCATACATAGCAGATAAGGCTATAGACTCATCAATTTCAGTAAATGATTCATGAATTCTGTGTTGCGAAACTTGGGTAAGAGAATGTCGTTCTGCACCTTTACAAATACGATCTATTGCTTCTATCACTTCAACCGGATAATCACCAACTGCGGTTTCTGCTGATAACATTACTGCATCAGATCCATCAATTACGGCGTTTGCCACATCTGAAACCTCTGCACGTGTCGGTATCGGGCTTGATATCATTGACTCCATCATTTGTGTGGCAGTAATCACGACGCGGTTCAAAGCTCTTGCACGCTGAATAATGTGCTTTTGAACGGGGACTAATTCAGCATCACCGATTTCTACACCCAAGTCACCCCTTGCAACCATAACGCCATTAGACACCCGAATAATTTCGTCTAGTGACTCACTATCCTCAATCAGTTCAGCCCGTTCTATTTTGGCTATCAAAGCCGCTTTAGAGTTTGCTTTATTAAGCAGCTCCCTTGCTTCTGCCATATCATCAGCTGTTCTTGGAAAAGAAACTGCGACATAATCGGCTTCTATAGCAGCAGCTGTTTTGATGTCATTCTTGTCTTTTAATGTGAGTGCTTTCGCGGATAAACCACCGCCCTTTTTATTAATGCCTTTATTATTTGAAAGCGTGCCCCCAACAATCACAACACAGTATAGACGAGTATCAGTTACATCTTTGACTAAAAGCTCAATTCGGCCGTCGTCTAATAAGAGGGTGTCGTTAACATAGGTATCCTGAATCACCGCCTCATGATCAATTCCAACTGCTTCTTGGTGACCTTCATTCTTTCCTAATTGGCTATCCAGAGTAAAATGTGCGCCTTTTTTAAGGTTGATTTTACCATCAAGAAATTTAGCGATCCTGATTTTAGGTCCTTGAAGGTCTGCTAAAATCGCAACAAATCGCCCCTTGTTTTTCGCAGCTTGCTTAACTCTTTGAGCTCTATCAACATGCTCTTGGCTTTCGCCATGAGAAAAATTCAGGCGTACAACGTTTACACCCGCTTCAATGATAGCTTCAAGTGATTCAAGAGTGTCAGTAGAAGGGCCGAGAGTGGCCACAATTTTGGTGCGTCTAAGCATTGTAATACCCTTTGTTGGCTGTATTCATTAAAGCGATAGCATTATCGAGCATCCGGTTTGAGAAGCCCCATTCATTGTCATACCATGCCATGATTTTAACTTGTTTACCTATTACCCGTGTATGATTGGCATCAAAAATTGACGAAGCTGGGTTATGGTTAAAATCACATGAGACAAGGGGGAGGGCGTTATAATCTAAAACAGACGACCCTTCACAGGCCGTTTTCATAATCTGATTAATTTCTTCAATATTGGTTTCTTGGTTAACAACTAAGCATAAATCCACCATTGAAACATTGACGACTGGGACTCGTACTGCAAGCCCATCAAATTTTCCTTTTAAGCTAGGTATTACTTCACCTATAGCGGCAGCAGCTCCAGTTTTAGTCGGTATCATTGACGTAAAAGCCGAGCGCGCACGATGTAAATCAGCGTGATAGACATCTGTAATATTTTGATCATTAGTCGCAGCATGAATAGTCGTCATCAATCCACTTTTAATGCCAAAATGTTCATCAATAACCTTTGCGATCGGTGCTAAGCAGTTAGTTGTACAAGATGCATTCGAAATTACAGAGTGAGTTGGCACCAAAGTGTCTTCATTGACACCGTAGACAACGGTTGCATCAACGTTTGTTCCTGGTGCCGAGATAATAACTTTCTTTGCGCCTGCCTTTAGGTGCAGCTCTGCTAAAGCTTTGCTCGTAAACATTCCGGTACATTCAAAAACGACGTCTATATCTAGTGATTCCCACGGTAAATTGATAGGGTCTTTATCTGAAAAAGTGTGAATAGGGTGGCCAGATACAAACAAGGTTGAATTTTCGAAACTTACCTCTTCGGCTAGCTGGCCATGAACGGAATCATATTTCAATAAGTGAGCGTTGCTAGCAATATCAGCAAGATCATTAATTGCGACTAGTTGAATTTTATCTTGGTAGTTATTTTCATACAAAGCGCGAACAATGTTTCGTCCTATTCGACCAAAACCGTTAATTGCCACTCTAATCGTCATGATTGATACATCCTCTAGGTTCTTACTATAACTTGTAGATGTAAATCATACCGTCATCGTGTGAAATTGCATTGGCGCAAAAAGACAGGCCGTGTGGCATATTGAGACATAGGGCTTTACACAATTTTTCAAGATAAGTCGGTGATCCATGCAGAATAAGACAGAAGCCAGGTTAATTAGACTGTCTTCTGATGAAACTAAAGCTTGATAAAAATCACTTTCTGGCTGATTTGTTAATTCCGTAGCGATAGATAAACCCGTCTTCTTTCCAGTTAAGGCAATGAGCCATTATTAGAATGAATATAAAAGTAAAGGCTAATCTTCCCCAAAGAACGCCGGATATATGTGCTCCTAACACCATAATTAACAAAGTGTCTTCTATTAAGCTATGGCATAAGGCTAGAAGCGCCATTGAGAGGAAAATGTCTTTAGCTGACAGTAATCCTGACTCGGCTTCTTTAATTAGTAACCCACCACCAAAGCTTAAACCCAATGTGATTCCAATGATTGTTATGTTCGATGCTTGCTTACTTAGACCGAGCAATAGAAGTAAAGGGCTGAGTAACCAGTGCATTAACCTTTCAATATGCAACCACTTTAAAAAACGTAATAGTGTGATGAGTATTGTGATGATAACTAATACCATCAGAAGTGTTTTAACCTGCTCTAAGCTCCATTCAAGCAAGTTTATTTCAGTTACTTCGGGTTGCCATAACAATTGGTTGTTCTCTTGTAAAAAATCTCCGGTTTGATAAATAAAATGGAGTGCGGCACCGTAAATGAACGCGCCAAAAATTCGTATGATTAAGGTTGCTCGTAGCGTTACACCTGATTTTTTTGCAATTGCAGCTTCAACTGGTAGGCCGTGAGCTATTAACATCATGCCGCCCAATACTGTGACTTGTGCAACAGTTAAAGTTTCATTTGCGGCTAGCTCAAAAAATATAACCATTCCTCCATATATATTTGTCAGTATCGTTGTCGCCCAAACAATTCCCATATTACTGGGTAAGCCAACCAGTTTCATGAGAGGGCCTAGAATGATTGCAATCCACTCAATTGCACCCAATAACTCCAGCCCTTTAACAATTAATAGTGCAGGCACCATTATTTTTAATAGGGTCAGGTAGACATGAAAAATATCCTGAAGAATAGATGTTGTTTCTTTTATGATGAGGTGTTTCATCGTTATATTCTTATCCTTATGACATTAGTCATAAATTGCTGAGATCAATGCTTTATTTTGTGGACTACCCCAGCTTCGTACAATGCGATTTAAGGTGTAAGCAAAACTTATTTTAGCGTCAGGGTCTGCAAAGGCGACTGAGCCTCCATTACCAAAATGGCCAAAGCTATTCGGGTTAGGGCCAAGGATTCTATTAGGGTGTGTTAACTGAAAACCAAGACCCCAGCGCATGTGCTTTTCTAACATTTTATCTTGGCCGTCGCATTGTAGGCGATAAGCTTCTTTCAACGTTTCCTCTTTAACTAAGCGGACACCATTGAAAACTCCTCCGTTAGACAAAGCACTAAATATCCGTGATAGGCCGGTTGCAGTTCCGAAACCATTTGCAGAGGGCAGCTCAGCTTGACGCCAGCCTGCTGAATTTAAGACGCCGATACTAGACAGCCCTAAGGGGTTAGAATAAGCATTCAGCTTCATTTGAGCATCTGGATCGAGTGTTTGGGTTTTGATTTGCTTAAATGAGGCTAATATATTTTTATCATCTGGCCAATCCAGCTCAGCACTTCGTAATAAGTTTTTATCTTTAAGCCCAAAATAGACATCTGCATCGATTGGTCCAGCGATAAATTTTTGTAAATATTGTCCAATTGAAAGCCCGGATATACGACAAACGAACTCACCCACTAAAAGACCAAAGGTATTGGTGTGGTAGCCATGAATAGATCCAGGTACCCAATACGGAGCCTGTTCAGCTAGTGCACTAACTAGAGTATTCCAATCATAAAGTGTTTCTTCTGGTAAGCACTCGCGAATAGCTGGCATGCCAGCTTGATGCGTAAGAAAATGTCTGAGCGTCGTGCTTTCTTTTCCATTCTGGGCATATTCTGGCCAAACATCCGATACTGGTGCATCGATACTGATATTATTTTGGTCGCAGGCATGTAAAGCACAAATCGCTACTAATGCCTTTCCAACAGAATAAAAGCCAGATAATGTATCTTTACCCCAAGAATCAGTTTGTGCTTTATTAGCCCAGCCTCCCCACAAGTTAACGACATTTTCACCATTTACATACAAAGAACAAGCTGCGCCTAACTCATTATGTGCTTCAAAATTATTTATAAACGCATTCTTAACGGCTGTAAACTCCGGTGCACAAAACCCGTGTATTGTAGGATTGATCGTCATTTGAAAGTGGTCCGATAAATAATATGAGATAGCTTTTCATGATATTAGTTTCTTTAAACTACTTTGTCATTTCTGTGTACTGTTCAGCCGTAATCTATTTTTTCTACCTAAGTATTGGACTCAGGTTAAAGAAACTACCGGAATGATGTGAGGTGGGAAAGCTGCTAAATACGCATTTAGATATCAAATGAACTTATCATTCAATCAGTTTTGTTTAAGGCTGCTTTGCATTTTGTTAGTTCGACTTTGGTAAGTACTAGTTCAGAAGCAAGTTGATTGATGACCTTTGCATGCTCTTTATTGAGCATTTGAATACCTTCAGTTATTTGCTGGCTAATAAGTTGGATATGTTCTTCACTGATGTAAGGTGGTAATTTAAGCGAGAAATGCTGTTTACCCATATCGCCATATTTTCTGTAGACTTCTCTTAGTGTTTCGAGTGTAAGCGCTATAGCTTCTTCGTTTTCGCCTTTCGACGCCATTATGTTTCGTATGCCTTCCTCTAAAAAAGCCATACCTTGAATTGCTTTTGAAGGGAACTCAATAACTTTTCCCATAATAATACCTCCAATAATGAGCAGGGTATTTAACATAAAGTATAGGGTACAACTAGCTTAGTTCCAACTTTAGGAGCAACGATCACGCTATAAAAATATATTTTTGAACACTTTTTAAACGAATTTATGCTGACCTTCTATACTTATATAAAGCAATTCCATTAAAAGAAGTGATCATATGTTTAGTGATTTTTTGCTTGAGCCATATATTCGTTTAGTTATCGCAGTGCTCATTGGAGGCGTGATTGGTCTTGATAGAGCCTATCGTGGACGAGCTGCAGGTTTTCGTACACATATTCTGGTGTGCCTTGCTTCTTGTTTGCTGATGGTGCTGACAGACTTTCAATGGATGCAAATTCCGAGTCATTACGTAGAGATGGTTAGAATTGACCCTGCGCGTATGGCTCAAGGTGTTATGACCGGTATCGGGTTCCTTGGTGCGGGCGCTATGATGCAAGATAAACAAACAGTAAGGGGTTTAACTACTGCAGCGTCTATTTGGATTACTGCTGCCATTGGTTTGGTTATTGGTGCCGGATTCTACAGTGCCGCCGTGATTGCAGCCTCTTTAACGCTGATAACGCTCTCAATCTTTAACCGCTTAATAGATATTCTGCCACTGCGACATTACGCAAAGTTAGTAATTAGTTTTTCCAGTGAAAGTTATTGGCCTGAGACGCAAGTTAAATCAATTCTTAAAGAACACAAAATGGTTATTAGTAACTTTTCTTTTAAACTGAGTGAAAATAAGCTTTCTTATCAAATGACCATTCGTACCAGTCATCAGAGTGAATACACAAGAGTCGTAGAAATTTTTATGGCATCAGAGCAAGTAAAAGAATTTAGTTTACGGCCAATGGGGGACTAACGAACTGTTAGTTTGAGAGCTCACTTGTTACATAAATGAATAGAATCAAACCTAAACTAGTGATAACGTAGATTTAACGTTATGGATCCTTTGATGTGTAGTAGAAGGAGGATATATGAATATTCTTGTTTGTACTGACCTTTCCGAGTCATCAGAAAAGGTACTATTTAATGCTGCGGAAATAGCCAAAGCAAATGCTGCGAAGTTATGGGTCATTCATATTATTAGTCCTGACCAAGGTTTTGTTGGGTACGAGTCGGCAGGTTTGTCGCAGTCTGGATTTTTAGGGTATGAGATTGACTCTCAGTCGAATTCGTTGCCAATTCGTGATTTTATTTCTCAAAGAATTCGCCAAAGTCACTGCCATATTCAGCAAATATCTTCAAAATTTAGACATGAAGGGCTTGATACAACGGCCCTTCTGATTCAAGGGGAGAAGGTAGAGACGATTCTGTTACAGGCTTCTAAACTAAATATTGACCTGCTTATAATTGGTTCTCACGGGCGAGGCATTCTACATCAACTACTTTTAGGAAGTGTTAGCGAGCAGGTGATTCAGAATGCAAAATGCCCGATTATGGTTATTCCTACAAACGAACGCCACTGATTACTTACTGGTGCTTTCTATAAAAGCCCGGTGTTGAATCAAAAAACTGCTTAAAGGCTTTGCTAAAAGCTGCTTCAGATGAATAACCTGCAGACTCAGCTATTTTATACATACTGAGCTCTGTGGTTTTTAATTTCGATTTTGCTTTTTGCATCCGCCAATTAATAAGGTATGTTTTGGGCGTTTCACTGACAAGCCTAGTAAAACGTTCTGTAAAAGCACTTCTTGAAAGTGCAGCCTCACTAGCAAGTTTTTCAACTGACCACTCAGCAAGGGTTTCACCATGAATTCTATTGAGTGCGGGCCCAATTTTAGAATCATTCAATGCTGACATATAACCATGTTTTATAGAGCTATTTTTAACATAAATACGCAAAATTTGAATAAACAGTACTTCAGTAAGCCTGTCAATGATCACGCTCGACCCTGGGCTTGGGAATTTAGATTCCCTATATAGAACTTTTACAAGCTCTTTGAGCCATGTTAGCTCTTGGCTCTCACTTGTTTTTATATGTATAAAACATGGTAAATCCCTTAAAAAAGGGTGTGATATCGCGGAGTTATACTCAAACGCACCGCATAAAAGCGTTTGTTTGGTAGTAATTGAGCTGTTTGCATCAAAGAAGGGGTTGTCACCATCAATAATCTGACTAACGATCTTGTCGCTTGCCTGTTTTTCACTTTCAGGTGTATTACTAATCCAATGAGCGCCACCAGTAGGGAAGGCAACAATATCACCCATACTCATGTGAATAGGATTATCACGATTCTGAATTTTGACCCAGCACTCGCCTTCAACAATGATGTGAAATAAGCCGTTATCACGATGCGCAATATCCATGCCCCAGTCTGTATTAAAATCACTACAAAAATAGGTACTTGTATGCAATCGAATTGTCTTAAGTATGTCTGCTAAGGCATCCATCTAATGTCCTGATATATTTTACTTAATTTGAGCGCTTTAAAATCTTATTGTTCAGATTTTTTATCATGCATATATTTGAATAATAACTTCAAACTACTAGGTATCAACTATTACAGTCATTTGTATTTAATAGTAAGGATAGATATTAACTGTTTTGTGAAATGTAGGAGTGTGAGCTACTATTGGAAAATAAAGTAAGCAATCTAAAAGCTGTTCACACTTTCGTGGAAGTCCAAGTTTTAATATTCGGTAAAGAGAAACTATCCATACTTTGTAAGCAAATTCACTAAATACTGGTAACGTTTAAACTCTTTGTGATGCTTGGGGGTGTGTCTTACTTTTTGTAAATAGCCGCTAGCTTCTTCTAGTAATGACTCATCTTTATTTGATTTATATAGTTTTAATAATACCTGAGCCAAATTCAAGTTTAGCGATATGTGTCTGGGCGTTAATGGTACAGCTTTTCTTAAGTTCTGAGCTGAGTTTTCAATATCGCCATCTGAATATAATTTTATACCTTGTTTATTCATAACAGCGGCTTTTTTTCTGTTCTCACTTGTAATATCAGTATTTAGTTGATCATAAATACTTGAAACAAGCTCATCATCACCTTGAGCAAGGTCTGCAGCCTGCTCGAGTAGGTCTTCAGCTTCTTCAGGCTTGCCTAATGATGCTAAGGTTGTAGCTGCAATTTGAATAGATTTTGCGTCTAATTTGACCTCTGAGTTTGATTCGGCATTCATTACTTCGTCAAAAATATTTTGCGCCTCATCCAAATTTCCGATGGTTGCATGAATATTTGCTGACACTAGTTTTGACTGATCTTTAATATGAGCTTTCGATGAGAATCGCTTGGTGCTTTTCTGGACAAGTTCAAAAGCCTCTTTGACATGAGGGTTGGCCTCTGATTCCTCATCCTCCTTTGATGTGTCTGCTAAAAAATTAGCAAAATCAAAATATTGCTCAGGTTTTGCGTAGACTGACTGATCGCTTAATTTAACCATTTTCCTAAATGCATCAATCGCATCACTTTCTTGGTTATTTATGACACATAAATCTGCAAGTTCTTTTTGTCTTAATAGGGCGTTTGGAGAAAGTGAAATAGCTTTTTTAACCAAGGCTTGGGCTTCAGGTATATTTAACTGTTGCTTATATATTTTGGCGAGCAAATCCATTGCTTCAACTTGAAAAGGGTCTTTGGAAATAATGTTCTTAAGTAATTTTATTGCACGTTTAAAGTCTTTTTGTTTCGCAGCGATTTTAGCTAAACCATATTCAGCCCAAGAAAAATCATTAGATTTAAGAATGCTTTCATAAACCTCTTTTGCTTGATCGTACTCACTGAGTTTCGTTAATAACCATGCTTTAGTTTTTAGACAGCGTACGGCATAACGGGTTTTTTCAGCGATATTTCGGTCGCAATATGAAATTGCCGCAGCATAATCACCATCATCAATTGCAACGTCGATGGTTCTCATTGCATCTTTCATTTTAAGTGATTTAAGCAGGCGGTCTTTTAAATTTTTGGGGGTAACAGGCTTTACTAAATATCCGTCGGGTTCATTTTCAACTGTACCCATCACTTTACCTTTTTCAACCTCAGCAGAGACGATAAAAAATAAACCGGTAAATTTAAGTAACTTTCGATAGCGAAGCTCTTCTAATAATTCTTGCCCGTTTCTGCCTTTTCCAAGCTCATAATTACAAAGTACGACATCATAATTTATATTCTCAAAGCCAGTAACAACCTTCTGTGCAGAGCTAGCTGCATCAACGAGTTTAATGCCTAGCTCCATTAAGGTCTTTTTTGTAGAAAAGCGAAATGAATCAAGTTCATCGACTATCAAGAAGCGCTTTTTGGAATATTCCTCCAATGACATAGCTAAAACCTGTAAAAATTCCAAAAAGTGTAATAAATTAAGTGTGCATTATATTGATGTATAAAATTTAGTATAGGTGATATCTCATTCTTTTCATTCAAGATTTACCTTCTTCTTGTTTTACTTTGTTCCTGCTGTGCTAAGCTCGACTTAATTTAGTGAATTTGAGAAAACTAGTATGAGCTTTATTTGGATTTTGGTTGCTTTTTTATTTGGCTTTATGGCTAAACAAATAGGCCTTCCTCCTTTGGTTGGTTACCTTTCTGCCGGTTTTATTTTACATGCATTTGATGTGACTCCTGCCGAAAATCTCGATGCTTTCGCGGACTTAGGCATTACGCTCATGCTTTTTACCATCGGCCTTAAGGTTAATATAAAAGATTTATTACGTATGCAGGTCTGGGGTTCTGCTATTACACACATGAGTGTCTGGTCTATATTATTATTTGGACTATTGTCTCTAATCTCTAGTGTTGCAACACTTACCTATTTAAATTTTAATTTTCAGCAAGCTGCCATTATTGGTTTTGCACTAAGTTTCAGTAGTACAGTTTGTGTTTTTAAAATGCTTGAAGGCAGCTCTGAACTAAAAACACGTCATAGTGATTTATCTATAAGTATTTTAATCTTACAAGATCTGGCTGCTGTTATATTTTTGGTTTTGGCTATCGGTAAAACTCCAAATATATGGGTGTTTGCATTAATAGGTTTAGTTTTTGTTCGACCTATCTTTAATAAGATTTCAAATATGAGCGGTCATGGTGAATTAATTCCGCTTCTTGGTTTTTTACTCGCACTAGGCGGCAGTGAGATTTTTAAAGCAGTTGATATGAAAGGGGATTTGGGGGCGCTGGTGCTTGGTATGCTCGTAGCAGGATTGCCAAAGGCGAATGAGCTGTATAAATCTTTAATGAGTTTTAAGGATTTGTTTCTTATCGGGTTCTTTTTATCAATTGGTTTCACTGCTCTGCCTACTTTAGAAATGTGGTACATCGCTTCTGCTTTACTATTATTGCTGCCTTTAAAGTTTATTCTTTTTCATTTCGTGTTTGCCGTATTTTATTTTAGGGCTCGTACTTCTTTTTTGTCTTCTCTGCTCCTCACTAATTTTAGTGAGTTTGGTTTAATTGTGATTAGCTTGAGTGTAAGTCAGGGTTGGTTGGCAGAACAAAGTCTGGTCATTATAGCTTTAACAATCTCTATGTCGTTTGTTATCAATATATTGGCGTATAAGTATGCACACGCAATTTTTACGCTGAATAAATCAATTATTTCTCGGTTTCAACGTAACTCAGTTGCACGGTCGTATGTTTTTGAAAGTCCTGTTGGTGCTGAAGTAATAATTGTTGGAATGGGCCGAGTTGGTCTAGGTGCTTATGAAGACTTAGCGCCAGAATTAGGCACAAAAGTTTGGGGTGTCGAGGTAGATAAAAAACGTGCAAAGGGCTTTAAAGAGCAGGGCTTGAATGTTGTTTTTGGTGATGGGGATGATATTGAGTTTTGGGAGCATATTTGCCTAAAGGATGTGAAACTCATTATGCTGGCAATTCCAACTGTGACAGAAATGAAAAACATACTCTACCAGCTTCAACAGACCGAATATCGTGGACGTATAGCCGCCATTGCACGTTTTGAGGATGAACGGCGTGACTTAATAGCTCTTGGTGCGGATGTGGCTTTTAATTACTATGAAGAAGTAGGGGCTGGCTTTGCAGAAGAAAGTCGCCATTTGATACATTTATGATACGTACTTTACTGCTCATATTATTGTTTTGTTTTTCTTACGCGACTAAAGCCGAGCTTAATGTGATGGCGATTAATGCGGAATGGTTATGGACACCTCACGATAACCACATAGACGGAGGGAAATATAACAAAGGCGATATGTCACCTTTCGCTTATCATAATGAGCTAAATTTCTACGCATCACTTGTTCATAAAAAGTCGGTACAAATTTTAGCCATAAGCGAAATCGAGAATGAAATCGTCGCAGATGATTTAGCGAAAACATTTGGTCCCGACTGGAAAGCCTACTTCAAACAAGGGCGTGACACTGCAACAGGTCAAGATGTTGCAATAATTTCTAATCTTGATTATGTGAAAGACTCCTTAACGGATTTTGGTTTTCCTTACGGTCAATTATCTGGTTTTTTTGATAAAAAGAAGCGTTTGAGTAAAGTTGTTGGTGCTCAATTCTGGGTTAAGTCAGGTACAAAGCAACACAAAGTTGGCGTGATTACCGCTCATTTTTTATCCAAACGAAAAGACAATATAAAAAAGTCACAGAATCGCCAAAGACAGTCTTATGCGCTGGTTAAAGCGATGAATGATTTTCTCATAGACGTCGATAAACTAATTGTTTTAGGAGATTTCAATGACTTTATTGAATCAGAAACTCTTTCGATACTAATGAGAGCACATAATCTTCATTCATCTGAAATAATGATGGGAAAAGTGAATGTTAATCAATCAAAGAAAAAGAGAATGTGGAAAATCGATCATATTTTATATCGCAATCTTCGAGCAACAAACTTTCTCAGAATTGATCTGAAAAAATATTCAGATCATGATGCAGTCTACACCAGCTTTAGTCTAAGTGAATAAAAAAGAAACAAAGAAACAAAGAAACAAAGAAACAAAGAAACAAAGAAACAAAGAAACAAAGAAACAAAGAAATTATGCCATAGCAAAGCACTTCTTCTTGTCATATGGAAATTTGATGTCCTCATTTTTTGGCTCAATTGATATGCCACTATAATTTTCTTGATAATGCCTCATATGTTAAGTAGGAAGAAATACAGCCTGAACAAATTCAGCCTTAATTTTAATTATCTGGCTTGATAGACCAATGAATTTTAGCCATTATCCTTCTGCTACTATTCTAGGTATTGTTTGTTAAAACCCACTCATTGTGAATGCTTTTGGGGAATTGTTATTTCTCAACTTAATTTCAACCCCCTTTAAAACCACGTAGCTATGTGAAATATTATATGCAAAGCTATTAAAGCTTATAACAAGTTAAGCGTGATTTTAACAAGCCAATTAATATAGCGGCTTTAACAAAAAGTGGCGTTAGTTGCTAAATGTTTGTGTGCAGTCTCCAAGCAACGGTTTAAATTTATTAATCAGCAAGCTTTGTAGCACCAATGATACAAAGCAATATTTGAATTCATTTAATGACAATTTAAGGAAAGGTACTTACATGTCTCAACAAGTAAGAAAGGTCGCTATAATTGGCGGTTCAAGAATTCCATTTGCCCGATCTAATTCAGCATATTCACACTCCAGTAATCAGGAGATGTTAACGGCAGCTTTAAATGGTGTCGTCAATAAATTTAATTTACAAGGTGAGCGATTAGGTGAGGTTGTTGCTGGTTCTGTCATTAAGCATAGTCGTGATTTTAACTTAACACGAGAATGTGTTTTGAGCACTGAATTAGATGCAGATACGCCGTGTTTAGATATTCAGCAGGCATGTGGTACAGGCTTACAAGCAGCAATGTTAGTAGCCAATAAAATTGCATTAGGCCAAATAGAATGTGGTATCGCCGGTGGCTCAGATACAACTTCAGATGCTCCAATTGGTGTAAGTGAAGGTCTTAGAAAGATACTATTAGATTTAAATCGGGCAAAAACGAATGTTGATAAGCTCAAAATTGCATCAAAGATAAGACCTAAACATTTGGCACCACTTCTTCCAGCAAATGGAGAACCAAGAACCAAAATGTCGATGGGACAGCATTGTGAAGTTACCGTCAAGGAATGGGGAACTTCACGAAAGGCTCAAGATGAGATAGCTTTTAAAAGTCACAGAAATTTAGCCGCAGCTTATGAAGACGGTTTTTTTGATGACTTGATCGTACCTTTTAATGGTTTAGCAAAAGACAACCTTGTGCGCGCTGATATTTCGCTAGAAAAACTAGCTTCTTTAAAACCGGCTTTTGACAAAAAAAGCGGGAATGGTTCGCTAACTGCAGGTAATAGTTCAGCATTAACCGATGGCGCATCTGCGGTACTCTTCGCCAGCGAAGCGTGGGCAAAAGCTCATAACTTGCCAATACAAGCGTATTTAACCTATTACGAAACTGCATCTGTTGATTTCATTGGAAAGAATCATGACTATAAAGAAGGGCTTCTAATGGCACCTACTTATGGGATTTCTCGAATGTTAGATCGTGCAGAACTCACGCTTCAAGATTTTGACTTCTATGAAATTCATGAGGCTTTTGCCGGAGTAGTGTTAACGACGCTCGCAGCCTTGGATGATAAGAAATTCTGCAAAGACCGCCTTGGTCGAAATAAAAAACATGGATCTATTGATCGTAGCAAATTGAATGTCAAAGGTAGCTCTATCGCTGTTGGGCACCCATTTGCTGCAACCGGAGGTCGCATTATATCTACGCTGGCTAAAATGCTAGAGGAAAAGGGAAGTGGTCGAGGTTTAATATCAATATGTGCTGCGGGCGGTCAAGGCGTCACAGCCATCTTAGAACGCCCATAGGAAACGTTTAAAGGTAAAAGTGATGGTAGAGCGTTATACCCAGAAACTATACCATCACTACTTATCACCTAATTTTTGTTCAAGATCTATTAAAAGCGCCTCCAAGTGGTCCACATTATGTTGCTGCTGAGCGCTTAATTCTCGTGTTGCAGACACCAAAATATTTAGCGTTTCTGCTGTTATATTGGGGTGATTTGCTTGTTCTTTGATATCTTCATACGATAATTTTTTAGTCATAAATCTCTCCTTTAATGTTACCTAACAGTTTAGTTGAGATTCATTTTTTTTCACTGTCTGATAATCCATAAAATTTCTTAGCAGCAGTCTTGCTTAGGTTAAGATTTGACCTCAGATCTTGTGGTCAATTTTGATATTTCAATATATGAGCAGGCTAGCACTGTCGCAGCACCTAGCGTCACTTGAAGTGAGGCTGTTTCATTTAAGAGTATGAAAGCTAAAATTGACCCCATTACAGGTTGAAGGCATCCGATAATGCTAACAGATCTAGCACCAACTCTAGTAATGCCATAAGTCATTAAAGAATGGGGAAGTGCTGTAAAGAATATGCCAAGTAATAACCATAAATACCATTCATGCGATAAGGACATGACCACGTTGCTGCTAGCATCGCAGAAAATTGATACTGCTAGCAGAACAAAACCAATAGTAATTGTTTGATAGTAAATACTATGATGGGCGGGGTAAGAACTAAAAAGACGATGCTGCAATATATTTCTACAAGCAAAGCAGAAAGCTGAAAATAGCCCAAAGGCTAAACCAAGAACATTATTTGATTGCGTATCATGATTGGCTGCACCCATCAAAGCTACACCTAAAAAGAGGACGATCGTTGTAAGGATGTCAGCTGTCCCTAGCGCTTGTTTAAAAAACATTCTTTCAAGGAATAGAGTAATCACCGGGTAGGTATATAGTGCAGTCATACCAAGCGTAACCGTCGAAATTTTCATAGCATAAAAATAACTTAGCCAGTGCATACCCAATAATAGTCCCAGGACTATACTGACGGCATAATCCCGACGATTTCTTAGCGCGATATTTTCTTTACGCAAACGAGTAAGAAGCAATATTGCAAAGGCTGCAATGAATGCACGCAACATCGTGAGTGTAAGTACCCCTGTCATTAATCCTTTCGCAAAATATCCATTGCCTGCTAACAGGAAAATTGCTGTCAGTGTTGAGAGTATCCCCCAGTATTTTGATTTTAAATTTGTTTGATCATTACCAGTCATTGATTGGACCCAAAAACTTGCTATTTACTGTAACGCTTGCGTGCTCTTGGTTTACTTCTTGAAGTTTGAAACGAATCTCCATGGCTGGTTCGCTAATGTTCGTAGGGTCCATAACCACACTTATCGGGAAATTCTTTACTTCACCCGGACCTACCTTAAGCAGGTTTTTTGATGCTAGGCTGGCATCGATGTTTTCAATGTATAGTATGTATTTTTCAGCCCGCTCCTTTTTATTGATTACTTTCAGTAGATAAAAATTCTCAATCAAACCCATTCCATTTTCTTGATACAAGGCACCACGCTCACGCATAACCGAGAGTTCAAGCAAGGGTCGTTGAATTAGTAAAAGGGTAAAAATACTAACTGATAAAATAACTAGAGCAGCATAGGCAATTGTTTTGGCATCGAACTTTCGTTGAGGTTTGCCCGTTTCAAATTCCTTTTCGGAAGCATAGCGTATTAGCCCAGTACTGTAATTCAGCTTTTTCATGATACTGTCACAAGCATCGATACATAAGGCACAGCCTATACACTCATATTGTAAACCGTCCCTGATATCGATGCCTGTAGGGCAAACTTGTACGCATAGCTGGCAGTCTACACAATCGCCTAGGCCTGATTTAATTTCTTGTCTTGAGCGGCTACCTCGAGGCTCGCCTCTCTGCTTGTCATAACCGACAATTAAAGTATTTTCATTGAACATGACCGACTGAAAACGCGCATAAGGACACATATAAATGCATACCTGTTCACGTAACCAACCTGCATTGATATAGGTTGCTGCTGTAAAAAATATGATCCAGAATATTGCCCATGAGCTAGTTAAAGACAGTGAACCTATGTCTGCGATTAATTCTCTAACAGGAATAAAATAACCAACAAAGGTAATTCCGGTGGCTAGGGCAAGTAGCAACCAACTAAGGTGCTTGGCAGTTTTTCTCAGTAGTTTTTGTAAGTTAAGTCCGGATTTATCTGATTTTATGCGCTGGTTGCGACTACCTTCAAAGAATTCTTCTAACCAAATAAACATAAAAGACCAGACTGTTTGAGGGCAACTGTAACCACACCAGACACGACCAAACAACGAGGTGATAAAAAATAAACCAAATGCAGAAATAATTAAAGCAAATGCCAGCAGGGTAAAATCCTGCGGCCAAAATATAGCGCCAAAGAGGTGAAACTTTCGTGCATCTATATCGAATAAAATTAGTGGTTCTCCGCCTACCGTAAACCAGCAAAAAGTGAAATACATGAGCAGTAATATTGTTAAGGAGTAAGCTCGTATTTTTTGAAAGAAACCGGTAATTTTTCTTACATATATTTTTTTTCGTGAGGCATATAAACTCTGACTTACAATTTTTTGTGTATTTACTTCTCCTCCATGGCTGGCAAGGGAGGTTGTACCTTCGGGGTCGGAGACAGTATCGATAGCGATAAGAGGAATTTGCTTGTTCATAAGCTACCTGACTTGTTGAGTGTCGTTGTTGTGGAATTTGAACGAGGCGTATTGTTTAAGATAAATAAAGCGTGCTCAACATCACTGCCGTCAGGTAATGAAAAGGAGTCAACACCACAGTCCCTTAATATTGCCATTTGATCGATAAGGAAATTACCTGCTATACGTAACTCACCTCGATATTCAATTTGACGTTTTAATAATATGGCTAAAGAGAATGCTCTACCATCGTGAAAGTCTGATACATGGATACACAGCACGGGCAAGCTTAGGATCTGACTTGAAAAAACATCCAAATTCACTTGAGGTTCAAACCAGGCGCCGAGCCAGGTTTGGGGGAGCGGTTGTTGATCATTTGAACTCAGCGCAAGGAGCGGAAGCAAGGAAAACCAGGGGTAGTTTGAGACAGGTCTGTCAACTACATCTATGGTGATCCACGGGTCTTCGATAACCAAATTTTGCTTAATTAGCATGCCCATAGACTCCCTCCTTAAAAATGGTTAAACCAACACGCGTAAAGGTATCTATAAAGTTTTCCGAGCCAAGACGAAGAGAGCGAAAAATATGGATGATTTTTTTGATAACATTAGTAACTTCTGCAGCAGAAACAGATGGCCCAAGAATCTTACCTAATTTAGATTCATTACCTTTACTGCCGCCTAGACTGATTTGAAAAAACTGCTGGCCTTTCTTATCGACACCTAAAATACCGATATTGGCCAAGTGATGATGAGAGCAGGCGTTCATGCAGCCTGAAATATTAAGTGTTAGCTCACCTAAGTCATAAACAAAATCAAGGTCATCGTAAGCTTTCTGTATACTTTGGGCGATAGGAATGGATTCTGTATTTGCAAGACTGCAATAAGTTAACCCCGGGCAACAGATTATGTCATGCATTGTACCAATATTAGGTTCAGCGAGGCCTATTTTATCCAGTGCAAGCCACAGGTCGAAAAGGTCGATGATTGCAACGTCTGCCATCACTAGATTTTGCTGATGCGTACTACGAACTTCACCAAAGGAATAGCGGTCAGCCAGATCTGCTATGCGATCAAGTTGCTCGGCACTTACATCTCCTGGGGCAGACGAAGGGTTTTTAAGTGGAAGACTTACGGCGCGGTAATCTGAAACTTTGTGTGCTTGAGTATTTCGATTCAGCCAATTATCAAAGGCTGGTTTATCAGCTGAAAGCCTGTTTATTTGCGAAAGCTCTTGCGTTTCGAATTGTCGGTAACATGGTTTTGGAAAGTGTTTATTTATAGCGCTCACATGCTGGGCATGGAGCAGCTGACTATAAACCCGTACCTGCACAAGCGTTTGATCTATTTGATGTTTAAACTGCGTAATACCGATAGATTTAACAAGTATTTTGATTCTAGATTTATACTTGTTATCCCGTCGCCCATGCTGATTATATACGCGAAGAATAGCTGTGAGATAATCTAAAATATCCTGCTCAGGAACAAATAGTTCAAGTGTTGAGCCAATTACAGGAGTTCTACCCAAGCCACCGCCAACTATAACTTGAAAGCCGATGCCTCTTTCTTTATCTACTTTGACACGAAGTCCAATATCATGGGCCTGTGTAATAGCTCTATCTTCTTTTGAGCCTGAAATGGCAATTTTAAATTTACGTGGTAGATAGGCGAATTCTGGGTGGCCTAATGACCACTGCCTAATTATTTCACAATACGGTCTTGGGTCGATAATTTCATCTTGTGCCACGCCTGCAAAAGGGTCTGAAGTAATGTTGCGAATGCAGTTACCACTTGTTTGTATTGAATGTAAATCGGCTTCAGCTAAAGTTGCCAGTATCTCAGGCATGGCTTGCAAGTTTACCCAATTGAATTGAATATTTTGTCGAGTAGTTATGTGGCAATAACCTTCGTCAAAATTCCTAGCGACTTTGGCAAGTGTTCTTAACTGCTTGGAAGCCAGCATACCGTAGGGTACTGCAACGCGTAACATAGGAGACTGGCGCTGGTAATATAGACCTTGTTGTAATCGCAGAGGTCTAAATTTTTCGTCGCTGATTTTACCTGCCAGATTGCGTTCAATTTGTCGTTGAAAGATTAGACTGCGAGTTTTAAGCTGTGTCCGGTCTTGTTCATTATATTGATACATAGTCTTTTGCCCTGTGTCACCAGGTGACGTGTTAATAATTAGTATATTAACTAGAGCAATGGATGTGCCATTGATGAATTGTTTTTTATCTTATTGAATTATAAGTATAAATTAGTTCTTTGTGTTTGATTGGGTTGATTGTTGGAGTGATATATGGGCACGATATATCGCACTTGCGTGATATATCGTCACAAAAAAGGTTGATTATATCGTTTCGACTAAGCCGCTCAGTCTACTGTGATAATACCAAGTTTTTTCATTTTTGAACGTAAGGTGCTGGGCGGAAGATCAAGAATGCGGGCAGCTCCTTCTTTTCCCGCAATAGTGCCGTTAACGGATATCAATACTTTCTTTATGTAACTCTTTTCAGCCTCATGCAAACTCAGTAACGGTTTGCTGTTAACTGCTTTTTGTTGTCTGCTATTGGGCAAGTCCAATATATTTAATGTCGGTGGAGAACCGACAATAGCAGCGCGTTCTAGTACATTTTGTAGCTCTCTGATATTGCCTGGCCAGTTGTAGTGGAGCAGGGCGTGCATGCCCTTATCTGATACACCGGTAAATTGCTTGCCAAGCCGAAGATTTAAACGGTCAAGAATGTGCTTTACCAATAAAGGAATGTCTTCTTTCCGCTGCCTTAGACTGACAGCTTGTATGGGAAAAACACTGAGGCGATAGAAGAGATCACTGCGAAAGGCACCTTGATCGACCATGCTCTGCATATTTCGATTGGTTGCAGCAATGATACGCACGTCGACATTGAGCGTCTGGTTGCTGCCCAAGCGTTCCAACTCGCCTTCTTGGATGACACGAAGGAGCTTAACTTGAATGTCGACCGGTAATTCACCGACTTCATCTAGAAATAGGGTGCCTCCATCGGCCAGTTCGAAGCGTCCGATCCGCCTTTGTAATGCGCCTGTAAATGAGCCTTTTTCATGACCAAATAATTCGCTTTCGACCAAACTCGGAGATATTGCACCACAATTAACTTTCACTAAAGGACGATCACGTCTTCGACTGGCGCTATGAATAGAGCGGGCAATAAGTTCTTTGCCAGTTCCGCTTTCACCTTGAATTAACACGCTCGCATCGGTCGGAGCGACGTGTTCGATCTGGGTTAAAATCTGATTCAATGCGGGCCCTTCACCAATAATGCGTGAAAAATTATGTTGCGACTGGATTTCATCCATTAGGTAACGGTTATCTGCTTGTAGTTGTTCTTTTAACTCTTCAACTTGTTTAAGTGCAGATTCAAGTTGTCGTTCAGATTTTTTTCTTTCGGAGATATCCTTAAATACGATGACTGCTCCGACGATTTCGTGGTCTTTCTCTATCGCGGTAGCAATATATTCTACTGGAAAACAAGTACCGTCTTTACGCCAAAACACCTCAGTGCCCACTTCGCGTTGCCGACCATCCCTAACTGTTTTATAGACAGGGCAGTCATGGACAGGGTAACTGGTACCATCTTCATGTGAATGGTGATGAAATTCATGTACCACTTTCCCGATCAGGTCCTGCTCCGACCAACCTGTCATTTTCTCCGCTGCCGGGTTGACGAAAGTGGTGTTGCCCTCTTTATCCAGGCCATATACGCCTTCACCGATTGACTTCAAAATCAGCTCATACCGGAGCTTCAAATTGTCATTTTCGATTTTGGTTGTAATGATCGGCATACAGAGACCTTCTTGGATAAATCGGACGATTTTTTTAGTTTCAGGGTTTAATAAACAATTGCGCCCCCTGTCGAGAATAGTAATGGTCGTCGTTAATTTTCGCAATCGATGCAATAAATAAAGCTTTAATATTGTGCCTTCTACTCATCACACGCAGCTTTTTTAAATTATCACTCAGCTATTTGGTTTTAATTGATGGTCTGTTGAGTATGAATTAGGCAAGAACTTAATGAAATGGTTGAATGTTGTTAGTCCTAAACTATAGTTAGTACAACAAGTTTACGTGATGCTTCTATCCAAGCCCTAAAATATTAAAGAGTGGTATTATGAAAAATTCACTGAGTTTAAGGTTCAATCTATTAACAAGTTTACTTGTTGTAGTTTTACTCGTCGCCTTTGGCGCTTACAATCAAGTTCAAACTCGTGATTCCCTTACAAAAGGTCTGGATAAACAAATTGAAGGCGCGGTTAATCGCTTATCACAAAGTCTTCCTGCAACACTATGGAATTATGAAACAGAACAAATGCTGAGAGTTATCCTTTCTGAAGTGTCTGCGCAAGAAGTGCATGGGATTTTTTTGTATGATAAAGAAAGTTTTGTTTTAGGACGCATAACAAATGAACAAGGTGAAATAGTTGAATCAGAAACCATTCCTGAAGCAGTGTTACTACAAGAAGTAGAATTAACGTTTATGGAGTCAGAAGAAGTAAATATTGTTGGACGTTTTATCATAGTGGTCGATGAAAGTGCAATTGATGACTTACTCAATGAATCTTTAATACGCTCAATCACCCAAATTATTCTTATGGTTCTGATCTTGGTATTCGTTTTAACGGTACTTTTAAAGCGAATCGTAGTAGCCCCTTTAAATGACGTTGGTAAATCTTTATCAAACATTGCAGAAGGTGATCTTTCTGCTTCTTTCAATATAACCAGAAAGGATGAGTTAGGGGTTTTGCTTGGTAATATTAAAAGCATGCAAGAAAAATTGGTCGAAGTAGTACAGAGTATAAAGCTTAATTCTGATCAAATATCATCTGCCGCTGCTCAGGTAAATGACACAGCTAACCAACTCAGCAGCGGCGCAAGTGAACAAGCTGCTAGCGTTGAGCAAACAAATTCAGCTGTAGCAGAAATGGGATCATCCATAAATCAAAACAATAAAAATGCACAAACAACCGACAATATTGCCAGTGAGTCTGCTTTAGCTGCCACAGAAGGTGGAGAAGCTGTTTCCGGAACAGTAAAGGCGATGAATCAAATAGCTGAAAAAATCACAATTATTGAAGATATAGCGTATCAAACCAATATGCTGGCACTCAACGCAGCAATTGAAGCCGCTAGAGCAGGAAGCCATGGTAAAGGATTCGCGGTGGTTGCTTCTGAAGTTAGGAAGCTAGCTGAACGCAGTCAAACTGCGGCATCTGAAATAGGTTCGTTAACCGGTGATAGCGTACAGGTAGCTGAGTCAGCTGGCCAATTACTTGAAAAAATGGTGCCCGACATAAAAAATACTGCTGAACTCGTTCAGGAAATAAGTGCTACCTCAGAAGAGCAGTCACACAGTGTCGGTGAAGTTTTAAACGCAATACAGCAGCTTAAAATAATCGCTGAGCAAAATGCTTCGGGTTCTGAGCAACTTGCTGCTACATCAGAAGAGTTGCAAGGGCGATCTACAAACCTACAGCAAGTTATTTCATTTTTTCGACTGACAGAAAAATAAAGCAATATGTTTACTTCATAGCAATATAATATAAGAGTGTATTAATGTGCTAAAGAGTGCCGAAAAGAAAATACCGCTATCATTTTTGCACACTTATTTTTTCGCTTGTATTTTTTTTATTTTAAGTTTCTGCCTACCCTTTCCCGCAGAAGCTGAAATACATGAAGACTCAATAACAGTTAAACATCTGCGTGATAATTTAGCCCTGACAAAAGAAGAACAAGAATGGCTTAGTAAGCACTCAAACATAAAGATAGGTATCGATGCTGGCTATCCACCTTATAGCTTCTTAGATAAAAACAAAAAATTTATCGGTGTTGCTCCTGACTTCATTTCTATACTAGCCAAAGGTCTTGGAATAAACTTTGAGCCAGTACCCGATTTAAGTTGGCCACAAATCTTACAGAACGCTAAAGATAAAGAGCTTGATGTGGTTGCGACCGCAGTCATCACGCCGGAGCGCTTAGAATTTTTAAACTTTAGCCAAGTGTATATTCCAACGCCTTTAGTAATCATGACACGTCATGATAGAGAAAATACAATATCATCAGCTGATGACCTAGCCGGTAAAACTGTTGCTTTAGTTAAAGGTTATTCATCGAGTAAGCGCGTTCTTCAGGAACACCCTGGCATCCTCCAACACCTAGTTGATTCCCCGCTTGAAGGATTACAAGCAGTTGCAGCCGGTGAAGCGCAGGCCTATGTCGGTGTTCTGGGTGTCAATTTCTATATGGCACAGCAACATGGATTAAGTAACCTTGTTATAGCCAGTCGTTATGATCTGAAAACAAATGGTCAAAGGTTTGGCGTACGTAAAGACTGGCCTGAATTGCGCAACATACTTGATAAGGCGCTGGACCTACTCTCCAAACAGGATATTGGTCATGTAATGTCAAAATGGATCCCCTTATCGATAAGCGGTGCAACCATGAATAGTACCGATGCCCCAGCTATTGAATGGACAGCAGATGAAACCGAATGGCTTAGCACGCACCCTGAAATTAAAATAGGAATTATGAGTGCTTGGCCTCCCATGGATTATGTTGATGACAAAGGCCAGATAAGAGGAATAGGCACAGGCTTCATATCCGCACTCAATAAGCGATTGAATGGCGCACTTAAAGTTCACCCAGGAGAATGGGCAAGTATTTATGATGGCGTCAAAAACAAAACACTTGATGCGTTAAGTGGAATTACGCCACGCAAAAGTAGAGAAGCATATTTCAATTTTACAGACCCCTACGTGAATGTCCCGCATGCTATATTCAAACGAAAAGGTGATAAATTCTCAACGGATTTAAACTCTCTTTCAGGCAAAAAAGTTGCAGCTGAAAAAGGATTTTTTATTCATGACGTAATCAAAAATAAATACCCACAAATAAAGTCAATTGAGTACAACAATACCAGTGATGCCATTGATGCCGTAGTAAAAGGCGAGGCGGATGCCTATATAGGCAATAGAGCTGTCGCCATGTACATTATTAATAATGAGTTAATTACGAACTTGGAAGAGCACGGTAAAATTCAGGAAACCTCTTCTGTCAATGCGATTGGTGTAAGAAAAGATGAGCCAATACTACGAGATATCCTACAAAAAGCATTAAGCAACATCACAATCAAAGAAAGATTTCAAATTCTAAAAAACTGGGTTGAGCCTGGTCATATTAGTGATAATAGTTCGATAGAATTAACCACAGCAGAGTGGTCATGGCTAGATCAGCATCCAGTCATTCGGGTTGCTGGAGATTCTAATTTTGCACCGGTTGAGTATCTAACAGAAGATGGCGTATTCAAAGGGATTTCAGTTGAATATCTCGACATTATATCTAATATGCTGGGTACGCGTTTCGAATATAAACAATCGAATAATTGGTCCGAAGCTACAGACAAACTCAAAAACCTTGATGTTGATATATTTTCTGCCGCCGCATCAACTATCGATAGAAGGGAGTATGCGCAGTTTACCCATCCTTTCCTTTCGCTTCCTGTGATGATATTTACACCTGAAAACGTACCTTATATCTCTAATCTATCTGAGTTAGAAGGACGTAAAGTTGCCGTTGTGAGAGATCATGCAACCACAGAACTTGTTCGACGCGGTGGTTGGAATATCGAGCTTATTGAGGTCGATACTATTGCTGATGGCTTACAGGCGATACAAGACCGTGATGCTTTTGCGTATTTAGGTAATATTCTTGTGACCAGTTACTCTATACGTCAAGAAGGGCATACTAATATTCGCGTATCGGGCCAAACTCCCTATCGCATAGATATCAGTATGGGGGTTCGAAATGATTGGGTGATTCTTGTAGATATTTTAAATAAAGCTTTGAAAAAAATTGGTGAGAAACAACGTAACCAGATTAATGCCAGCTGGATAGGATTACAATTTAAAGAGGCACCGGATTACAAGATCTTTTGGCAAGCTCTTTTTTGGGGAGTCCTTGTTCTTTTTCTTTTCTTCTTTTGGAATCGATACCTACAGAATAAAAACAGTCAACAAAACCTCGAAATCCGCCTACAAAACGATGTATTAAATTTGAGCCGCACGAGTTTTAGTAATGCACAAAGAATCGCTAAACTAGGTAGTTGGGATTGGCCAATAGAAAACACACTATTTTACTGGTCAAAAGAGCTGTATCGTATATTCGGCTTAGATGAAACTAAAACGGAAGCCGGATATGAATCCTTCATAGAGGCGATCCACCCTGAAGATCGTTCATTAGTTGATAAGACTTTACAAACGGCACAAACTGATAAAAAAACTTTTGTTATAGAAGCCCGAGTACAGCAACCAAGCGATGACATTCGTCATGTCAAAATTCGTGGTGAAGTCATGCTCAACAAAGATAACGCTTCAATCATGAGTGGTACAGTATTAGATATTAGTGAGCGAAAAGCCGCAGAACGCGAGCTACAAAAACTTTTTCAAGCCTTTGAAAATAGTCCAATTACTATCATGACTACTGATTTACAAGGCACTATAGAATATGTAAACCCGTGCTTCACACAGACAACAGGGTATCAATCTGAAGAAGTGATCGGCCTTAACCCCAGCATACTTAAAACCGGCTATACCAGCGACGATGAATATAAAGAGATGTGGGACACTATCAATTCAGGAAAAGTCTGGCGAGGGGAGTTTAGAAATCAACGCAAAAATGGTGAACTTTACTGGGCAAGAGCGACCATTGCTCCAGTTTGGGATGAACATGGAAAGCTCGTAAATTTTCTGGAGTTGAATCAAGATATTTCATTTCAGAAGGAAATTGAGGAAAAGCTTTTTGAAGAAGCGAACTACAGTGTACTCACCAAGCAGCCCAACCGCTACTACATGTTAAACCGTATTGAACAAAATATTCATACTCAAACACCGTTTGCCTTGCTTATGGTTGATATGGTCAATATTAAGAGAATAAACGACAGTTTAGGTATTGAAGCCGGTGATAAAATTATTAAACAGGCTGCCCTAAGACTTGACCGTCTGGTCGATCGGTTTCGTTTTGTCGCACATTTTGGCGGCGGCCAGTTTGTTATTTTAGCAGAACAAACCCATAAGATGGTTACGGAGGTTTTGATAAGCAACATCCTGTCCTGCTTTAAACAGCCATTTGATGTGAAGGAAGAAAAAATTAACCAGAATGCAAGCGTAGGCATTGCTTTATATCCTGACGATGGAAATACAAAAGAAGAATTGTTGACGAATGCACACGTCGCAGTTAATCAAGCAAAACGTTCTGGAAACATTACGTACGCTTATTTCTCTGAGAGATTTAATAAAGAAGCTCAAAAACTTTTACAAATGGAAAACTTGCTGGGTCAGGCGCTAAAAAATTACGAACTCTCAATCGTTTGCCAACCTAAAATTGATGTAAGTAGTGGTAAGTTTCTTGGTGCTGAAGCCTTATTGCGGTGGTTTAATTCAGAGTTGGGTGATGTCCCGCCAGATCAATTCATTCCTTTAGCCGAAGAATCAGGTTTGATTTTATCAATTGGACGTTGGGTTATTACTGAAAGTTGCCGACAGGCCAGTCTGTGGCATAAAGCTGGATATGAAAATTTTACAATTGCTATTAATTTGTCTCCTAAACAATTCTTAGACAAAGACATCGTACCTTTCATTGAAAATTGTCTTCACACACACTCTTTAGCAGGAAATCAGGTTGAAATTGAGGTGACTGAAGGGTTGTTTATAGAAGGCGGCGAAGCGATAAACCTCCAGATCAGCGCCATGAAAGAGCTAGGCCTTAGCTTGGCATTAGACGATTTTGGGACAGGGTACTCATCGTTACAATATTTAAGAAACTATCCTTTCGATACGTTAAAGATAGACCGATCCTTCGTGTCAGGGCTACCAGAGTCACAAAGTGATGCCAGCCTGGTTCGCGCTATGACCGCAATGGGCAGAGCTTTGGGGATGAAAATTGTTGCTGAAGGAGTTGAGCAACAAGCCCAAGCTGATTACTTAAAGAATGAAGGCTGCGATATATACCAAGGTTTTCTATTTGGGAAACCCATGAGTGAAACCGATTTTATGGCTTGGCTAAAAAACGTTCACCTTTAATTTTATAAAAACACGCAAGCATTAAACAAATTAATTCCAGATGTTTAACTCACATATTTTAGACGGGCGTACGACAAAAGTTATAAGCGTGCTGCTCAGTATATTATTCACTCTGCTGAATTAGAAATTCCCGCATCTGATAGTATTTGACCAATATCAACCATTACATTTTGGAACTCTATATCATAAATCTGTAGTGCTTCTTGTAAGACTTCTTCAGGCAATGATGTTGAACAGCTTAAATCCATAGAAATGCTGGCAAGTTTTTTGGCTCCAATATTACGCGCAGACTCGTAAATACTATTTGCAAGCGCATCTACTTTATCCATATCAGTTTGTGCTGAATAAGTACGTAAAGCATCAGGTGATTCAGAAAATTCTAGTTCGAATTGTTTTAGTGCATGATGAAAAGAATTTGGATTGTTTAGGTTTTGTTTTATTCCAGCCTGAACATTAATATTTTCTGTTACTTCGATCGTTACAGTTTCTGGAGGCAGAGTTTGGTCCACTTGAGAATCTTCTATTTCCTCAAGTTCATTAATTTGACCGCTCGGTTGTTCGGATTCATTAAATACAGCTAAGTATTCTTCAATGATTGGTGTAGAACTTTTCGCGGTATGACTTGACTTAATTTTAGCTTTGTCATTGAATACTTCTTCGACTTCTTCGACTTCTTCGACTTCTTCGACTTCTTCGACTTCTTCGACTTCTTCGACTTCTTCGACTTCTTCGACTTCTTCGACTTCTTCGACTTCTT
>CAJWBJ010000006.1 GCA_913020495.1 uncultured Oleiphilus sp.
ACTTCTTGGTTTTTATCCATAATAATTAAAACAACCTTGGTATTTTTATCTTAATAAATATAGCCGAAACCATGTAGCGCCAGAATAACCACTTGGCTTGTCACCAAAAGGGCCAATGTTTCTTTGTTTAATACGGTTTGACTTGAGCTTTAATTCTTTAATCAGGTAGTCCCTGAATTTTGTTACTTGTAGCTCGGAAACTTTAAGCATCTCAGATACGGATTGCGATTCCAGTAAGTCAGAGTAAACAGTCAACCAAAGAACTAAAGAATCATCTTCAACTAGGGCTTTCTTTATGAATGCTAAGTCTTCTGTGTCTAATTGCGCTGAATCAAAAAAAACGCCTTGTTGCCAGGTTTTTAGCTTAGACATAGCCTTTAAAATATCACTTGGATTCGATATTGAAGCAGGTGTTGAATCAGGAAAATAGCTTAAATAAAGGTACTGTTGCTTTCGACCATTTGTAACAGCATAAATGGATACAAAATAACGCTTATCTTCAACAACCAGCTTTCCTGCTAAATAATATTGTTCGCTATCACGTCCATATAGCTTATTATTATGGAATATATTATTCGCCCAATAGTTACTACTTCCACAAGCCCTCTCTTCACACTGGTATAGCATTTCACCCTTCGTTGAGAGCAAGTCCCGGTAAAATTGCATCGCCTTCTTACTAGAGCCGGGTGATTTTATTTTTAATAATAGGTCTGTTCGATCACCAGCAAGAGTAAGTTCTTTCTCTATAATCAAAGTATTACTAATGCGCTTAGGTGTGCTTAATAAAAATTGATGCTCTGAGCCTTTATTAAGACTCTTAGACTCTATGTTTACATGAGAATACAAGGGCACTTTTACATCCGTTTCATTTGAAACAGCCCAAACAACATTTAGATTAATAACACTTAAAACGAATATAAATACACTACGAATAAATAAATTCATGAATCAACTCTGCTGTGGCGGCGACATCGCCATCCATATGAAAATGATGACCACCAGAAACAACATGGCGATCTAATTCCTTATCGTCTTTTTTAAGATAAGTAAGGCGATGCTTTAGGCTTTCATAGCTGGAAAAATAACCTTTATCACCACAAATAAGCCGTATAGGGCACTCAATACCAGAAAAAATAGCTTCAACTTGCGCTTCTGAAAATCTCATCAAAGAAGGCTCTAAAAGCCTAGGGTCAGAAGTCCAGCTAAAACCACCATCAACAGCTTTAATTCCACGCTCGACTAATAACATAGCAGCTTCTTTATTAACTTTCCCTACACCTGACATCCTGACAATACAGGCCATTTCTTTGCTAGGGTAAACTGTCATTTTAGACGATTTAAATGCACTAGCTTTTGTAATAGCCTTGCGTAGCTGAGGGATTATATTACGAGCTTCATCAGTTAGAGGGCCAAGACTATCCAGAAGTAGCAACTTGTCTATTCGATCAGGAGATGAAGCGGCAAGCAATGAGCAGACTATCCCACCAAGTGAGTGTCCAATTAAACTCACTGGCCCACCATCTGTCACTTCATCAATAAACGCTAGCACATCAATAATATTTTCTAATAAATGATACGATGAAGACTTGGGTCGATGATCACTCAAGCCATGCCCAGGCATTTCTAATGCATAGAATGGGCGAGTATCTAATAGATATTTACTCAAGGGTATAAAGGAAGCTGCATTATCAAGCCAACCATGTAATGAGATAATTGGCACACCACTCGTTATTTGGTTTCTAAAGCCCGACAAGTTGAGACGTGGCGTACTTATCGTGAATGGCTCTAGTTTCACGCTTGAACATCTTTAAATAAAGTATAAAAATTTTGCGTTGTTTGCTCAGCAACTTGCTCTAAAGGTATCCCTTTTAATTCAGCAATAAATTTTGCAACTTCAGGCACATATTTAGGCTCATTCGGTTTACCTCTGAATGGAACAGGTGCCAGATAGGGAGAATCTGTTTCAATCAACATGCGATCAAGTGGTACTTGCTTGGCCACTTCTTGCAGGGCCTTGGCATTTTTAAATGTCACGATACCTGAAAAGGAAATATAATAATTATGATCAATTGCACGGGCTGCCATATCCCAATCTTCAGTGAAACAGTGTAGTACTCCTGCTACATCCGGGTCTGAATATCGAGCAATATGAGCTAAGGTATCTTCTTTCGCATCCCGGGTATGAATAATGACAGGCTTTTTACATTCTTTACTCGCCAACAAGTGGCGCTTAAACCGCTCTAACTGTATTTCTTTACTATCTTCACCATAATAATAATCTAAACCCGTTTCTCCAATTGCGATCACTTTGTCAGCAGTAGCAAGGCTAAGTAAACGTTCTATGCTTGGTTCTTCGCCATCAAGACTTGATGGGTGAACACCAACAGATGCGTAGATTTGCGGGTATTCAGCTGCAATTGAAAGCACTTCATCAATATGTTCTAAATCAATGGCAACACATAACATGGCATCAACACCATTTTCTGTTGCGGCATCAACTGCAAGCTGAAGTTTACCTTGGTAGGTATCTAGTTTTAATCGATCTAAATGACAATGTGAATCTATAAACATATAACTTTTTCGAAATAATTAAGAGGAAGTAAGTTTAGCTCAGTCGAGACGAGGTGGGCAATGTAACATAAATATATACGTATGAAGAGACTAGCTCTTCATTCATAAAAGCCGTTACTCATAATAATAAATGAGCATTTTTTTAAATATACATTGTATGAGAGCAACATCAAATACTCACATACTGTGCGTGGGCCGATCAGAGCTCAACGAGCCGGCAAGATAAGTTTCAATTTTATTTCTAGCCGTTTCATCTTCTTCATTAAATTGAACACCGATTCCGGCTGCACGATTACCTTGCGCACCTTTTGGTGTTACCCAGATCACCTTCCCTGCAACAGGAATTTTATCTGGTTCATCCATTAAATTTAATAACAAAAAAACTTCATCGCCTAATTGATAATTTTTAGCGGTTGGAATAAATAAACCACCGTTCTTTATAAACGGCATATAAGCAGCATAAAGTACGGCTTTATCTTTAATTGTAAGTGTTAAAATACCACTTCGAGCACCAAAACCTGCAGACATGAATCTCTCTTTAACTTAAATTGTCATTTACATCAGGCTAATCCTGACCTAGATATTAATTCAGTATAGGGCAGCAATTTATTCTTGCATCAATTAGACATCACTTAAGTCATCAATTTTAACCATTGGAACAATAAATATTCAAAAGTTAGTACTTTATTGGGGTTGGAGCTCCCTAAAAACAGACGATATTGTGTAAGGCTTTCACGATATAAAGATAAAAGCTGCTGTTCGCTGCACTTTTCAGCTAAATATCTCATCATTTTCTCACCATGCTGACCTTGTATTTCCACTTCATCACCCGTCATTCTGAGCTTTAGAATTATCTCAAGCCAACGAAGCATCCAAGCAAGTCTAAGACTAAATAAGTCATCATCCCACCGGTTTGATACAGTGGATGCCAGACAGTCATTTTTTAATAACGAAGCTAACTCATCAAGCATCTGATTATTTTCAGCTAGCGCATTGAGCGATGCGTATTCTTTGGCTTTTAAAGGTGCGTTAAATGACAAATTCAATAATGCCGTCAATTCTGCTTCTGAAGGAACTCTTTCTCCATCAAAAGAACCCTTTAGCCATTCGCGAGCTAGTTTTGGGCTAGGCGTATCAAAATCGATAACCTGGCAACGTGAACGTATTGTCGGTAGCAGTTTACCGGCACTGTGACTAATCAAAATAATTAATGAATGCCCTGCTGGCTCTTCTAAAGTTTTCAGCAAAGCATTTGCAGCATTATTATTTAGCGCTTCAGCTGGACACAAAATTGTAATTTTTTGCCCACCCTGCAAGCTAGATAACGTAAAGAATTCAACCAAGGACCGAATAGCATCCACTTTTATGATGCGCCCTCCATCCTCAGGTTCGGTTAACCGAAAGTCAGGGTGTGTTTGCGCTATAGTCAATCTGCATTGTTTACATTCACCACAGGCTTGTGAAGATTTTTTATCTTCGCATAATAAAAAAGCCACCAATGAATGAGCAAAATGTAGCTTCCCAATACCTTTTAACCCAGTAAATAAAAAAGCATGCGGTAAAGTATCGTCGTGATATTGTTTAGTAATATGAGACCATTGCTCAGACTGCCAAGGATAGATATTATTGACCATTATATTTTATATTGACCCTGTTCAAGCTTCATGGTGAGTTCTTCAGTAATTTTAGCTAATCGTGGATAAGTACTGGATTGTACGCGTTCAAGAAAAACCTTAGGTGTCTCACCTGTCGCTCTTTTTAAGTTTGTAAAGCGAGCTAAAAAATACAACCAAATCATATAATATTTTTCAACGTTACTGTAGCGCCCTGAAAACTGTTTATACCATAGAAAAAGCATAATCGAGACAGTAAAGAAAGTTATCCCTCCACCTAATAAAATTGCAACACGCATTAAATCACTAGCATCAGGAAATATCCCACCCAAAATATTTTTTATAAGCGACCTCTGCTGTTGATCGCCATAATTAACAACTGTTTTTTGCCACTGGTAGTTAAATTCATCTATTCGCAAACGTAACCAGTTAAGCGCACTAATGCGCAATGCAGCTGAAGCAAGCGGACTATTCTCCAAGAAACGACCTTGATCACCGACTGCAACATCCAAACCACTCAATATTCGTGCAGGTGCAACCATCGCTGTAGGGTCCAAACGAACCCAGCCAATTTCAGGTAACTTTGCTTCGACCCAAGCATGAGCATCATATTGGTGAACGATATAATAATTGCTGCGTTCGTTATATTCCCCTCCCTGATAACCTGCAATCACCCTTGAGGGTATTCCGGCCAAACGTAGCAGGTAAGCAAGGCTGCCGGCATAATGTGCACAAAAACCAACTTTAGTATCGAACAAAAATTCATCAACGATATCACTTCCTAGCGCTGGAGGCTTCAAGGAGTAATAATATTCTTGTCTAGAAAAGTTATTCATTAAATAGTTAAGTAAATTAATTTTATCCGGGAAAGACACCAAAAGTTTATTCATATACTCCTGCGTCCGCGGGTTTGAATTAAAAGGCACTTGTAAGTCTCTATATAAGTCAGTGGACGATCTTTCTTTCACCTTAAGCCTTTTTGCTGTTGGGATTATAAGTGCCGGCTCCATTATTGCTTTTTCAAATGTCATCTTGTAACGCGTTGATTGAATGGCATCTGTTTTTAACTGGAACACACCTGCTTCTTGCAACAGCACATTACTACTTGATGCTCGTGATGATTCAAGTGCATAAACCCATGACTGATTGCTGGGCTCCAACATTACTTCATAAGAATTTTCACCATGATCATACAAGAGGCCTGAGTCAATTTTATTAAAGCGCTTGTAACTAAATGGTGGTGGACTTGCCCGCCATGATCGGCCATCAAAATTGTCGAGTATCAGACCACGCCAATAGAGGTCTTTATTTTCAGGAGCCTGCCCAGAAAAACTAACTCTGAACGCTCGTGCTGATGACTGTGCAAGCTCAGCAATATCACCGGGAGACATAAAATCAGTCATCCCCGTCGTTGCACTCTGCGTTTTAATTGGAATACTCCATAAGGGCGCAATGCGAGGAAAAAACAAAAAACAAACTAAAACTATGGGGCCAGCAAGAAACACAGCTTTAAACAGGGATGACCAAGACACTTTATAACCTGAAAGCATGGAGCCAACATTTAAATATAATAGAACGTATAAACAAGCCAGTATTAAAATAAGCTGAAGTAATGCATGCAAGAAACTTTGAACAAACAGGAATGATATTGCTGAAAGGTAAAGCATGACATACGAAAATAGTACAACATCTTTTTTATGCCTAAGCTCTAATAATTTTAAAGAACTCGCAAGAACCAAAAAGGAGGCAGCCATGTCTACAGTAAAATTGAATTTATAATACAAAATAAAGACTGACGTCGATACAAACACAACGATGAAACGCAAACCCGTTGAGACTGGTTTTCTAATGAGTTTATAAGTAACTAAGCCGAAGAAGCTAATACCAATGACGTATAAAATTAACCATATAGGTGAATGGCTGAAGTGTGAACATAGCTGCAAGAATAGAATAAATATCAACACAGAAAATGGATAATTAAAGAGTTGGTCTGGCAGCTTATCTTGCGATTTTTTATCTTTTTCCGTTCTAGTCATAGAAAACACTCTTATCATTCAAGCCATGTAAAGCTAAAGCTTTTAAGCACCTTTGTTTATGCTGCTCTCCTGATGAGGGGGATATGTGAACATTTGGTATATCGAGCCCATATAGTTGTTGCTTCCGATTTAAATCTAAGACATCAAAGCATAAGTGCTGGAGCTTAGATTCAGTATCAATCGCTTCATAACTGTCCCAGTTTAACCAAAAAGAGTCATAACCTCCTTGTTCGTGACTACGGATGACCAACTGATCTTTTGCAGCATACTGCTTCCATAATATTCGTGAAGCTGTTTCACCTTGCTGGTAAGGTTTTAATTCAGTGAGGTCTTCAGACTTTAAATGCTGTTGATTCAGCGACAAACTGTCTGGCTTTCCTATCACCCTGGTTCCCTCAATAGGTTTTGGGTAAACAAGTACTTTTGCATCCAACTTCAACCACGTCCAAGCAACAATAAAGCCAAAGGGAAAATAACTTTGAATTCGAAGCCGATCAAGAGTGTGAAGCCCTCGCTTTGCAGCAGGCAGCAACATACTATGTTGGCAGACTGAATCTTGTTTAATATTTGTTTCTATAATTGGCTGCTCATTAATTCCCATACCAAGAGATAACGCAGGCTTTGATATTGAGGCCAACTGGATAGGGTATGGACAAGGCTCACCTTCAAAGCATTCCGCTATTTCATAACTCGATATACGAAGACCATTCAGATTTAGAAAACACAACCAAATCGAAATAAAAAAAACAGAACTTATAAAAAAAGTAAATAAATAAATTAAGCTATTCTGATAATTAATCGCAGTCAGAAGCATGAGCGCTATAAGTAATACAAATGCAAACCCTGCTTTAGAAGGAATAATATAAATATTCTTCTGTGAAAGAATAAATTCATTTTTTCTTATTGACCTTGATGATAGCCAATTGCTTATTTTCTCTGAAAATGAAATTGATTTCATGACCTGTCCCACCAAAATAATGCAGAGCTCTTCGCACCTTTACTTTTCTTAACAGAAAGCTAACGTAAAAACCTTGCAATCATCGCTTGATCCTTAAATACTTAGCATCAGATTTAAATATTCCCCACCTTCGCAGGTACAATTATGAAGCGTCACACTAAATTAGCTTGTTTTATTTGTGTAAGTACTGGCTTATTAAGCCCTATTGCCAGCCAGGCAGAAGTAAAATCTCTAACAAGCTCTGAATTGACTGAGACCTACATTAAAGACTCTACCATTATTGTCACGCCGAAGAAGAAAAACGCCCAACAAACAACCCAAAAAAGTTATTCTAGTCTAACAATTGCGCCTGTAGAGAATAATGATTTAGACCTTGAAGAATTGAGACGTTCTCAAACACATAATACCGGCACTGAAGTTTCTTTTGCGTTATCAGATGAATTACTCCGTAATGCAAGTATTGAGTCTACCCTCTCACCAGACCAATCAATTCATGTTCCAACTTATCAAGAGGTTACCACGGTTCCTGTTGCAGAATTATTAAATGACGCAAGATATACTGTTCCGGAGGGTGATTTTGACTTTTCCTATATTGGTAACGATTTAGGGCTTAGTCGTACAGATAACCAGCTTACTTTTTCAATTGGCAACCTTCCTGGAATTCAGCCAATCAACCTTCCAGAGGGCGTTAACGACGGGCCTCTTCAGATAGTTCCCAGAGCTGGCGGCGGTTTCGACTTAACCATTAACATCCCTCAAAATAAATAATTTTTTTCAAGGCTGACCACTAGCATGGTTAGCCCTTAATTTCACTATATATAACACTAAACGTTAACGCTTCCCGCCACATTTTTTTGCCAAAGCTGGTTTAATCTTTTCATTCGTCTCCTCAAGCCAAAATACTGTATCAATATAGGAAACAAATCGTTTAAGGTATTGCGGTGACAAGTCTTGCATTGTAGTCAGTGACCGTATCGCTAACATATGAGGGTTTATAGGCCCTGGATTTTCAGGCCCTTCTTTAACTGCTTGCATGACTAATTTATCAGATATTACTTTGTCTTGATGTGCCCTAAATAGCCGAACTGATTTCAGCTCTCTCTTTTCTGTATTTTTGACAGATGTATTATCAGCAAACAACTTAATGACTTCATATTCTTGCTGTTGTAATAAATCATTAAAAGTTGTGTCGAGCTGCCCACCCTCTAAAATTTCATCTTGAGAGAGTATTCGATTTGTAAGGTCAATCAGCGATACTCTACTCCTAGCGCGCTCCAAATACTCTTCCCGAATTTTAATACCAGAGAAGTTATTCTGACTATAAAGGAGTTTGATGTGTTTCGCTGACTCAGGAAAACGAGCCTCAATACGGTTCACAACCAACTTGGCTCGCTCTCTTGCATGAGATAAGTCTTCTTGATATTCAGCAAGGGCTAGCTGTATCTTCTTTTCTAAAATTAAAGCGACTGAACTTCTTACTTGAGATGACCGGTGAGACATCGATTCAATATAACGAAAACGAGCCTGATCAAAAAGATCCTCACCTTGCGCTAACATCAAAGAAATGACCTTATTGCTAGCAGTGCTGGTACTATCAATCATGATTCGCGGCATCTAGCTTACGTGAAGTTATAGGTACTGGTGCCATCTCTACTCTACGGTTTTTTGAACGGCCATCAGCATCAATATTTGAAACGACAGGGTTCTGTGCACCAAAAGCAGCGGCAAACACTATAGATGGCGACATTCCCTCTTGAATTAAAGTTCGAGTTACGGTTAATGCCCGCTGCGCTGAAAGCTCCCAGTTGTCCTGATACCGGTGATTTCCTTTTTGAATCGGTAAATCATCAGTAAAACCACTCACCATCAAAAGTTGTTCGCGATCATTAAGGTAAACACTTAGCGGCGTAACCAGTGTTTTAAGAAGTTCTCTACCGAGTGGCTGAAGCTGGTCCGAATTAGATGCAAATAATACGCTACCACTAATACCAATACGCCCATCTTGTAGTGTTACCCTACCCGTTGCGAGCGGGTCAGCCAAGGCTTCCTCCAATGCAATTCGGCGCTGTTCTTCAGCTTGACGTTTTACAATTTCTTCTTCCAATGATTGAGCGATTTCTAACTGAAACCCCAAAGCCCATACTAGCAACAAAACAAATACACCAACCAAACCCGACATTAAATCGCCAAAGATTGCCCATATAGGTGTCTCGCCCGAAAAATCATCGTCAAGCTGTTCCATCACACTTCCTCAGCAGCAACATGCCTATCCGTAGAGAGACCAGTGTTAGTGTCGATTTGACGCAGCTGACCAATAATTTCTTGTTGAGAAAGCATACTCTGATCAATAATTTCACGTGCTTGAGCCACATAATAAGCCATCTGATCATCACTTTTATTCGAAGAAGCTTCTAACGACTCTTCAATACGAGAAAGGTTTTCAATTAAACACCCAGTAGATTTATTAAATAGCGATACTGACTTACTAAATGCATCACCCAAACTAGCCATCTCTGATGCACTACCCGAAAAATGATCAGTAATTTCGGACAGCTTACTCACTTCTGATTCAATATGACCCGTAAACCTCGCCCCAACATCTTTCAGCATGTTAGCAGATGAATTTACCAGTGTTTCAACAGTATCTCGCTGACTGACCGAGGTCTGCTCAAGAGAACTAAATAATTTATTAAGCACGATTAAAATACGCTCACGCTCTTCCAGCAAAGAATTATCTCGTTCAATATTTTTGGAAATTTCGTGCCTTAAATGACTGATAACCTCAGCAGCAGCACGTGGTGTTTCTGAAGCAGTTTCGATCAAGCGTGTCATAGGGGCTTCCAAAGCACTCCCTAAAACAGCTAAGTGCTTACCAACAGTTTCTTCCAATTCAGACAAACGCTCTATGGCCATTAGACCTCTAGCATCTTGAGCTTCTAAAAGTGTATTAAACTCTAAGCTAACGACAGAAGAGACCTCTTGCATGCGGACATTATGCTCTTTCAACCAAATAGATTCTGTATCTACCCGCGCTTGCATAAGACGCTCCGAAGACTGTAATAGTTGCCTTATCTCAGTTAACATCGCGCCTGACACAGACCTGGTATCTTCTGAGATATCCAGAGCCACCTGCTTGATAGATTCAGCCGTCTTCTCTTGCTGAGATATGGTTGATTGACTCGCTTGCTGCCAATGATTCATCAAGGAAGAAGACATAAGCTCAATTTTCTGTGTAACACCTTCAATGTTCGTACGCTGTAACACATTAGATTGTTCCATATCTCCTACAAATGTTTTAGAGACCTGCTCTAATTGATTTTTTGATTGTGCCTGAACTTCTCTCAAAGATTCAGTCCAAAGAATTAGTCGATCTTTATCTCTTTGCTCCTGACCAGCCAAAACTGATGCGCTGGCCCGATCAAAAGATTCAATGACAGAAACACTTTTTTGGTGAAAAGTTTCGTTAAATCCTTGGAGCCCATCTTTTACACCATCAAGTAAAGCTTTATTGCTGGATTCATGAGCAACAAGACCGGCCTTCCAGCTTTCACCAGTTTTTTCAGACAATTCCTGCATATGCTCAGATATAGTTTCTAACTGACTTTCAACAGTATTTGATAAATTCTGATGCGTCACGACCACACTTGTATTTATCTTTTCACTAATTTCAGCAATCGCTTCTTTAAATACAGGAAGTATCGCCTCGCTTGTTAGTCGTCCACTCACACTTAAACTCTCTCGAAGTGATTCACCGACTGTAGAAGCAAGATTTGTATAGCTATTTTTGACGGACTTATGAAATAGCTCTTGTTCAGATGTTAATTTATCGCCTAAGCTATTCGCCATTCGCTCTACCTGAGAAGCTAATAATTCAAGTTTATCAACAACTTCAGGAAAAGCCTGAGCTTGATTCTGAAGTGCTTTATAAGTCTCTTGACGATTAAAAGATAGTGAAAAGTCACGGAATACGGTTGATATTTTCGAATCAAGCATACGTGTAGCTAACATTCTTTCTCGTCGGCTAAGGGTAGATAAAAGCCCCAGCATTGCCGATGCTGCGACACCTGCGACAGATGTACCAAATGCGAGACCAAGCCCTTTAATAGGCGCAGCTAAACCTGCTCGAACCGCCTGAAGCTCTGTTGTGCCTTCCAGAGCAATGACAGCCCCTTTCAAGGTATCAACCATACCGGCGAACGTCCCTAAAAGACCCAGCATAACAAGAAGACCAACCAAGTAAGGGCTCAGCACGGGTGCAGGTAAAGCTACACGTTCACCCTCTATGCGTAATCGTACTGAATTTTGTAGTGATGGGTGCAGCTTAAAGAGCCACTCATCCAAGCTTGTGATGGGCATATCAATCTGACCTGGCAACTTACTTAGAGACAGTGATAATGTGGCAGTAGCTTTCCTGAATTGCGTAAGCTCTATAAAACCAACCATATATACGCAAGCAATCACTGAGATAATAGTAAGTGCTAAAGTGTTCAAGCCTACAAAACCAGCTCCCATCCAAATAATCACACTGGCACCCAGCACAAATGCAGCGGTGAAAATAAATCTTGTCATCGTTTTCTATCTACCTCTTCGTTAAATGCTTCAACCAACCCTAAAACGGGTTGTAATCGAATCTCTAATTCAGCTAATAATAACTGCTGCATTTCATAATAAAATTTTGTAAGCCAGCCCCCCGATTCAAGCCAAAATATAGGTTTATCTTGCTTAGTTTCGCCTCTTGAACGAGTTTGATGCTCTAACAATAAAAACTCAAACCGCTGCTTGAGAATCTTTGGAACGACTGCAAAACGTTTTCGGGTATGAGTAGCCAAACTTTTTCCAAGTGTTTTATCAAGCTCAGCAAGTTGTGCGAGTCTCAGAGAATAAGCTGAAATTTCTTGTCGAACCCCGTATCGTAATTTTTCAATTTTAAAATCTAACTCGCTTTGATGTAGCCCGTAGAAGCGCAAGTATGGATCAAAACTGATTGCATCTTCAATTGAAGCATCCGCTTTAGGAATCGGTAACTTGAACTGGAGTAAAACTGCTTTCGGATCAAAACTTTTTAATATGAATTTCAAAATAATTGAACGCTGCTTCAAATATTCTTCTTGAACCGCGAACTCACTCTCGTCTCTATTACAACCTGTAGCCTCAAATGACACCCTCGCAAGCCCACGTAGTGACTCTGAAAGTATTACCGAGTCAGACAGGTCAATTAATAAACCAAGCCGTTCAGCAAAATGTTTATGGGATATTTCACTATTAGATGACACATAATCAGATAGCAAGCGTACCAGCCTTGAACCACCAACATGATTCTGCTGAAATTTTTGCGACATATTCGTTGTCATATTAACCCGTTAGAAAAACAAATAATTGAACTAGCGACATAAAACTATGAAACTCAATATTAGTAGTATTTTGCGAGCCATTATCACTATTTGTTTAAAAGATTCAAGGAACAAATCCTCTACAAGATCAATTCCATTTCCTTTTATTCCCCTAATTTTTTTAAAGCACACAACACAGAATTAATTTAAACCACCACATTAAGTTACCCTTAGTCATTTACAAACAAAAAAACAAGATGTATCTTTAGTTACTCAAGGTCACTTAACTATAAAAAGAGAATTATAATGAATTACATATTAATAACAGGCGCAAGCGCAGGAATCGGTGAGGTTTTTGCCAGACAACTCGCCGAGCAAGGTAACAACCTCATTTTAACGGCTCGAAGAAAAGAAAAATTAGAAGCACTTGCAACTGAGTTATCTAGTTTACATAACGTTAAAGTTGAAATATTAACGGCTGATCTAGCAACACCTAATGGCGCTAAAGAAATTGAGCAACAAATAACTAAATCAAGTTGGAAGGTGAATGGCTTAATAAATAATGCAGGTTTTGGTGACAGAGGCTCATTTACAGAACTTTCATTAGATCGACAATTACAGATGATCCAACTTAATGTAACGACATTGATTGAGCTGACCCACCGTCTTCTTCCAAATATCCAAAAAACTGATAAAGCATTTATTATTAATGTGGCATCTACAGCAGCATTTCAAGCTGGCCCCAATATGGCTATTTATTATGCGACAAAAGCTTTCGTGCTTTCATTCTCTGAAGCTTTACATGAAGAATTAAAAGGAAAAGGGATTTATGTAAGCGCCTTATGTCCTGGAGCAACTGCATCAGAATTTGCATCTGAAGCAAATATGACCGATACAAAGTTATTTAAAGCTGGCGCAATGACGGCCGAAGCCGTTGTAAAAAAATCCCTTCGCAAAAAGCATAAAGCCATTGTCATTACCGGCGGTAAGAATATATTCGGTGTATGGTCTGGTAAACTATCTCCTCGTTCAGTCAACCGAAAACTTGCAGGATGGTTACAAGCTTAAGATGTGTTTAATCAAACAACGAGCAAAAAATCCGGAACAGAAAGCCTTACGGCGAAAACAAATTTTGGACGCGACAAGAAAGCGCTTTCAAACGCTTTCTTATGAAGAGGTTAATTTAAATCACGTCGCTGCAGATGTCGGCATCACTAAAGCGGCGCTTTATCGATATTTTCGTAACAAGGAAACACTCTTCCTAGCTTTGTTCGTTGAAACACTTAATGAATTAGTAATATTTTCTGAACAAGCGCTCCATCAGGAGATGCTTGTTCAGATACCCTTAGCTAAACTCATTACGAATACACTACTAGCAAACCCTATCTATTGTAAATTGAGTGCAATTTTACACACGATACTTGAACGAAATCTTACATTAGAAGAAGCAACAGATTTCAAACAAGAATTATTACGCTTAACAGGTCTTTATTCACAGCTATTAAGCGAACACCCAGAACTCAAAAAAAAGAGCAACTCATACAGCGTTATTTCACTTTTAATGCAAATACAACAATCACTCATTGGCGTGTGGCACATGGCGCACCCTACTGGCGCAATTGCTGAAGTAATAGAATCACCTCCTCTCAATATTTTTAAACAAGACTTCGAAGTCTCGCTACTGGCACATATCGAAAAACTTATCTGAAACCAGTCATTCAAAATTCATATAGCTTATTAATACGCTTATTTTATCAACAATAGTTGCTCACACATTCTGTGGATAACTAATTGGGTAAGTTATTAATAATGTTATGAAAGCCATACAGTGCAAGGGATTCAAACATCTGTTTGATTTTCATACACCTAATCAAAAACGTTTCCTTTAACCCGCCTTTGCGCATTTTTAATAGCTATAACTTCAGTATACGGATAAAATCGCGCTTCAAAATGACAACCAAAAAATTATGTGAGTTATTTCTTAATGAGTAGAAGAATTGAATTATTAGCGCCCGGTGGTGATGTCGAAGCAATAAAAGCAGCTATCGTCGCAGGTGCAAATGCTGTCTATTGTGGATTGGATAACTTTAATGCTCGCAATCGTGCTTCAAATCTTTCATTCGATGAATTAACCGGCGTCATACGGCTTGCCCATCAATACAACTGTCAGGTTTTTTTAACCATTAATGTTGTTATTTTAGAGCAAGAGATCAAATCTTTAGTCAAACTACTCAATCTATTAGTGAATACTCGAATTGATGGCATTATCGTGCAAGATTTAGGCGTATTCAATCTTGTTAAGAAATACTTCCCTAGCCTTGATATTCATGCATCAACACAATTAACGACCCATAATGAAGGGCAGGTTTTATTTCTCAGTGAGATTGGAGCATCACGACTTAATTTATCGCGCGAGCTAAACCTTGATGAAATTAAAACTTTAACCTCAGTAGCACATAAGAATGATATTCTCACAGAGGTTTTTGTACATGGTTCTTTATGCATTGCCTTTTCTGGGCAGTGTTATTCAAGCTCTGTAAGTGTCGGTAACTCTGGTAATCGTGGGCGATGTAGCCAAGCATGTCGTGATGAATATGAAACAACGGCAACAGGCAACAACTTCCCCCTCAATTTAAAAGATAATTCAGCCTATTTTGATTTACCTGAACTCGTCGATGCTGAGGTTGATTCTTTAAAAATCGAAGGCCGAATAAAAGGCGCACATTACGTTTATACCGTTGTCGATACCTGGCGTAAACAGATTAACCAGTTTGTTGAAACAGGCGAGTTATTAGCCGATGATTCAAACCTTCATAAAGTTTTTAACCGTGACTTCACTAATTCTTTTCTGAAGGGTGATTTGACCAAATCGATGTTCATTGACAACCCGCGTGATCACAGCGTTAAACATGCTGTCGATGAAAGTAAGGCAATCTCGATTGTTCAAATTCAAGATGTAAAACAAAAACTGTATGATGAAAAAAATGAGATTGGTGCATCGCTTGAAGAAAAGATCAAACCCCTTTCTATCGAAAAACAATCATTAATATTTCAATTCTCAGGAAAACTTAATGAGCCTTTAACCGTGACAGCCATTAACGGTAAAAAAGCTATGACTGTTAAATCGGATGTTTCACTAATGAAAAGTGAAAAATCAAGTGTTGATCAAGCTACTTTAGAAAAACGCTTCAATAGTTTTAATAATTCAGACTTCATCATTGAACGTTTCGAATTCAGCTCGCTCCAAACTGGTTTAAGCATTCCTTTTAAAGCATTAACCGCAATAAAAAACGAAATTGCATTTTTACTAAATGACTCTATCGACATTATTCCACCTGTAGAAATCCCAGCCTTAACAAGTCATCCTAAGGTAGAAAATAAACCGAAACTATCGTTACTGATTTCAAGTGAAAACGATATAAACCTTTGCGATGTGACTGATGCAGACATCTACTTCAAATTGCCTGAAAGCTTCAAAAAGAATGACACCAAGTACATTGATTTGTTGTTGAAGAACCCGCGACTCATCCCTTGGTTTCCTGCAGTATTAATTGGTAAAGATTACATAGAAGCTGTTAAAATTCTTGAGCATGTTAAGCCTAAACGTATCGTTAGTAATAATACAGGTATTGCCTATAAAGCCTTTCAAATGAATATAGATTGGATCGCCGGGCCATTTTTAAATACCACAAATTCCTATGCACTCCTGACAATGAAAGAAGAGCTAAATTGCTCAGGTGCTTTTATATCTAATGAAATCAACCGTATACAAATAAGAAATATAGCCCGCCCTGAAAACTTTAAGCTCTTATATAGCATTTACCACCCTATTCTAATGATGACAAGCAGGCAGTGTTTCTTCCAACAAACCGTTGGCTGTAAGAAACCAAGCATAGAAGATGGCTGTATGCTGAAGTGTGAAAAAGCAACCACCATCACTAATGTTAAGGGTGTTTCTTTTGCTGTAGACAAGCAAAAAGGTGGGTATCCGAGCATTTACAATGACGAGCAATTTTTAAACCTGGATATTGTTGAAGATCTATCAAGCTTGTTTGATGAATTTTTCATTGATTTGACCAACATAGGTTCTGGCTCCAAGCCCGAACAGGATAAAACACAACTTATTAAGTATTTCGAAAGCTGCCTGAATGGTGACGTAAACTCACAACAACAATTAAATGACATGATCAGCATTTCTACGAACGCTCAGTACAGCCAAGGGCTTTGATGGTTCTTCATTCAGACTAAGACTTTTTTTGTTTATTGGGCATAGCTCAGCTATATCTCAGTCAATTCTAAACAAGCACCACAATTACCACTTAAGCTCATTGCTAATTACTCTAACGAGGGCTTTGATTGCTTAAACAGCGCAGACTGAGATAAAGCTATAATTTTTGTATGAACCAAAGTGTGCCCTCCTCCCTTTGTACAACTTATTGATACAGCAAGGCTCCAACAGTTTTTTATGATTAATACTTGTACTTAAAATATCATCATCTGCTGAATATTTTAAGTGGAGGTGCACTGGAATTATGGCTAACAATCTACTTTAAAACATAATTTCATAGCTTCATTATGTACGCCCACAAAAAAAATGCATAAGTGCTAGAACCTTGACCAATATCGCTATCCTTTAAGGCTTATATACGTTAGTGTACTGCCCCTAAATATACAGAGATATAGGAGTTTTTAACATGTTCCGTAAAGAGCTGAAGGTTCTTGATTGCACCATTCGTGATGGTGGCCTTATTAATGACTACCAATTTAGCGATGAATTCGTTAAAGCCGTTTATGCATCAACCTGTCAGGCTGGTGTTGATTACATGGAAATTGGTAAAAAACTCTGCGTTAGTGATACCTATACGCGAGAAAAATTTGGTAAGTGGAACTTTTGCGATGAAGATGACATTAAACGTGTTGTTGATTCATATGAAGGCGATTACCGCCCTACATTAGCCGTTATGTATGATGTTGGTCGTGTAGATACAGACAGCCTTGCTCCTGTTGATCAGAGCGTAGTTGGAATGATTCGTACCGCATGTTATGTAGCGGATATTGATAAAGGTCTGGATTTGGTCAAGCGTTCAAAAGATCAGGGTTATGAGACAACTATCAACATTATGGCGCCATCTGCTGCGATTGAGTCAGACTTAATTGAAGCCTTACAACAGGTAGAAGACTCCCCTGAAGTTGATTACCTTTATTTCGTAGATAGCTACGGAGCTTTTTATTCAGAACAAATTACATCTTATTTAAACCTCTTTAAAAAGCATGCGCCAAATAAGGAGCTGGGCTTTCACGGCCATAATAACCAGCAATTAGCATTTTCAAACACTCAACAATGTATTATTGAAGGTGTTAACCTTTTAGATGCAACGGTTAACGGCATTGGCAGAGGCGCAGGTAACTGTAACTTAGAGTTACTGCTAAATTTCCTTAAGAATCCAAAATTTGATGCCAGACCTATTTACAAGGTCATTCAAGAACAAATGATCCCTCTACGAAAAGAAATTGAGTGGGGCTTCAATGATATTTACGGTATTAGCGGTCATCTCAACCAACACCCTCGTAATGCTATGAAGTTACGAAGCAATGCAAAAAACAAAGATCACTGTTATGACTTCTTAGTTGACAGCTTAGCTGATAGCTAGACATATAAGACTAAAGGTACTAGTCGTCAAAAATTAGTACCTTTTATAAATTTAATATTAAATTTTATTACTTGTCTGATCTAATCGATCTAAAGTCATTTTCATTTTCTGCCAGCACTCTTCCATTAATTCGCCACTATCTTTAACGGTCATTCCTTGCGTAGAAATAGGCTCAAGCACCTTTATATCTACCTTTCCACTATCTAATCTATCAAGCTCTAATTTGCCTGAATAACTAGCAACACAAATCGGTACGATTGGCACCCCTGCTTCTATTGCCATACGAAACGCTCCCTTCTTGAACGGTAAAATATTCTTCCCCTTGTTTCGTGTGCCTTCTGCAAACACCCAAATTGAACGATTTCCTTTAGTGAGCGCTTCTGTGGTGGTATTAAAGGTGGCTTTTGAGTTTTTGCTATTTTTTCGGTCAATAAGGACATTCCCTGCTAACCAATATATAAGACCAAACCCAGGGAGAAGCAATAAACTTCTTTTGCCGACGGTTACCGTTCTTTTCGGAATAACTGAGCCACAAATAATTAAATCCAAATTATCTTGATGGTTCACTACAACGATAGAAGGCGGCATATTTTCACACAATTCAGCCCCTTCAATATTTATTTTAATGCCTAAAATTTTTGTGCCGAACCAGGAAAATGAACGAGCAGCAATCCATGTGTTATTGGGGTTAAACGGCCTAAAAAGAAACACTAATGCTCCAATTACAGAAATGCTAATAAAAGCAAAAAAAGCCACGGGGATACGTAGTATATATAACATCAATAATGCTCAATAAATAAAAAACAGTCGGCATACATCTGTACGCTTTACTTGTAAAACAATATTCTAATGCTAACCGGCCAGATACACTATAGGTTTACACTTATTCTTCTTATTCCGACTAAACTAAATCATTTTTTCCGTTTAACCAATCAAGTTTTATTACATAAATACAATTCTCCCCCTCATATTACTTCTCGACTAAGAAATAACTCCGATAATTATCATTTGTTAAGGCTCTCTCCTTACCTTTATAAAATAATGAACTAAATTTATGTTCGTTCACCACAAACAATCAGGAGTTTTTTATGGATGACTTGCTACCAGAATATAGAGCACCGCTCAAAGATATGAAATTTTTAATGAATGAGATGTCTGCTCCTACATCCAGTTCATCGAACATCGTTAATAACGAAGACTTAATTTTTGTGCTGGAACAAGGCGCTCTTTTTTCTGAAAAAGAATTAGTACCTATTAACGCACTAGCTGATAAAGAAGGCTGTATTTTTCAACAAGGTCAAGTAACGCTTCCTAACACGATGAATAAAGCCTTTAGAAGTTATGCGCAAGGCGGTTGGATGGGGTTATCCATGCCCGAAAAATGGGGAGGCCAAGCCTTACCTGAAAAGCTGGCAGTGTTTATTGCTGAAATCCTAACTTCTGCAAACCACTCATTTAGTATGATGCCTGCATTAACGATGTCTGCATGCAGGGCAATTATCAGTCATGGAAGCGAAGATCTCAAAAATACATACCTCGAAAAAATGATTTCTGGCCAATGGACTGGAACTATGTGTATGACAGAAAGTCATTGTGGTTCAGATTTGGGTCTCATTCGTTCTACTGCAGAACGTGTTTCTACCGATATTTTTAAAATCAAAGGTAACAAAATTTTTATCTCTTCCGGGCAACATGATGCCAGCGACAACATCATTCATTTGGTATTAGCACGCCTTAAAGATGCACCAAAAGGAATTAAAGGCCTTTCTTTATTTTTGGTTCCAGCCAAGTTACAAGATAAAGAAAACAACTGGTCAAAACAAAACGCTGTTGAGTGTATAGGTATTGAGGAAAAAATGGGCCTGCATGGAAATCCAACCTGCTCAATGAGTTTCGATGGTGCAGAAGGTTACCTGATTGGTGAAGAAAACAAAGGTATTAACACCATGTTCACCATGATGAATGAAATGCGCCTAGGCACATCTATGCAAGGCGTAGGCCTGAGCGAACGAAGTTACCAAAAAAGTATTTCTTATGCGACCAACCGCACTCAGATGCGAAGCTTAAGTGGCGTAAAAGCCCCCAATAAAAGCGCCGACCCAATCATAGTACATCCTGATGTTCGTCGTATGTTATTAACTCAAAAAGTATTTGCAGAAGGTGGGCGTGCACTAGGTCAATTTTGTGCCAATTTATTAGATGAAAGCCACAAGGAGAATCCCGATAAAGATCAAGTACGCCTTCTGGACTTCCTAACTCCGATAGCAAAAGGCTTTTGTACAGAAGTTGGCTTGGAGTCAGCCAGTCATGCCATTCAGATTTATGGTGGTCATGGGTTTATAACTGAATCAGGAGTAGAACAACTCTATCGGGATGGACGCATCTCAACCCTTTATGAAGGAACAACAGGCATTCAGGCATTAGACTTATTAGGCCGAAAGGTACTCGGCTCTCAAGGTAAAAGCTTATTAGCGTTTACAAAAATAATTCATAAACTATGTTTAAGCCAAGAGAACAACGAAAGCCTTTCTTCTTATGTTGCAAGTCTATCGGCATTTTCAAAAGAGTGGCCAGAACTTACTATGAAAATTGGAAGCAAAGCGATGAAAGACCCAGATGAAGTCGGAGCTGCCAGTTTCGATTTTTTAATGTACTCAGGCTATGTCACGCTCGCTTATTTTTGGTTAAAAATGGCTGCTACAGCTCAAGAAATACTTAATGGGCAACGTGATTCTATTTCAGGAAAAATAGATCGAGGCTTTTTAGAGGCTAAAGTGATGAATGCCAAATTTTACTTCGATCGAATTTTACCCAGAGCACTAAGTCACAAAGCAATAATGTTAGCAGGGAAAGACAACTTAATGGGCCTTAATGAAAAGCAATTCACCAACGCTTAACTTATATCAGAAGCAAGCGCGCTAAAGAGAAATTATTTACTCAAAAGACCTGCTGGTAATTTTGGAGGGCCCGAGCGTTGCGGTAAGCCATCATTAATTTCCAACCATGGCAATTTACTTTGAACCCATAAATGCTCAACAGGCTGAAACACGGACTCATCTATTAAAGTAGCCGAAGGAATGGCGACTATATTTTCTAATTTATTAACCCGTGTATATAAAACCGTCCCGCAACATGAGCATCTATGATGATCTAAGGTTGAATCAGACCCACTGGCCTCAGAATATAAATCATGCTCGCCAGCGACAACCAAGCAATTCACCAAACCCATAATAAAACTTGTACAGGGTGAGCTATTGCGTAGACGGCACTCAGTGCAGTGACAGTATGCAGCATAGACCGGCGGCTTATTTAACTCATAAGTAAACTTCCCACAGCGACAGGCACCCTTAATCTTTTTCATTATTTCTCTTCTTGTTTTTATTACGGTTAGATTTTATAAAACTACAATTAGCCAAAACATTATACAATTTATTTTTAACCCTTTGATTATAGGCACTTAGTATTGCCAACCATATAGACCATAACGCGCTAAAAAAGGTAGCTCTTAATTAATGAGTCTCTCGTTAGACCTATTTCTTATTTACTGTATGTTATTTAAACAAATTCATTACTAAATAGAGCCAACTTTCTATTTTTATAGCCAAATATAAGTAGTAAAATTGTATAAAATCTATTTATGTAAAGCTAAATTCTTATTGTATCACTTTAAATAACAGTCATTCTTTACGTTAGACAGTAAAGCTGTGTATCTCCCTTGTTTAGTTCTGTAATAACGTGAGCTGGGTTTATATTGAGTACGACAAGGCGCACTGTTTAAAAAGGTTTATCACCGTATAGTTCATCCAAACTTTAGTACTTTGAGGTCCAAAATGAACGAAAAAATTCCTACTAGATTTTTAAAACTTAAAGAATTAGCTGATGTTCCACGAGCGGAATACATGGATGGACCTTCACCTGCTGAACTTCGGGATGCCAAGAAAAGAAAATCCTTTCTTAGCATGTTACGAAAAGCACCAGCCACAATAAAACCATCATCAAAATCCAAAAATCCTATTACATTAAAGTTTAATGCCGCTGCGTGGGTTCGTGTACCAAAAAGTAAAAAGCAATTAATATCGCTTGTTATTAGCTATAAAGATACAAGTGGAGAATATGCTGTCGTGGTGGATGAGGATGAAATTAGTGAAGGCTTTTCGCTTATGCTTACAGGTTGCGTCACGATAATGACTAAAGGGACGCCCGAATTTATGAAAGTTTGCGTCGCAGGATTAAATGATAACCAGCTAGCAATGGTTGATGACCTATATATTCAAAAAATAGAATTAGATAAACTAGAGCCACAAAACAGAAAAATTGCTTAACCTGCCATTCACAATTTTAAATATTACTGATTACCCCTGATTGATAACACATTCTGGCACTCCACAATCTCTAACACCATTTAGCACCAGCCCTTTTGGTAACAGAGATACGGGATAGTTCGTCCAATTCAAGCTAGTAAGTCTATTTAATGCAACAACCGCCTGTAATGGCTTTCTATGCTTAATATAGATAATCTTTGGATTTTCCATTGCTGATTTCCTTTAATCAACTAATAAACCGAATAAACCACTTCCTAATGCTATAGCTTTCAAACGCCATATTCACTTAGTACTAAAGCTAATAGCATGCCAAAATAAATTCTTTTTAAAACAATATGTTAGAAAACATTTTTTTAGGGAGCGCTCAATTACTGACAATTAAGGTCAGTTTTTGACTTTAGCGACCACAAAAACTGAACAGTTTAAGTAGTAGATGAACATATTGGTTATTATAAATGTCAGCTAATTAAACACCTAAATATGAAAAATGGTAAAAATACTGGCTTTCAAAGTGTGTTTTTGGGCTGATAAAAACAAAACTATCTAACAGATAAAATTGTCATATCCTTTCAAACTGAAACTTCAACCTGCTCAATAAATAGTCAAATAAATTTACAATTAAACCTTTTTTTTTCATCAATAAGACCAAGCATGAGCTATAACTTATTGTTTTTAGTACGCAAACAAATCGAGGTATGTTAAATGCTGTATGTGTTGATGCTTAACAAGTGATCTAACGATATAGATACCAACAATTATTTAGGGGGTTGATTATGAAAAAACAAATCATAGCTGCAATGTTCTTAGGTGCTTTATTGTTTGTAATTTCAGCAGCTACACATGCCGTACCAATAACAGATGTAAAAGAATATTCAAACAATACAGCAACTGAGTATTTTGTGAAGGATGATGCCAGTAAGTATTCCAGTCCTTATTACCGTAATAGAGATCAGGATTGGGGATGGACACACAGCGCTATAGCAGGAACATTCACATCTATATTGTTGGATATCTCAGCTTTTGATGTCGACACGCCCTACGAAAAAGATGCTATATCAGTCTATGATGGCTCTTCTTGGCTTAACTTTGGAAATTTAGTTGGAACAAACAATACTTGGGATTTTACACAGTTTGATTTAACCTCATACGCATGGGCTAATGCACAGGTGAATGCTGGGTTACAAGTCAAAGTGGATATAGATACTGTAAGAACCACAAATTGGCTTGTGACACTTGGTAAATCGACCTTAACTCTAGATGGAGGCAGTCAGACATGTGTTCCCACACCTGGTGTTCCATGTACACCAGCTTCTATACCTGAGCCATCAACGCTCGCACTATTACTACTTGGCCTTGCTGGGTTAGGTTTTTCAAGGAGAAATATTGCCTAAATAACTAACCCGTACCTGTCCTTTAACAAAAAAGGATAAAAATAATAATTGCTGCCTTATTAATGCACGACGAGTCGTCGCTTTATAAGGCAGTTCGACTCAAACCAATTATAAATGTCTATAAAAACCACTTACGTCCATTTTCTTTACACTTACTAACCTCACTATATGCACCATACATACGTAACAAAGAGTATCGGTTTGTGTTTTTGTGTAGCGCGTCTCATTTTTATACCAATAAAGGTTCAGTTAAATTAACTTTTTCAGATAAAAACAAAAGCTGTCAATATATTTTACAACCTTAGCAAACAACTATATTCAAACTCACTTAACCTTTTGTTTTTCGGGTTAAAAAATACATGGTTCAAATATTGCTAATAAAGAACGTCGCGCACTTTTCTCAAAGAAATTAAATATTAACTTTGTAAGCCGGCCCCTTAAACAACACATGGAAGGAATTATAATGAAAAAACAAATCATAGGCTTAGCAGTAACTGGCGCATTACTTTTTGGTGCCTCAGCAGCGTCATACGCAGCACCAATCACAGATGTTAAAGAGTACTCAAATAACACTGCTACCGAATATTTCGTTAAAAATGATGCTAGCAAAGGTCAAGATCCATACTACAGATCACCTAATGAAGACTGGGGCTGGTCTCACAACGCTATCTCTGGTTCTTTTTCATCTATAATGCTGGAAATCTCCGCTTATGATGTAGATACACCTTATGAAGTTGATAATATCTCAATTTTTGATGGTGCATCATGGGTTCAGGTAGGTAAATTAGCAGGTCAAAACGCAACATGGGCTTTTACTTCTTTTGATTTAACGTCCTATGCTTGGGCTGAAACTCAAGTTAACGCTGGCTTACAAGTTCAAATGGACATAAGTTATGGAAGCAGCAGCTGGTGGGTTACTTTAGGCAAGTCGTCATTATCAGTAGATGGCGGAAACCAGACTTGTGTACCAACTCCAGGTGTACCATGTACTCCTGCTTCAGTACCAGAGCCTTCAAGCATTGCGCTTTTAGGTCTTGGTTTAGCGGGTTTAGGTTTTACACGTCGTAAAGCAGCTAAAAAAAGCTAATACCTTTTTTACATCTGTATAAAAAACGCGACAATATGTCGCGTTTTTTTTGGAAGGCTATAATTTTCTACACCTCAGCAAGATCCCCTTTTTCTTCTAGCCACGCTTTACGATCTGATGCTCGTTTTTTCCCTAATAACATATCCATATGTTCAACTGTACAATCACCCTCTTCGATAGTTAATTGAACCAAACGCCTTGTATCTCTTGCCATAGTCGTTTCACGCAATTGCAAAGGATTCATTTCTCCAAGTCCTTTGAAGCGCTGTACATTTATTTTACCTTTTTTCTTTTCAGCAACAATTCTGTCTATAATCCCCTGTCGCTCCGATTCATCCAGAGCATAATAAACCTCTTTGCCTATATCAATACGGTACAATGGTGGCATCGCTACAAAAATATGCCCTTGCTCAACCAATGGTTTGAAGTGCTTCATAAACAGCGCACACAATAACGTAGCGATATGAAGCCCATCTGAATCAGCGTCGGCCAGAATACAAATTTTACCATAACGCAAACCATCTAACTTGTCGGATGCAGGATCGACTCCAATGGCAACAGCTATATCATGAACTTCCTGAGACGCTAAAATCTGATTTGAGTCAACTTCCCAGGTATTAAGGATCTTACCTCGAAGCGGCATAATTGCCTGATATTCACGATCTCGCGCTTGTTTTGCAGACCCGCCTGCTGAGTCCCCTTCCACCAAAAACAATTCAGAATTCATCGCATCTGAACCAGAGCAATCAGCCAGTTTACCGGGTAAAGCAGGGCCTGAAGTTACTTTTTTTCGTGCAATTTTTTTACTTGCTTTCAATCTTTTTTGAGCATTATTAATGCAAATCTCTGCTAACTTCTCAGCATCATCTGTATGTTGATTTAACCATAAGCTAAAGGTGTCTTTCACGACCCCTGAAATAAATGCTGCGGCTTCCCTTGAAGATAATCGTTCTTTAGTTTGTCCTGAAAACTGAGGTTCCTGTAGCTTTGCAGACAATACAAAACAACTTTTATCCCAAATATCTTCAGAACTTAACTTAATACCTCGGGGCAATAAATTTCTAAATTCACAAAATTCGCGCATTGCATCCAGACAACCTGTTCTAAAGCCATTAACATGAGTACCACCTTGCGCTGTAGGTATGAGGTTTACGTAACTTTCTTGTATTAGCTCCCCCCCCTCTACAGACCATTGTATTGCCCAGTCAACAGCTTCCGTATTACCTGTCATTGAGCCAGTAAAAGGAGTACTGGGACACATTTCCAAACCATCAGTTGCTGAAACAAGATAATCTTTTAGGCCATACTCATAGTGCCATTCATCTTTTTCATTGGTCTGTTTATTTAAAAAACTAACGTATAAACCGGGGCATAAAACAGCTTTTGCCCTTAAAACATGTCTCAAACGACTGATGGAAAATTTTGACGAATCAAAATATTGCTCATCGGGCCAGAAAGTAACCTGTGTTCCTGTATTACGCTTACCAACTGTATCAATTACATTAAGATCTTCAGTTTTTTCACCATCAGCAAATGAGATGCGATGAAGTTTTGCATCTCTACGGATAAGTACTTCAAGTTTGGTAGTTAGGGCATTAACTACCGAAACACCTACACCATGCAAACCACCAGAAAAAGCATAGTTATCATTAGAAAACTTACCACCTGCATGAAGTCGCGTTAGAATCAACTCAACCCCCGGCACTCCTTCTTCTGAGTGGATATCAACCGGCATTCCACGGCCATCATCGGTTACCGACAACGAGTTATCGGCATATAAAACAACTTCAATTTTGCTTGCATGACCCGCTAAAGCTTCATCTACACTATTATCAATAACTTCTTGTGCAAGATGATTTGGGCGAGTGGTTTCTGTATACATTCCCGGTCTTTTTCTAACCGGATCGAGACCACTAAGTACTTCAATTGAATCGGCATTATATTGTTTAGGAGAGGTAGTTTTATCTGACATATAGTTCCAAAAGAAAACAAACGGTAAATAGTTAAAATTTGTAGGTTAGCCTACCTTTAATTATCTCTAAGCTTATCTAAATTTAACCACACTGCCAATAGACTTGTTTGGTGTGCCGGTGACAGTATTAGCTGAGGATTGCGCAAAGGATTGATACTGCACACCAAAATCAAGACCAGTTAAACTGCCGCCGTCAACCTTTATAAACTCTGTGGTTGTAAAGGGTGGGTACTGACCCTTGGCTTCACCATTATCAAAAGTCTCTGCATCTAGGTCGTTATTAGTCCCCGCTTTCAATAGATATTCACCATTTGGAACCCGGGGAAAACTATAGCTATATTGGTTATCGCTTTTAATCGAGCCCACTAATGCAAATCGTACTAAAGGCTTGCCTTCCGCATTTTCATCAATATGATATAAAGAAACGAATAAAGCGCCTACACTGGAATCAGTTTGAACAGTATTGGAATTAAAGACATCAATCGTTAAAACTTTTACATCACCATCATCGATTTTATATAATATTGAGATATCGCCGCTATTAACTGAATTAATATCCAAGACTGTATTATTTACCCTTACACGGTACTTACCCAAGCCCGATTCATCAACGCTATCAGCATCAAATTCAGACACCTCTATCCAGTCATCACTGGGTGAAATACTAATAATATTGATCGAACCTGAGCCAGGGTTATCAAGAAATAAACTTGAAATTGTATTCGCTCCGACAAATCCAAACTGAGTGGGGAAAATACTTAATGATGGTAATATTATTGCTTCGCCCTGCTCTGTCAGAGCCCAATTAACCGCTTTTGCAGCATTGATTAAGCCACTACCAAAGAGTTCTCTATTTGCAAGGTCATCTGTTAGTGCACCACTCGCTAAAGCTGCAGTGAATGATGACTGCTCCAAATTAGTATTTAACGATTTCATCAATGCCGCAACGCCTGCAACATGAGGTGTTGCCATTGATGTACCGACATACTCAACATACTCACTTGCCATAAAAGTACTTAGAATTCCATCTTGAAAACCATCCAGTAACGAATCTCCCAAGCCGGTGCCACCCGGAGCAGTGACATCGATATATGTTCCATGGTTCGAAAAGGTTGAAAGCGTTTTGTTATCAGTAACAGAACTGACACCCACAACACCATCAAAAGCTGCAGGGTAGAAACTTGCTGATGAACCATCATTCCCTGCAGCAGCTATAATAATTAGACCTTCTTCTAAGGCCGCATTAATAGCTTGCTCTAAAACAAAAGAACGATCAGGCCCTCCAAGGGACAAATTTATTATATCTGCTTTTTTACTAGGAATAGTGCCACTTGCATTCTCAAGACCTGCGGCATATAGAATGGCATTCGCAATGTCGCTATTAGCACCTTCATTGTTAGTTCCCAATACACGTAAAGGCATTAGGGTCGCATTATATGCAACCCCTGCTACACCTAAATTGTTGTCACCTTCTGCAGCTAAAATTCCGGCAACATGTGAGCCATGGAAAAATACTCCTGTGTCATTTGGATCGCTATCTAAACCATCACCATCACCTGCTGCGCTAGGGTCTGAAATAAAATCGTAACCATCAATACCAATATTATTTTTTAAATCAAGGTGATTGGCATCTATTCCGGTATCTATCACTGCTATAACAACCCCTGCCCCAGTTGATGCCTCCCAGGCTGCGGGAATTTGAATCATAGGAAGATTCCACTGCCGACTTAATTCAGAATCGTTTGTTCGTGGCGTGACCGCAGTAGCTTTATAAATATAATTAGGTTCAGCAATAAGTACACTGCTATCAAGTTTTAATTGCTCTATCACATTTAGAGTCTGCCACTTGGCATTAAGTTCAGAAGCTAACGGCGTATTGGAGAGCGCTGACTCAAACGTCATAGACCGACTTGCAGAAAGTTGCTCAAGCTTATAAACAGTCGCTAAGCCGCCAACATTTCTTTGGTGTAACAAGTTGTGCTTTGTGATAATTTGAGGTGGCTCTTGCTGTGTCGAACTGAGGGATTTAATCGCTGTTTTTTTCTTAAATTTAACGAGCACTTCACCAGAGACAAAATTTGTATTGAGCATCGAAGTTTGGACGCCACCCCCACTAAACAGAGTTTGAGATACAGAAAGGGTATAGAGCATTGGAGATGAATTATCCTCCTGCGCACTTAATTCAATAATATAGACGCCTTCTTGAATAACACTGAGTGTTTGTGTACTGGAATTATCAAAACTTAAATTGCCAGCATCAACTGCCTGATCATTCTCGGGTCGAAGAAACAGGTCTACATTAATCGAAGTAGACTCTGGGTCAGCTAGGAAAGTTGTTAAACGTATTTGTTGGCCTTTAAGTAGCGATACACGAAAGAAATCTTTGGTATCTTTATAATAAGATTCACCAGTTTGGTATTCACCCTCATTGCCGCTCAGGTAACCGCCCAAAATTACTGGATTTGATATAAATTGCGGTGTATCAAAGCTGTTATTTTGTTCTTGAAGCTCATTTGACTCCATTACATCAGCATCAATTGCTGAATTAGGCTCAATAGTAATCGTGCCACTAACAGCAAAGGTTGGTGTATTTTTAGTTGCACCATTATCACTGCCACTGCTACAAGCAACTAATGACAAAAGAGTAAAAAAGATTAACAAGACTTGAATTTTGGAAAGGTAGAGCATCATTTAGTTAAGCGAAGCCTTCTAGGTTAATTAAATTTGGTCAACACCCTGCCAGTCCGGCATTCACCTTAGCCGAAATACAGCTCTTATATGGCGCTTATGACAAAATAACAATAGATACCGACTGAAAATCAGCGGCATGACATCATCATTTATTCAAAAGAGTGTCAAGCAATGAGTACTTTAACAATAAACCACAATTTAGGCATGTATTTAGGCGCATATTGATGCAATGAAATACTTAAATTAACTTTTAATTGCCAACCTGAGCGCCTCTTCAGCCAGTAAAGAGAGTGATATTTTACCTTTGTTATTAAACCAAGTTTTCGACCAACTAAGTGCCCCAGTCAAAAAACGACGCAAAACAAATATATCACCATCGATATAGCCCTCGTTTTTTGCCTGAGTTAAAACCTCCATCCATAGCGATTCATACTTATCCCTTAACTTAAGGATATCAGCCTGATTTTGCTCATTCAAGCTGCGCCATTCATAGACTAAAACGGCCATTGCATCACCAGTAACGCCATTGATCGATTCTAGCTCACAGACAATCAAAGCTAACAACTTGTCTTTGGATGTTTCTGAATTTTTAAGCTCAGCTCTCATTCGGCGTGTATTAAAGATAATCGTTTCTTCCATCACCGCCTTTAAAATTGCTTCTTTGGTTTTAAAGTGGTGAAAAATACTACCCGACTGTATGCCCACAGCTGACGCTAAATCTCTGACAGTAGTACGCTCGTAGCCTTTTTGATTAAACAGAGTAGCAGCCATAGAAAGCAGACGACCCTTAGCGCTTTGAGGGTCTATTAATTGATCATTTTGATTTATAGATGAGTTTAAAGGCGATTGTTTCAAAAATTCTCTCCAACATAACAAAATAATTAACAGGTCAGAACTACACGAGATAACTGAATAAAATAACAGCATAAGACAGATGTAAAGCATAGCTGTCATTACTTTACAAACCAAGCGCTTGATCTAATTTATAGATAAGTTTATCACTCAACTACTTTACAAACCAAGCGCTTGCTTGGTATTGTTGTTTTATTCTTTGAATAACAGGTAAATAACATGAATTCTGATAAAACTATTCGGATTGGTTGTGCCTCTGCTTTTTGGGGTGATACAGAAACTGCAGCAGAACAATTAGTCAGTAAAGGAAACCTCGATTATCTAGTCTTCGATTATCTGGCTGAGATCACCATGTCAATTATGGCTGGTCAGAAAATGAAAAAGCCTGATGCAGGTTATGCGGTAGATTTTGTGCAAACAGCCATGGCCCCCCTACTAAGACAAATCAAAGAAAAAGGAATTAAAGTTATTAGTAATGCAGGAGGTGTAAACCCGCAAGCTTGCATGAAAGCGCTTAAAGAAATTGCTGAAAAAGAAGGCGTAAACCTTAAAATTGCCATGGTTGATGGCGATAATATTCTTCCCAAAAAAACACAGTATGAAAAAGACGGTATCAAAGAGCTTCATACCGATGCCGCTATGCCTCCCATGTTTTTAAGCATGAATGCGTACCTCGGTGCGCCCGGTATCGTAACTGCATTAGAGGCCGGTGCAGATATAATAATCACGGGACGTGTCGTCGATAGCGCTGTTGTTTTAGGCGCAATGATTCACGAGTTTAATTGGCGCTGGGATGATTTTGACAAACTTTCCCAAGGAAGTTTAGCCGGACACATCATCGAGTGCGGTGCTCACTGTACAGGTGGTAATTTTACAGACTGGGAAACGGTCAAAGATGGTTTTGACGATATGGGCTTTCCCATTGTTGAAGTTTCACCTGATTCATCATTCTTTGTAACCAAGCCTGAAGGAACTGGTGGAGTTGTCAATATTGCCACTATAAGCGAGCAGCTTGTATACGAAATTGGCGACCCGCGCGCTTATATGCTCCCTGATGTAATTTGTGACTTCACTCAAGTTAGTTTGACTCAAGAAAAAGAAAATCAAGTGCGTGTTACAGGTGCCCTAGGCCTTCCTCCTACTGATAAATATAAAGTCTCAGCCACATGGGTAAATGGCTTCAAATGCACTGTTACTTTCTTATTAGCAGGCATTGATGCCAGTAAGAAAGGCAAGTCGGTTGCCGATGCCATCATCAGCAAAACGAGTCGTATGATTCAATCAAAAGGCTTAAAACCATATACAGATGTTGATATTGAACTGCTAGGCTCAGAAACAACATATGGCGAACGAAGTGATGCAAAAAATTGTCGCGAGATTGTCGTTAAAATTTCAGTTGCCAGTTTAGATAAAAAATCATTGGTTCTTTTCTCAAAGGAAATTGCGCAAGCTGCTACCGCTATGGCGCCTGGTATTACAGGCATTGTCGGTGGCCGCCCTACCGTATGGCCAAAAATCAGCTTATTTTCTTGCTTGGTACCGAAAGACGGCATTGATATATCAGTTAATCTCGATGACCAGACAATACAAACATCACTTAAAATTAGCGGTGGTTTTGATGAAAGCATGATTAAAGCTCAAGCTTCTGATTCAACACTTAACGAAAGCGCGAACTTGACGGTACCTTTAATATCTCTCGCCTGGGCAAGAAGTGGTGACAAAGGTGACCATTCAAATATTGGCGTCATTGCACGTAAACCAGAGTTTCTTCCTTACATAAAATCTGCCTTGACTGAACAAGCAGTCGCACAATACATGACGCATACACTTTGCCCAGATCACGGGAAAGTAACTCGCTGGGACCTTCCGGGTATTCATGCTGTTAACTTTTTATTAGAACACAGTTTGGGTGGCGGCGGTGTTGCCAGTCTCCGGATAGATCCTCAAGGTAAGGCATTTGCTCAACAGTTATTACAATATCCAATCCCCGTAAGTAAAAGCATTGCGGATGAAGTTTCCAAGGAGGCACACTAACTATGTCATCACCCTATCAATCGATTTATAAAGACTCGTTATTCCAAAATAAAACAATTATCGTAACTGGTGGAGGTAGCGGTATAGGCCGGTGTACCGCGCATGAGCTTGCAAGCTTGGGCTCAACGGTAATTTTGATTGGACGAAAACTAGAAAAACTTCAAATAGTCGCTAAAGAAATACAAGAAGATGGTGGCACCGCAGATTTTTTTGAATGTGATATTCGTGAAGAAACTATCGTACAAGCAACTGTAAAAGCCATTATAGAAAAGCACCCTCGAATTCATGGTTTAGTCAATAACGCTGGGGGGCAGTTTCCCTCCCCACTTACAGGCATAAATCAAAAAGGTTGGGAAACGGTGGTAAGAACAAATTTAACCGGCGGTTTTTTAATGGCAAAAGAAGTTTATCTTAAAAGTATGTCCAAGCATGGCGGCTCAATAGTCAATATCGTCGCGGATATGTGGGGTGGCATGCCGGGTATGGGACACTCTGGAGCTGCAAGAGCAGGAATGGTCAACTTTACACAAACAGCTTCTGTTGAATGGGCCGCCTCAGGTGTGAGAGTAAATGCAGTTGCACCAGGTTGGGTGGCTTCAAGCGGGATGGATAGTTACCCCGAATCAATGAAGCCATGGATTCTAAACCTAAGGGATGCCGTACCACTTAAAAGATTGGGCACAGAAGCAGAAGTAAGTTCAGCTATCTGTTTTCTTTTAAGTGACGGCGCTAATTTTATCAGTGGTGATTGCCTACGAATTGACGGTGCAGCATCTCAGGGCGGTCGTGTTGTTCCTCTACCAAAAGCAAAGAACTCCGAATCATATGATGGTTTCCACCGATCCGTCATCCCTGAGATTTTTCAAAACGATGATGAGAACAGTTAATTATGGCTAAACTAACGTCAAATATTGATACGCGCTCTGAAGAGTTCTCTGACAACCAGGCATCTTTACAATTATTCGTCGATGCTTTCAGAGCTGTTGAGCAAAAAGTGCTTGATAAAGAAAACGAAGCAAAAGACAAGTTCATCAAGCGAGGTAAATTACTCCCTAGAGAACGTATAAACCTATTATTGGATAGAGGCGCACCTTTCCTTGAAATCAGCTCATTAGCTGGCTATAAAATGCATGATGACAAAGACGGTTCTATGGCAGGTGGCGGCGTTATTTCGGGTATCGGTTACGTCTCTGGAGTTCGTTGTATCGTAGTCGCCAGCAATAGCGCTATTAAAGGCGGGACTATTTCTCCTGCTGGCCTAGATAAAACATTACGTCTTCAAGATATCGCCAAAGAAAACAAACTACCGATTGTTACCTTAGCTGAAAGTGGTGGTGCAAACCTTAACTACGCCACTGATATTTTTGTTCAAGGCGCACGAGGCTTCGCAAATCAAGCTCGTTTGTCAGCGGCTGGCATCCCTTCAATCACAGTTGTGCATGGTAATGCAACGGCAGGTGGAGCTTATCAGCCAGGTCTTTCCGATTACTCAATCATGGTAAAAGGCAAAGCTAAAATGTTTCTGGCTGGCCCTCCTTTATTGAAAGCTGCTACTGGCGAAATTGCTTCGGATGAAGAATTGGGTGGCGCAGAAATGCATACACAAATTGCCGGTTCCGCTGAATTTTTGGCTGAAGATGATGCTGATGGTATTCGTATAGCTAGAGAAGTTATGTCGACTATCCCATGGAATGAACAGCTTCCTAGTCAACAAAAATTAACATGGGAAGAACCACTATTTCCAGCTGAAGAATTAATTGGTGTCGTACCTTCTGATAATAAACGACCTTACGACGTCAGAGATATTATTGCTCGTATTGCAGATGGTTCTGATTTTGTTGATTTCAAGCCAGAATTCGACAATCAAACGGTATGTGGTTTTCTAAAAATACAAGGTCATGCTTGTGGTTTGATTGGTAACAACGGCCCCATCACACCTGCGGGTGCTGCAAAAGCAACCCAGTTTATTCAGTTATGCGAGCAATCTAATACCAGCTTGCTGTTCTTTCATAATACGACTGGTTTTATGGTTGGTACCCATGCTGAGCAAAACGGCATTATTAAACATGGGTCAAAAATGCTTCAAGCCGTCGCCAATACCACCGTACCAAAACTGACCATTGTCGTTGGTGGCTCCTATGGTGCAGGAAACTATGCAATGTGTGGTCGCGGTCTTGACCCACGTTTTATTTTTGCATGGCCAAATAGCCGTACAGCAGTCATGGGCGGGGCTCAAGCTGGTAAAGTTTTAAGGATAGTGACCGAAGATAAACATACCAGAATGGGTAAAGAGGCTGACCCCAAAATGCTTGATATGATCGAAAAAGCCACAGCAGATAAACTCGATGCCGGTTCAACTGCACTTTATGGTACGGCAAGACTTTGGGATGACGGTTTGATTGATCCAAGAGACACGAGAAAGGTACTCGCTTTCCTATTGGATATTTGTAATGAAGCTGATCGTCGCCCATTAAGGTCAAATACATTCGGTGTCGCTCGAATGTAAGAAACAAGATATTAAATAGATAGGGTCCTGCCCACTTTTATCAATAAATTTCCACCTCACTGGTGAAACAAGAGAATCAAAACATGATATTTACGCAAGAGCACAATGAGATACGTCGTACAGTTAAAAATTTTGTTGAAAATGAAATTAACCCTTTTGTTAACGAGTGGGAAGCTGCAGGAACCTTTCCTATGAGGGAGCTGTTTAAAAAGCTTGGTGATTTAGGATTATTAGGCATCAGCAAACCAGTAGAATTTGGCGGAATGGGGTTGGATTATAGCTATAGTATTGTAGCGGCCGAGGAGTTTGGCCTATCGAAATGTGGTGGTGTTCCCCTTGCGATAGGTGTACAAACAGATATGTGCACCCCTGCACTTGCTCGATTTGGGTCAGACGAACTACGTGAGCAATTTCTTAAGCCTGCCATTAGTGGCGATATGATTGGTTGTATTGGCGTATCGGAACCTGGCGCAGGTTCTGATGTGGCTGGCCTGAAAACTACAGCCAAAAAGGACGGTGATGATTACATTATAAACGGTACTAAAATGTGGATTACAAATTCACCTTCTGCGGACTTCATTTGCTTGTTAGCCAATACATCCGATGACAAAGTGCATGTTAATAAATCTTTAATCGTCGTTCCGATGAATACACCCGGTATTACCGTTGCGCCCAAACTAGAAAAATTAGGCATGCGCTCTTCTGAAACAGCTCAGGTATTTTTTGATAACGTCAGAGTTCCTCAGCGTTTTAGAATTGGCCATGAGGGTTCTGGGTTTATGATGCAGATGATGCAATTTCAGGAAGAAAGAATGTTTGGCGCTGCCAACATTTTAAAAGGGCTGGAAAACTGTGTAAATTCAACTATCGAATACTGTCGTGATCGTGAAACATTTGGTCAGCCATTAATAAACAATCAGGTTATCCACTTTCGTTTTGCTGAACTTCAAACTGAAATTGAAGCGCTGCGTTGCATGGTATACCAAGGTGTTGAACAATATATTAATAAGAAGGATGTCACTAAACTGGCATCAATGGCTAAATTAAAAGCGGGTCGATTAGGTCGTGAGGTCACGGATAGCTGCCTACAATATTGGGGCGGTATGGGTTATATGTGGGATAACGAAGTTTCGCGAGCTCAACGTGATATAAGGCTTGTATCAATTGGTGGCGGTGCCGATGAGATCATGCTCGGTATTATTTGCAAACTCATGGGAATTTTACCTGGCAAACGCAAGTAAACTTAGGACTAATTATAATGGTTGCATCATATAGTGAAATACCCCTACCGGTCACAGAAACACTGCTACTTGATCATCAAGATCATGTGCTTTTTATTACTTTAAACAGACCAAAATCGCGTAATGCCATGAGTCTGCAAATGGTTCAAGAATTGATGTCCGTTTTTGAAACAATTGATAATAACTTGAATATTAGGGCCGTTGTTTTAAGAGGTACCGACGGACATTTTTGTGCTGGCGGTGATATTAAGGATATGGCTGGGGCACGTGCGTCTGCAGGTAAAGCTGATTCAGATCCATTTTTTAAATTGAATCGAGAATTTGGCAAAATGCTCACCTTAGCCAACCAGCTACCACAAGTATTAATTGTGGTTACTGAAGGTGCTGTTTTAGGTGGTGGTTTTGGTCTTGTGTGTATTTCTGACATTGCGCTCTCTTCCAGCACTGCAAAGTTTGGTTTACCCGAAACGGGGCTTGGTATTCCCCCTGCTCAAATCGCTCCCTTTGTCGTTTCTCGTATAGGCTTAACACAAGCAAGAAGACTAGCTTTATTAGGGGTACGTTTTGATGGTATTGAAGCAAAACAACTCGGAATTGTACACGAAGTACATGAGCAGACCGATCAATTAAATCAAGCCTTAGAGACAGTACTTCAGCAAGTTAAACGCTGTGCCCCCCAAGCCAATAGAATAACGAAAGCCTTGGTCTTATCTGTTGGTAATGAGCCCTTAGAAGCACTACTGGACAATGCCGCAAAATCATTCTCTGATGCTGTACAAGGTGCAGAGGGACAGGAAGGCACAATGGCTTTCATACAAAAACGTGCACCCAAGTGGTATGCCGAGTAAATTATCAGGAATTACAAACCATGTTTGAAAAAATACTTATTGCAAACCGTGGTGAAATAGCGGTTCGCGTCATAAAAACGGCTAAATCTCTCGGCTACAAAACTGTTGCTGTTTACAGTGAAGCAGATGTAAATGCACCACACGTGACTCTAGCTGATGAGGCTGTATTAATTGGCCCAGCGCCAGTTGGCGAATCCTACTTGAATCCATCTAATATTTTAGATGCGGCGAAGTTAACCGGTGCAAAGGCCATCCACCCCGGTTATGGGTTTTTGTCCGAAAACAGCCAATTCGCTAATACGTGTGAAAAAGAAGGTATCGAGTTTATCGGTCCACCTTCCGCTGCGATTGATCTAATGGGTAGCAAACGCCTTTCTAAAATTGCAATGATCGAAGCAGGTGTTCCTTGTATTCCCGGTTACGAAGGGAGTGAACAAGCAATTGAAGCGCTTGTTATAGAAGCCAAAAAGATTGGCTTTCCTATTATGGTCAAAGCATCAGCGGGTGGTGGTGGACGAGGAATGCGTCTTGTTCATGAAGCTGCTGAATTAGAAGAGCAAATTAAAACAGCTCGATCTGAAGCCGAAAATGCCTTTGGTAGTGGTGAATTGATACTTGAGAAAGCCGTTATAGACGCACGTCATATTGAAATTCAAGTTTTTGCTGACAAACATGGCAATGCCGTATATCTAGGTGAACGGGATTGTTCTATTCAACGTCGTCACCAAAAGGTTGTAGAAGAAGCTCCTTCACCTTTTGTTGACCCAGAGTTGCGATCAAAAATGGGTGAATCAGCCGTTCAAGCCGCTAGGTCCTGTGATTATGTCGGTGCAGGTACAGTTGAATTCCTAGTCGATGAGAATAAAAATTTCTACTTTCTAGAAATGAATACCCGTTTACAAGTAGAACACCCTGTAACAGAACTCATTACCGGCACCGATTTAGTAGCGTGGCAACTGAATGTCGCTGCAGGCCAGAAATTGCCTCTTGAGCAGGATGAAATAACGCTTACCGGTCATGCCATGGAGGTTCGCCTCTATGCTGAAGATCCAACAAACAATTTCATGCCACAAACGGGCCCCATACACCGCTGGAACCCTGCAAATGGCGACGGTGTACGTATTGATTCAGGAATTATTGAGGGTACTGAAACAGGCCAAACTGTATCGCCATTTTATGACCCGATGCTAGCCAAGATAATTGCTTACGGCTCTAACCGCGAAGAAGCTCGTCGACGATTGGTTCGTGCGGTAGAAGAAAGCACCTTATTTGGCGTAACGGTAAATAATAATTTTTTGTATGAAGTTTTACGACACCCTGCTTTTATTCAGGGCGAGGCGACGACAGGTTTTATAGGCAATGACTTTACTGGAAGCACCAGCTTATCGCCAAGTAAACCTGACAACCTATTCTGTGCATTAGCTGCTTTAATTTCATATTTGAAATTAGGCGTTAAACAAGCGCACGAGCATGTACTATCTGGTTGGAGTAATACAGGTCATTCTCCATGGCCTTATCAGCTAAAAAGTGGCGAGCACAAGTGGCAGCTGAGTTTAGAACAAAAACAACAACATTATGTTATTCGGGATGAAAAGCCTGAAGACGACACTAACCTTGAATTAGTCTCTATAGACTCTGATACATTGTGCTATATACATAATGGCATTCGACAAAGCTGTTTATATCAAATTGCTGATGGAAAAATATACTTACGCTGTGGGAGTCAATATTTTAACTTTGAAGATTGTACTCACTCTGCAAGTTCCACCCAAGAGTCTATTGGTTCTGGGCAAATAACTGCGAGCATGGATGGCGCCATCATTGATGTACTCACAACGCCAGGGTCACAGGTAAAAAAAGGCCAAACCCTAGTAATACTCGAGGCAATGAAAATGGAACACCCTCTAAAATCAGATGTAGATGGCGTTGTAGAGAGTGTTAATGTAGTAACAGGTGATCAAGTAAAACTACGTCAACTATTGGTGACTATTAATAGCTCAGACCAAAACACTGACACAGCTAAAGCGGGATAAATGAATGAGTAATTTAAACAACAGAACGATTATTATCACTGGTGCAAGTCGTGGTATTGGAAGAGAAATGGCGCTTAAATTTGCAGCGGATGGCGCAAATATCGTCATTGCAGCCAAATCAGCAGAAGCCCACCCCAAATTACCCGGAACAATTTTTAGCGTTGCTGAAGAGGTAGAAGCAGCTGGTGGTAAAGCACTGGCCTTTCAAGTTGATGTTCGAGACGATGCTAAAGTAGCAGAGATGATGAAAAAAACTGCCGACACTTTTGGCGGAATCGATGGCATTATTAATAACGCTGGTGCAATTAAACTTGCTGGCGCAGCCTCAGTGCCAATGAAGCGGTTTGATTTAATGTACCAAATCAATACCCGTGCCGTTCTTTCTTGTAGTCAAGCTGCGTTATCCTGGTTAAAAAAATCTGATCATGCGCATATCATAAACCTGTCGCCACCCTTAAATATGGACCCTAAATGGTTTGTTCATTACGGACCTTATACAGTCACCAAATACGGTATGTCGATGTTAACCATCAGTATGGCGGAAGAGTTTAAACGCTCGAATATTGCCGTCAACTCATTATGGCCACAAACTGTTATTTCTACAGCCGCCGTAGAGTTTGAAGGTGGAGGTAAATCGACACTTGAGAAAGGTAGACTTCCAACAATTATGGCGGATGCAGCATATGAAATTCTTAGCACTGATAGTTGTGAACTCACCGGCCAGCATATCATTGATGAAACTTTGCTTAGGGAGCGTGGCGTAACTGATTTCGAGCAGTATCGTTATCTTAAAGATAGCAATAAAAATTTAATGACAGACTTATTTGTAGACTAAGATGAATTCCTTCATCAACTTATAGGGTTGGTTAACTAAAACCCTATAAGTAACTTCGAAACCAACACTTCTGATAAAAATAATCATGACCAATAAACAAAACAATAATAAAGTGACGATCAATGAAACGCCTGCAATGCAATCAGCTGATAACTTCCTGACAGTTTTCTATGAACGTGAAAAACTTCATCCAGACAAAGTTTACTTGCGTCAGCCAGAAGGTGAACTTTGGCATGAATTCACTTGGTTTGAAGTTGGTCAACAAGCACGGAAACTCGTAACACTGTTAAGAAGTCTAGGCCTTAAAAAAGGAGACCATGTCGGCATTTTGTCTAAGAATTGCTACCAATGGATCATTGCTGATTTAGCCATTTTGATGGGGGGCTTTGTTTCTATTCCCTACTACCCTACTTTACCAGCTAATGAGCTGAATGAAATCATCAAGTTGAGTAGCATCAAAGCGTTATTTGTTGGCAAACTAGAGCAGTGGGAACAACAGCAAGCAGGCGTTCCAGATGAAATCCCTTGCATCGCCTTTCAAAATTATCAAGGCAATAGCAAGGTGGACTGTGAATTACAATTTGATGAAATATTAGCGCAATTTGAACCAGCAAAAGAGGTACACCACCCAAGTGCAGATGAATTGTTTACGATCATTTATACCTCAGGTACAACAGGTACCCCTAAGGGCGTGATGCTTACTTATGAGTGCGCAAACCAAGTTATGTTGGGTGAAAGACGATCACCTGTTTATGGTATTTATCAAGGGGTTTCCCAGCGTATTCTTTCCTACCTTCCTTTAAACCATATAGCAGAAAGAATAATTACCGAGTTAAGCTCTATCGTATCAGGCTCAGAAGTATCATTTACTGAGTCCCTAGATTTATTCGCTAAGAATTTACAATCGGTTCAACCAACCCTGTTTTTTGCAGTACCAAGAATTTGGACCAAGATACAACAAGGCATTCTAGCCAAACTACCTCAAAAAAAGCTCAATATAATTTTAAAAGTCCCAATTTTGAATGGCATTATTAAAAACAAGATTCGTCACGGTCTTGGCTTGAGTGAAGTTCGTTCAGCAATATCCGGCGCAGCCCCTGTTTCAGCCTCATTGCTGGCATGGTTTGCAAAGCTTGATATTCATATACAAGAAGTTTACGGTGCAACGGAACTTGCGGGTGGTGTTTCCTACAATGCTATAAATGATATAGCTCCGGGTACTGTAGGCAAACCCGTACCTGGGGCTGAAATAAAAGTAGACTCTGAAACGGACGAAGTTCTCGTAAAAGCGCCATGGACCATGACGGGATATTATAATGATCCTGACAAAACAGCCGATGTTTTTGAGGGCGATTATTATAAAACCGGCGATACAGGTCGGTTTGATTCACAAGGAAATCTTATAATTACGGGCCGCATAAAAGATACATTCAAAACTGCTAAAGGAAAGTTTATTCTACCTGTACCAATGGAGCATAAATTCGCAGTTAACTCTTTAATAGAGCAAGTCGTTGTCACAGGTATTGGGTTAGTACAGCCAATAGCGTTAGTATGTCTTTCAGAGAATGCGTCGAGTATAGGTGACGAGGAAGTAACAAATGACCTACTATCGACACTTCGTACAATAAACGGTTCATTAGAAAGCTATTCAACTGTTTCTACGCTAATTGTTTTTAGAGAAGTATGGGCTGAAGATAGCGGCTTTTTCACACCAACATTAAAACTTAAGCGTCACGTTATCGATGCAGCGTTTAAAGATAACTATGAATTATGGGAAAATACAAAAGAATCAATTATTTGGGTTTAGTTTATTTATTGGGTTGCAATCACAATGGATTATGAAAGTACAAAACAATACCTGCTATCGAAACCAGCTTCTCAAGAAGACTACCCTTTTGGTGCAGATGTATTAGTACCCAAAGTAAACGGAAAAATGTTTGCAACATTAAGCTATAAAGATAAAATCCCTCAGATGAATTTAAAATGCGACCCTAATCATGCGTTTGAACTAAGAGATATTTTTCCTGCTGTTATCCCTGGATACCACATGAACAAAAAGCATTGGAATACTGTAATACTGGATGGTTCGATTCCTCCTGGGGAGATTGAGCGTATGATTGATCACTCTTACATGCTAGTTGTAAAAAAACTCAAGAAGGTAGAGCGTGAAGCCCTTGAGCTGGCTTATGGGAAAGAGGCTTTATATCGGGATTAAATGAACAGCCAAATCATTATCGTAATGGTGTATCTGTCCTCAGGTCAGACGTACAAAGAGAAAGTATATTTAAGAATAATTAAGCCACCCCGTCCATTTTTAGAGGTATACCTAAGAGCTATACAAAGCGAACCGTTTTGTGCAAGAGCTTTACGGATTTGTCTAACGCATAAGTCTACCTCATTCATTGACGAGCTTGCCGCTATGAGTATTAAGGGAGTACTCAATGATCAAACGTGACCAGCCACCTACTCTTAATAAGTTGTCTTCTAAGCCTGCTGCCATTAAGAGCAATATTGGTACTAAGTAAAAAGGACCGATAAATAGTTCGTTGATCAGACAACAAACAACTTAGCTTTCTGTTTATTCAAAAATGCAATTGATAGTTATTTTTACTTGGCTGAACTCACCAAGTTCCTGCCATTATCTTTAGCTTCGTATAAGGCATTGTCGATGCGAGTGAGAAATTTGTTGATGCAATCATCTTTTCTGAAGATAGCAATCCCAAAGCTGGCAGTAATATCTGCTGCTTGAACGAAAGAATGGGACTCAATACTTCTCCTCAAATTTTCTGCTATTACTCTAACTCCGTTCAGGTCCGTTTCAGGCGTAATGATCAAGAATTCTTCCCCTCCCCACCGGCCCACAGTATCAACTTCTCGGCAATGTTGTTTAAATACTTGTGATACCTCAATCAATACTTGATCTCCTATTTGGTGACCGAAAGTATCATTAATCAGCTTAAAATCGTCTAGATCAATCAGAATCCCTCCAAAAGTGTGTTGATATCGCTTAAAACGATGAAGCTCTTGATTTAGTATTTCATCCAGTCTAATTCGATTATAAAGGCCGGTGAGAGGATCTGTTTTAGCCAAGTATTCTAATTCTTGATTCTTAACATATAGTTCTTTTGTCCGCTCCTTTACAATCCTATCAAGCATTCTTTGCTCGGATATATCATGAATAGTGGCACGAACAACATCCTGATCATTAAATGAAATCACGTCCAATGTGACGTGAGATAAAAATTCGTACCCATCAAGCTTTTGGTGCATCCACTCAAAGCTATTTCGCCCATTAATCAAAGCTAACTGAATCATTTTATTGGCTTTCTCGTGTGAACTACGGCCATCGGGTTGTATTTCAGGGGATATATCGCTTGGATGAAAATGGTTCAAGACAGGTTTATCCGTATACCCCATTAAGCTGTAATAAGCTTTGTTACAATCAATGAAATGACCATCCTGATTGATGATAGTTATCGCAACTTCTGCGTCATCAAACAGGCGACGATAATCACCCAACTGACGCTTAAGCATTTCTATATCGTTTGCCATAAAATTTTGCCCGGACTAATTCATGTTTACATAACATCGAACAAACCAGCGCGAGTGCTCGATGGAAAAAGGTGAGATTGATAGTTATATCAAATAAGTTCCTGTGCACTCTTTTCGTACAACCATATTGTCCCAAGTTATTTTTCGCTTCAGACGGCATAGGGTTATTTTTGTTCTTGGGGAACCAAAGCTGAACTTATTATAGTAGCTGCTGAATAAGAAGCAACGCACCTGTTGTAGGAATCCTTCAAAGTATTATTGCCCCACCCGAGAGTCTATTAGTCACCGCCGCCTTTAGAATTGAATAGGTTTAAGTCCCCCCTTCCTAAAGCTCAAACCTATTATTGAAGTAAGTTAAACTTAGACGCCCTAGCTTTGCTTTTTATGACAGCATAGAGCACCTTCAACAATCAAATTATCAACGGACGATTATGAATGCTTGTGCTAACTTATAGCTATAGAGACAATCATTTAGGCCAAAATCACCATGTATTTTGATGCTCATGGCAATATTAGTTTCATAATTGACAACTCTTGCGTCATAAATCGCCCTAACACGCCGTTTAATGAAGAAGGGGTGAACATCCTATTTGACAGCATTCTTGGTCAAGTAAAAAAGAAAAACATTTCAAAATGAGTGCTCATTGAATTACTGGGAGAAAAAGCATCCCCTACTCCTGATGCTTTATCCGTTCTCGTACAAAAATATAAAAGTATTGGTTGCGAAAAAGTCGATTCAGTATGCTCAACTTCACTTCAAAAACAGTTTCTGGCTCAAGTAGCAGAGTTATCGTATGGTAAAGATGCCTTGTATCAAGATTAAGTCACTAAGATGAACCAGTCTGAGCATAATCCTGTCGTTTAAAATACAGTCCCCTTTATTGCTTTTAATTTCCTTAGAATTGTGGAAAGCTGTCGGTATGACTGTTTTTGGTGCAAAGACCAACCAAACTATTAATACGAAGGAAGATTGAAAATGTCTATGAGCCTTTTCTTACTGTTACCTGAAGAAGCGCCGTTGAAAACGGAGTTTTTGAACAAAGCCGCTAAAGATCTACAATTACCTATTATATTCAACAATGATATTGATCTTGGCACTCATTCAGGTTTTTTGCCCGCTATTGTAAATAGTGTGAGAGCTGGTGTTGAAATTCTTCAACTTTCTTTTGCAGAAGTCTCTTTCATACTTCCAGCCAACAATGACATTAACCCAGAGGACACTGTGGTAATACAATTTCGATTGGGCGGAAGTTCGAACGAGACAATTATTGCGCTGTATACAGCATTGTTGTATTCGTCGAGTTATAACGGAATTGTATTTGATTCAATGAGTAATCAATATTTTAACTCGGAACAATTACAACAGAAAATAGAAACATTACTAAACCCTGACTAAGAGACTAGACGCTCAAAGTGGCCTTCACGGTATAAACTATATATCCGCTCAACAGTATTAGTACTGGCGCTGAACAAGGTGGTGAATTAATTTGTAGTATAATTAGAACGCCTTAAATTGCATTATGCTTAATTAGTCTTTTAATGATTACTTATGAATACAAAAAGTAGAATCGACTTATTACACATTGCTATTTTGTTGACTGGTGGTTTGTTGTGGTTGTTCAACTTGTCTTCTTTCTCGTGGCAAATCAGTACTGATGATGCATTAAATTTTGCGCGCGGTTTTGAGCGTTTCAGTGTTTTAGAGTTTCGTCCACATTTTCCTGGCTACCCGGGCATGATTGCTGGCAGCCACATATTAGCTTGGATGCTAGGCGGTTTACCTTCTAACCTCGCTATTACTGCATTCAGTATCTTTGGCGCTTTTTGTATTCCTATACTGCTTGCTTATCTTTGTTATGTTTTATCTGAAAACAAAAACAGTGCAACCTTACTTGCCCTGATTACGTACATCTATCCTCTATTGTCAGGTATAGCTTTAAGTGCATTAAGTGATGCACCAGCCATTATGTTTCTGTTGGCAGCTTTAATACTAGCCTGTAAAAAAAATTATTTCATATCAGGGTTACTTTTGGCGTTTATGCTTGCAACGCGCCCTGCTTATATAGTTTTAGCTATAACAGCTATCCTCTTTATTTTTATTCAGAAAAGCAAACCCAAGGAATACATTATAACCTTTTTATATGCTTTTATTCCTTTTGTTATAATTGGCGTTGTTTGTATGTTATTTATTCTTTCAAAGGATGGAGTTGCCTATTTTTCAGAAGGGTTACGTTTTACACAAGGTCATTTTGAGATATGGGGGAATACTACTTCAACGAATCAACATCAATTTATCACCTGGGTTGTTCAACTTTCGAGTAAATTGGGCTGGCCGGTTTTCATAAGTTTATCTGTCGCCATCGTTTCGTCATTACACCACAAAAATAGTAACGTTAAAATTATAGGCTGTATCACTATTGCATATTATTTAGTGATTTTGCTTACACAAAATCCGGATAATTTGAGACACTTTGCTCCTGTTGTTTTCCTTGGCTCACTTTTGCTCACTGTTCAACTAAGTCAGGTTTTCCCTGTAAAAGTTTGGGGCCCTATTGTAATAGTTACAGTTTTGATTTGTAGCATTCCTTATTTTGAACAAACTATAAAGACATCACCAACAAACCAAGCGATCGAATATTTAAGGAAACAGCTAAAAAACACTAACTTTGAACATAATACACATTTAATTTTAGGCACTAACTATAGCGTTAACCTGATACGCAGTAAGTTAAGGAGTTTCTCTGTTTATGATCTTTATTATCCAAGCCACCATCAAAAGCTGATGGAATATAGTGTAAACATGAATGTGCGGCGCTTGTCAGGAATGCCGCTAGATAGTGATAAATACACAATAGAAGCAATCTTTCCATCACGATTCCCGACCGAACGAAATTTATACCTATACGAGGTTAACAAAAAATAGTTAGCGTATATGCTTGTACACATCAACGCTTCAATAAAACCTACGATAAAGATTGCTCATTAAGGAATGATTTACAGTTAAATCCACCGTCTTACATTTTGGCAGTAATTGTGGAAGTCTTCGCCAAACAACTTCAGTAAGGCCTTTTCCTCTGGTTTAATTTGAAAGTGAGTTATGTAAAAAATATATGCTATGAAAATAATAATATTTAAAGGGTTTCCTAACCAAAGAAACCATGCAAACAGGAAGAGTGCCATTCCTGCGTACATAGGGTTTCTTGAGTATTGATAAACGCCATGTACAACTAGTGTAGTCGCTGTTTCCGGTTTTAAAGGGTTAACTGTTGTTTTTGACTTTTTAAAACCCAACGCTGCTGAGATAAGAAAAAAACAGGCAAATAAACAACAAACTATTATTACAATAAGTATAAGCAGCTTAGATTCAAAAAGATTAATTTCAATTAAATTATTTAAGCCAGTCATCGCAAATAGAGCTATAAGTGTTTGTATTGGTGGAGGTATTTTTAATTTCATTATTAGTATCCATAAAAATTTACAAGAAATGTGCTTTAAATTTGTGAACTACGCCCTATGGACGATTACACTACGCCCCCTAAGACCCTATTATTTACTTATTGAGTTTTGAAACGTTAAGCCTTCAGGCCGCTTAATGTTTCTTATAGAATCAGGCTCCAACTATAGACGGTAACAAGATTAATATTAGTATCTTGTCACCGTTTTTTTTTGCTTAAATTTTAATTTCCTTCCTACTTAGGATCTCTCTTAGTATAAATTACGCTTATACAAATAACCCCATATTCATAAGAATATGTGATTTTTTCACTTCCCTCTGCTTCACTGTCAAGTTTATGGTCATTCAATAATTTATAATAAACAAGACCATTAACTCAATATATAGTTACCCTTCAACGCCTGCTGAAAGCGCAATTTAAACACATACTTTGAAATATTCGACTATCCTAAATATAGTAATTAGAGCTTTTTCAAGCATATCCATAGATTGCACCACCATTAAACTAAAAACAAATACTAGATAGGCCATATCATGAGTTTATTTTCAGGCCGAGCAGGCAAGCTTTTAAGTATAATAGTTAGTCCAATAATATTAGTAATCATCCAGGGTTGTGAAGCCAAAAAGGAAGTTGTTCATTGGGATCTACAGTCACAGGCTACCTCATCAAGTACTGACTACAAAGAGTTAGTAAAAATGACTGCTACCATCAACACCATGAGTGCAGGCCGGTTTATTATCAGCCCTCACCCAGGAGGTGAAATTACTGGTGGCCCAGATATTTTTAATGCTGTAAAAACTGGTAAAGTTCAAATGGGAAGCGGATGGCCTAACTGGTGGTCTGGTCAGCACCCTGCATGGGCAGTAATGAATGCAGGCCCATTTGATTTCATGAATATTGATGCATCATTAATGTACTTTATTGCTGGCGAAGGTACAAAGTTAGCAAATGAATTAGCAAACCCTGAAGGTATCATTTGGCGCGCAGCGTGGTGGCCGGGTATGGAATTTGGTTTGCTGTCAAAAAAACCTATCAAGGGGATTAGCGATTTAAAAGAAATGAAAGTCAGGATTGGGCCAGGTTTACCAAGTGAAGTACTCGCGGCGGCCACTGGCGCATATGCGATACCACTTGTTCCAAATGAAATTAAAGCATCTTTAGAAGCCGACTCTCTTGATGCTGTAGAGTGGACGACCGTTGCAGGTGCATGGAATTTAGGGCTCAATGATATTGCTACACATGCTATTGTCCCGGCTATTTGGCAACCATCCGTACTTGCTGACTTTTTAATTAACCAAAAGGCTTATGAGGCTTTACCAAATGATTTAAAAGCCATTCTAGAAACCGCAATTAAGTCTTACACACTAACGACTACAGCAATCGCTAAAACCGAAGACTTTGAAGCTTTAAAAGCATTTAAGAAAAACGGAACGTCTATTAAGCAATGGACTAAAGAAGATATTGATAAGTGGCACTTGGTCTCTAATGAAATTTTAGAGCGGTACAAAAATAGTGACGTTTTTACAAAAAAATTAATTGAATCAAAACAAACATTCAAAAAAGAATATACCACTTATTACGAATGGTTCGGACCTTATGATGATTAACCTATGAAATTTGATTTCTCATCATCAAAATTATTTCTCATTACCTCCATTACCATTACTTGCTTGATGGTAAGTCTGTTTTTCTGGAGAATTAATATAGCTGAGCAACAGATAGAGAGAAACATTGATGAACGCGTTAATGCTGCAGGTCAGCGGATTGCGAATAGCGTCATACCACTTGTCTACAATATATACCAAAAGGCTACTGAACGACACTTCACAGAAGAAACTGCCTCAGCAATATTAGATTCAGAGCTTAGTGCTAACTTCATCTCTGGAATTAAAGTTTATGGTAATTTTGGTCATTTATTTATGGGAAAGGTCAAAAACTCACAAGGTGAGTTTGTCCCGTTTAACAAAAAACCTATAGAGACGGCATTAGAGTTTAATAAACTGGAGTCTATTAGAACCCCTGTTAAGTATGGGCAAATGACTATTGGAAATATTGAGGTTTATTTTACATACGCAAAACAACGCTCACAATTAAATCAAACAATTATTCAAGAGCTACTCCAAATAGCAGGGTTCTACTTATTAATTATCTTATTATTTTACTTGGTAAAAAAAATATCATTAGAAAAAAACAACACAGTTAAAGCATTCAATGAGTTAGAAACTATTCAGAACCAGCTAATCGAGTCACAAAATTTACTTAAAGATTCAAACTTAACTTTAGAGGATAAAGTAGCTACTCGTACCTTAGAATTACAAACCATGAATGAGCAACTCACATTAGCCAAGTCTGCCGCTGATAGCGCCAGTAAGGCCAAAAGCTTATTTCTAGCAAACATGAGTCACGAGATACGCACCCCGATGAATGGCGTAATCGGCCTAACAGAGCTAATTCTTCGAACAGAGTTAAACCCTGAACAACAAAATTATTTACAAAAACTTAAGTATTCATCCAATAATTTATTGCACATTTTAAACGACATACTGGACCTGTCAAAAATTGAAGCTGGGAAGTTTACTATAGAACACACAGAGTTTAATTTTCAGCAGATGATTGACTCTGTTGTTAATATCGCAGAACCCAAAGCTGCTGATAAACAAGTCGGTTTAATTATTAACATAGAAAAACAGTTTAATAACATGGTAACCGGTGACTCAGTAAGATGTTCACAAATTTTATCTAATCTGATTAGTAATGCGATTAAGTTCACCGACAAAGGCACGGTTAAGGTCGATATTCAGCGAGAAAACAATGGTGATTTTATACAAATAAAAGTTGCAGACACCGGCATTGGGATTACCAAAGAACAACAGAAGAAATTGTTTTCAACCTTTTCACAAGCTGATGACTCAACCTCAAGAAAATACGGCGGCACAGGTTTAGGGCTGGTAATCTGTAAACATCTCATTAATTTAATGAAAGGTGAAATTCACCTTCATAGTGAGCATGAAAAAGGGAGTTGTTTTGATTTTAATTTATACCTCCCCATTGCGCAGAGTAAAATAGAAATTGCACAGAATATACCAGTGGACAATTCTACCAGCTCTCACATTTCTCAAAAGTTACTAAATAAGAAGGCTTTATTGGTTGAAGACATGGAAATTAATCGTTTAGTAGCCCAAGGTGTTTTAGAACAAGCAGGGCTAATTGTGGAATTTGCAGTAAATGGATTAGAGGCGGTTGAGATGACCAAATCAAATCATTACGACATGATAGTCATGGATATTCAAATGCCAGAAATGGATGGATATGAAGCCACAAAAATTATTAGAACTTTGAAAAATTATGAATTCACTCCAATCGTTGCCATGACTGCAAATGCCATGTCTGACGACAAAGAGTTAAGTTTAGCAGCGGGTATGAACAGTCATTTAACAAAGCCGATTCAATTTGAACAAGTTATTTCAGAACTTGAAAGCTTCTTTTAAACTAGCTTTCCTGTACTAAAAAAACGCATCTTTTTTGTTACCTACTATCTCATTTGTAACAATAAAATAGATGCGTAACGCTCCCCTCTTTTTAAGCTTTACTCTTTCTTTATCCAAAACTATTGTAAAAACTCTTACAATTAAACATCTGGGCCTTTGCTTTGCATGGCTCACACGCACATCTTTACAGTGTAAATTTTTTCATTTAGCATATCATGACCAGTTACCACCGAGATTAGTATGATGACCTTTCTACTTATTTGTTCAGTTTTATTAATAATAGCTTCCATTTATTATTTTCTAACTGCAGCTAAAAAACCTTTTTTAATCTACCAATCAACCCCGCTAAACAAAGCCATAGTAGATGGAACAAGGGCTCTAAATCGTCGTTATTTTGCTACACCATGGTTATTCAATACGCATTTACAATTGATCGTTTTAGGTTTTTTCAAAGGTTTCGCTAAGCCCTTGGAATACGAGCAGAATGATGTTTTAACAATGATTGATGGAGGACAAGTATCTGTAGACTGGATCGGCATGGATTTACCTGAAGATACCCCAACCATGTTGGTTTTACATACGATATCTGGCAACCCACAAAGCATGCGTGGTTTTGTTCGATACGTGAGGGAAAAGTTAGGCTGGAGAGTCGCCCTTTGTGTTCGCCGTGGTCATGGGGATATGAAGCTACAGACAGCTAGTTTTAATACCATGGGTAATACCGATGATTTTGCAGCTCAAATTCAACACATTAAAAAGTGCTTCCCTAAGTCTGACTTGTACGCAACGGGAATTTCAGCGGGCTCTGGTGTGCTCGCTCATTACTTGGGCAAAGTTGGCTTGAATACACCTATCAAAGCTGCCGTCGCTTACTGTCCGGCTTACGATATGCGAAATGCCTTCTCACGGGCTGTACCTTTTTACAGCAAAATGATGGCTAAAAAGCTACATAGGCTATTCATCACACCAAACTCTGAAACATTTCAACACTTGGCGTCCTATACAGCCTTAAAAGAAACTCAAGATTTGCATGAGTTTCATCAACACTTATATGAGGTCGCAGGCAACAAAAGCACCGACGATTATATGCAAAATTCTAATCCCTCTGAGGTGTTTGATGACATTAAGATTCCGATACTGATTCTCAATGCCAAGGATGATCCTGTCTGCCATATCGACAATGTATATGAACACCAGCATCGTATCGAAGCTATGGATAACGTTATTCTTGTTTTGACCGATCGTGGAAGTCACTGTGCTTATTTTGAAGGTTTAACTGCAAAGCCATGGGCTAATCGCCTTATACAGGAATACTTCTCGACGTTTAGCCACATTCAAAACACACAAATAAAACTTTAAACCCAAATTAGTACAAGCGCGTTGCAGACTGGAAATCAGCTTTACCTAATGTATAACGTAAAGCTGATTGGCGCACGTTGAACTGCATCTTAAAATTGCTGGCATTTTTTCAGCCGTTAAAGATCTGACAGACTAATTAAATTTTTCTGACAGTTTAATATCACTCAAGGGCTGACATTGACAAGCAAGTGTATAACCTGCGGCTTTTTCTTCTGCCACAATCCCCGGAATTGAGTCAGGAATATCCAGCAAATTGCCACTATCTACCTTCAGTTTGCATGAACCGCACGTGCCGTTGCCACAAGCATGCGGTAGCACGATACCTTCCGCCTTTGCCACTTCAAGCACATTTTGATTAACAGCAACCTTTAATGAATGCTGTTCCCCATTTGCCAGCGCAATATCGACCTTGTGTAATTCGCCTAATGGTTCAGTTCTTGTTGCGACAAACTCTTCAACGTGTACACGATCGACATCAATATCATGAGAATCAAGGCTCTCTACAACAACATTTTTTAATCCTTCCGGGCCACAAACATAAAACTCTGTATTTTCATACACTGATGCTATTGATTCCGTTGAGATGTCATCAGTATTCAACATAGGCAATAATTCACTTAACATCACATTATCCAATCGGCCTGATTTCCCAAAAATTTTCTGACCTGGCTCATTTATTACATAATTCAGGTGAAGGCGTTCGGAGTGCTGGCTTTGTAGTTTTTTAAGATGATCGAAAAACATAATGCTACTTTCATCACGGCAGGCATATACCAAATAGATATTGTTTACACTGCTTTGAAGTAAAGCGGTTTCTAAAATTGACAATACAGGTGTTATCCCACTCCCCCCAGCAATCAATACTAGGTTTTCAATCGCCTTCTCATGTATTGGTGGGTAAATAAAATCACCAAACGGCCCTTGGACAACTAGCTCATCCCCCACGTTTAAGGTTTGGTTTATATAAGATGAGACCAAACCATTGAGTGTTGCCCGCACACCTATTTTTAATGGCATATTCCCAGAACTACTGTCAGTGGTCTCTGGAGAACCGCATAAAGAATAACAACGAGTTTGCTGCTCCCCTGCCAGCCATTTAGAAACAGTGACATACTGACCTGCCCGATAACGAAGTGTTTCGCCTTCAGGTAAATCTAAACTCACAGCAACAGAATCACTAGTAAGACGCTCAATCGTTGACACTTTAAGTACATGATGGAGCGACGCCCTTTCTGACACGAGTTTGTTTGCATTTGACGATTTCATAAAGCCTGACTGAAAACCCGAGTCAGCTTTCTCTATAGGCGCCCCATGACTCTCAAGCTCCGATTTTGTTTTGATAAACACTTCCTGATACTTGTACCAAGGTAAACGCGGGTACATATGATGGATCAAATGATAATTCTGCCCAAGTAACAACATGTTCAATATACGTCCGCCATAGATGCGTGTGTTCTGATAGCGAGCTAGTGATTTATGAGGACGATGAGGTATATAGTCAAAAAACATAATAAGAAAAAATATAGCAATCACAATCGGAATAATTGCTAAGAATAAAACTTCCAACGCGTAGCCATTTATAGAAAGCGTAATCAACGGCACATATACCACAAGCATATAAACTACTGAACTGCGATAAGTATTGCTAATTGCCTTTATATGTCTAAGAGACGTTACCGACTTAACGTGATAGCCAAACGGCGTATAGTATAATTTGAGTAACAGATCCCACCATGATGTGGAATCGCCAATATAGTCCGGGTCGCGGTCAGGGTCATTGGTAAAGGCATGATGTCTATCATGGATTTTTTGAAAAATACGAAAAGGCATGATAAGCATCGGTATAGAAGCACCCCACCCAATAATACTTTCAAGTGGTTTGAGTGGAGACCCCATTTTAAAGATACTTCCATGCCCTGCATCATGCGTCACAGTGAAACTAGCAAAAGCCAAATAAGAACATATCAACGTCGCTACCGGATATGAAATCTGCTCATTAAGCGTGAACCCAATTACCAATACATAGCCCATGATAATGCCAAGAAACATCAAAATGGTTCCCCATGCAATATTAGAAGTCGATGCTTGCCACGTGGATGTATTGTTATTTTCATCTACCAGATTAACTTGCTGCATTGTCTTTATCTCCAAATTAGAACAATTACTTTAACTGATCTTATTAATTTTTTGTTTTTCTTTAATTGACAAATTAGTTATCATTAATTGACATATTGGAGCCATCACGAACAATGAAAGAACAAAAAATTAATAAAGCCTATTTGCTGCTGGCATTGAGTCTTGACTTTGCTTCGGTAGATAAAGTGCTAAATAATACGGGTTTATCCATTGGAATGTTGCAACAAACAAATAATGTTGACCTAAAAATAGTAGTAAAGGTTATGCGCAATATAAAACGTTATAGCCACACCCCCATCTGGCCAAGTATTCTTGGCGCACATTTGGGAGTCAATACCCACGGACCCGTTGGCTACGCAACTATCAGTGCCCCCACGCTAGGAAAAGCACTCTCAACCTTTTTAGAGTGGGGGCAAATTCGTTTTGATACTTATATAGGCGAGATCATTGAGAGGGATGAGTATTTCGACATAATAATACGCGACACCACAGGTTACCCTGAGTTGAAAGAAGTCTTTTTCGAATCATTCATGCGAGCCTTCGAAGTACTCAATACATTGATATTAGGGAAGCAAACCAAAGAGCCTACTGAATTGCATTTCGAAAGATGTGTACCGCCGCAATTACAACAGCTAATGGAAGACGAGTATGACTCGAAACTCTACTTCGAGTCTGCTGTTAACAAGCTAAGTATCCCAAAGCCAATGTGGTTTTCACGCTCGCCGCTTTATGACAAGGATTCCTACGAATTTAACTTACGAAAGTGCCAACAGCTGCTTAATGAGCGTGATCTTGGTAATCGACCCGACCTATCGGTCAGAAGTGCAATAAGCAAACATTTTGATCAGGTCATCCACACCAATTTACAAACAAGAACACCTCCATCTTTATCGGAAGTCAGTCAACTTTTGCATATGTCAGAAAGAACACTAAACAGAAAACTAAAGTTGTATAACACCTCCTACAAAGTAATTTTGGAAAAAGAACGAGCTTCTTTATCGGTCAAACTCTTGAGTGAAGCAAGATATACTGTTGGCGATATCTCAGAATTATTGGGTTATCGTGAACCCGCTAATTTTTGCAGGGCTTTCAAAAACTGGTATGGATTGAGCCCCACAGTTTACAGGCGCCAACCAGAGAGTTAGCAAGCTAGTCAAAGAAAGTGTCATAAGCAACATCAGATAAAGTGAAATTTCTCTCTTTAAATTTAACTGATATTGCTAAACACTAAAGCTACGGGATATACCCATATCAAAAGAGGTTTAATCAAGATCACTTGCGTTATGACGCTCAAGCAACTGAGATTCCTTATCCCCCCAAGCACAATTAACACGCTGCCCCCTTTTTACTGCTGGACGCTCATGAATTTCCTGCGCCCAGCGTAATACGTTTGTATATGATTTCACGTCTAGAAATTCTGCGGCATGATATAGCTTTCCTTCTACTAACGCGCCATACCAGGCATAGGTGGCAATATCGGCAATCGTGTAATCATTGCCGCATAGAAAACGACGAGATGAAAGGTTCTTATCCAACACATCTAATTGACGTTTCACCTCCATGGCATAGCGATCAATCGGATATTCCAATTTTTCTGGTGCATAAGCATAGAAATGACCGAACCCACCGCCAAGAAAAGGTGCACTACCCATTTGCCAAAATAACCACGACATACATTCGGCCCTTTGAGCAGGTTCTTTTGGCAAGAAAGCATCAAATTTTTCCGCCAAATAGACAAGGATCGCACCCGACTCAAATATACGTATAGGTGGAGACACGCTATGATCAACCAAGGCTGGGATCTTGGAGTTTGGATTTATCTCTGTAAAACCACTGCTAAATTGTTCCCCTTCAAAAATGTTGATTAACCAAGCGTCATATTCTGACTCAGCCCTACCCAAGGCTAACAATTCTTCTAATAATACAGTGACTTTAACGCCGTTAGGGGTCGCGACTGAGTACAACTGAAGCGGGTGTTTCCCGATGGCCAACTCTTTTTCGTGAGTCATACCTGCAATAGGGCGATTAATATTGGCAAATTTACCACCACTTTCCTGTTTCCACTCCCATAATTTTGGGGGAGTATAACTACCTGAATGACTCATAACGTTGCTACCTTGTATGGAAAAATATTTATTGTTAGAAAACAAGCAACTTGTTGGACTAGACATAGTTCACTTAAGTTCAAGTTTTTATACCATGAATGAAATTAGTTCTTTGCTTAACTTGCCAAGTAAAGCTTAGCCTTCAATTCAGGTTACATTGGGCTATATTTTATAGCTTTACAAATTTAGTTTATAAAGTGATGCTAGAGTCCAACCTTGCAAGCAACATTTTGTTTATCGAATATTTTTTGTCGGTCACTTTGAAACAATGTATTGCAATTTCTTGGCTTCTCCATGACATTTTCACTATGTTAATCTAGAAATTATTTTAAAGGTCTAGCTAAAAATACAAAACCTAAAGGCGGATAATGAAATGAGTGAAGGGTTTGATCAATGTCGTATAACAATAGAATTACCTGTAGTTTGGGGTGAAATGGACGCCTTTCAACACGTGAATAATACGGTCTATTTTCGTTACTTTGAAAGTGCGCGTATTGCCTATTTTGACGAAGTAGCGATTAATGAATCGATGGCTAAAGACGGCATTGGGCCGATCCTCGCATCAACCCAATGTAGATTCAAAGCCCCCCTGACTTACCCTGATAAAGTAACAATCGCCGCCCGTGTTTCCGAAATTTCTGAAGACCGTTTCACCATGATGTATTATGTAAAAAGCCACACAAGTGGCAGAGTGGCGGCAGAAGGTGAAGGCTTAGTTGTTTTCTATGATTATAAAAACAACTGCAAACATAAAATTCCAAAACATATTTTAGACCAAGTAAAAGCGCTTGATAGTTTATAATATTAAGGCCCTGCCAATAACACGTTTATTTAATTAAACGAAAAAAACCTACCACCTCTTGTAAAGTTTCAGACTGGGTCTGCATCTCCTCCGCTGTGGCAGCTAGCTCTTCAGATCCAGCCGCATTTTGTTGTGTGACTCTATCAAGTTGCTGCATGGTGCTCCCGATTTGATCGACACCAGCCGACTGTTCCTCCGATGCTGTGGTGATTTCCTGAACCAGTTCTGCCGTTCTTGTAATCTCAGGTACCATTTTCTCTAGTAATTCTCCGGCAGTTTCCGCCACTTTCAAACTATCAGTCGTCAAGGAGCTTATTTCAGAAGCAGCAACTTGACTACGTTCAGCCAACTTTCTGACTTCAGCAGCCACTACAGCAAAGCCTTTACCGTGCTCTCCAGCACGTGCTGCCTCTATCGCGGCGTTAAGCGCCAACATATTGGTCTGATAGGCTATATCCTCTATGATTGAAATTTTATCGGCAATTTGACCCATTGCTTGAGCAGTCCCTGAAACAGCCGCACCACCATCAGAGGCGGCAGTAGCCGATTCGCTAGCGATTGAATTTGTAGTTTGAGAGTTTTGCTTATTCTGAGTAATCGAAGCACCCATTTGTTCTACCGCAGCACTAGTTTCTTCTACACTGGCAGCCTGCTCATTTGCAGATTGACTTAATGAATTTGCTGTGTCACTCACCTGTGCCGAAGCTGAACTAATCTGGTCAGAGTTTCCTTGAATCGATTGTACGACATCAGTAAGTTTTTCTTGCATGACTTGCATATTCATAAGCAAGACACCAATTTCATCCTCACTAGTGACTTCAATTTTAGAAGTTAAATCACCTAACGCAATGTCTTGCATAACAGTCACCGTTTTAGAAATTGGTTTAGTAATCATTTTCACGATGACAAAAGAGATAACGACTGAAAGAAACAATCCAACTACTAATAGCATCCATAGAAACTTATTTAAGTCTCTGATCATTTGTTTTGAGGAAGACATATCAGCATTCATGAGTTCTTGCTGATTGGTAGACATAGCCAATAAATCTTCTTTAATTTTGAAGGCAACTGGCGCGGCTTTTGTTGATAACCAGTAGTTAGCTTTATTCCAGTCTTTCCCCCCACGAAGCACGAACATTCTAGGAGGTAAAGTTGAGAAAAACTCTCTTGCTTTTTTAAACTCACTAAAAGCTTTTTTCTGTGAGTCAGTTAGTAGTGATTGATTATCCAGCAAATCACGATATCGACGATCGTTTTTTTCCCATAACACCTTAAATTTATTTTCAAACTTCGCCTCGCCTGTCAGCAAGAAGGCTCGAATATTTGCTAATGATAACCCCGTTGTTCCTCGTACGTCTGCCATGATACCCAATAGAGCTTTTCGCTTTGGCGAAGCTGGCTCCTCGAGCTCAATATCAATCATTTTGGTGATGTTCGATACCAATATTACTGCTTGCGGTGCCGCCTCTACAAGCAACAACTTCAAAGCGGGTTCATTATCAGCAGTTTGTGCTATATTTTCTATTTCTATTTGAGCCTGTTTAAACGTAGCCAGATTAGACTCTATTCTTCGCAGCCGTTTAATATTTTCAGGGTTAGTCCAATCTTTCGAAAACGTTTCCATACCTTTCAAAGAGGGCTCTATTTCTTTACCCCAAGCTACTCCTCTTTCTTTTTTAAATTTTTCCGCACCCAGAATTATCCACCCGCGTAACGCTGCCAAAGAATGATTTATACCATTCAACATCTGAAGACTTGCTTGAGCGGTTGGTACTCGCCGATCAATAATACGATCTGTAATATCTGACGATTTTTTTACTTCCTTTATTGTTAGCATCACTATCGTTACAAGTATGATGGCAATTATAGAAAAACCACCTCCAATTTTGACACCTAACTTCAATTTAGAAAAAAGCATAATAGGTCCTTATTGATCGAAGGTATTAAGCTAGAATGATCAAACTTGCACAACACTACCTAAGGAAACATCTGAACACCCTGAGGAACCGGAAAATTTTGGTTCAATTTTTCTGTAAAATACGGCTGAAAAAATTCGAATTTAAAACTAACATATAGTTCAAATTTTGAATTTCGCTACTTAAAACTGGAAATAATATGATTCAGGTCAAATCGGGAAGGAACTAAGTTTTGGTCTGGTTTTCAATAAGCTATATGAGGTGTGATGACTAAGCGTCTTTATGAATATCAAAGTTAATCCGTAAAATTTTGCATACATATAAGATATAAATATTATTAAAAAAAATCAGATTCATCACTGCGAATTATTCAAAAGGCAATACGTGACGATACTCCGCCACCATGGGTAGCCAGAGGTAAACTAATATTCGAGACTCTTGCGAAGAACGATGGGAACAAAGCGGCTACTGCAGAAGCTTAGGGATGACGGTTAGGCACGTCAATCTGGCCTTAAGGTTCCATAAAACTGGACAATAAATAGCATAACTACTAGTTAATTGGTCTACCACAACCAACTTTCTCTATTCAAAGGGAATGTACCTTGTGATACTTAATGAAACTGAAATTATTAGATGACACCTACAACTGTACAATTTATAATCAACACATCTAAACAGCCTACAATCTACGTCATAACTAGATCACTGTGAGGAGGTCGCATAATGACCACACAATCTGATGACCACTACTACCTTCTAGGTCGCGATCAAGGGTTTAACGAATTGCAATGCAAGGTGACCAAGCCAAAGCCGCACGTAGTAGACATGAAGCATAGGGTTGACTGGCAACAAGGCCACGAAGAAGCAGTAGAAACATATTACTGGCGACGAAAACCTGTGAAAGATGACCATTGAAGCACCTTGAGACTGGTAAATAACTTGGAAAACTACGGGTTACTTGATCTACCACGCCCTAGAAGTACAACTTAGAGTCTGCAAAAGATTAGACATAAAGCTAGCACCATGATCGATGGTGGTGATCTAAAACAGCTCAGATAGCTTCCAGTCGCAACATGTATAACGAATTACTTAGCTTTACGACGCGCAAAACCTAAGGCTAGAAGCCCTAGAACAAGCATAGAGAGTGTAGCTGTATCTTGGGGATTAACAGCAGCTGCATAGACAGTACCAGAGCTAACTACTAGAATACCGGCTGCTGCAAGACCACGAAGTGACTTTGACATGAGAAATTCCTTGTTCAATTGTGCCAACTCATTTCAGTGGAGTGACTAACGTAAATAGTAGCGCCGATTTAAACACTTTTTAATAAACTATGGTGTGACTCAGGTAGCATACCCTCAAACAAAGTTACAATATGTTCATCTTTCTGACCCTATACACAGCAACTAGGCTCGAAAATGGAGAACTATGTGTTTAGGGTTTTAATTACATGCGAAAGCTTAAGCGTGTGACCGACTGGGTCATCGAGTATCGACGCATGCAATCAATAACTCACCGAGAGTTCACTTGTTGCATGTCAGCAAAGAAAAGATACAGTCCACACCTACTTAATTTGTTAGAATAAGCCTAAATCGGGTTGCGTGATTTTTGCGTATTGCGGTTATACCACGTTATCGTGAGTTGTTGATAACAGGTATGATCAGCACCAATAATTTCCTTATAATTCAATCACTTAAAAAAAACCCTTATTTCTCATAATGATGGAATCGATCGATTATTTTGTATAAAATCAACCTAAAGCTCTTTAATAGATAGGATAATACGTACAAAATAAAATCTAACCATTTGATTTACAAGAATAAATGGCGGTGGAGGAGAGATTTGAATCCTATCCAGTCTAATTCACACACCATCTAAAACCGCCCTCTCCCCCCTTTATCTATAGGGTTCTTAATTTTTTCCGTGGTGTAAAATGATGCTACAAAACGTCCAATCTGTCCCAAAAGTGTCCCAAGAATGCCCCATATTTACGACTCAGGGAATCGAACTCTTTCAGTGGGTAACCTAGTCTCTCACGGGCCGCATAAACACTGAATTCTTGATTTATGACGTAGACTAAAAAAAAACTACAAAAGACTCAGTTTTACCCCCCTTTTTTTGACAGTATCTGACTCAACAATGCGTCACCTTACATAAGTTTGCGTATATTTATTAGATACACTAACATTGTATACTAATTAGCTATACACAAAGGTACATCAAAATGCCCAAAACAGCCCCCATTAATATGCGCGTTGAACCTGCTCAACAAGCGCTACTTACTAAAGCTGCAGCGATTCTTCACAAAGACCGAAGCGCCTTCATTCTCGACGTAGCTTGCCGAGAAGCAGAAAACGTTCTTCTTGATCAAAGATTATTTCAACTTAATGATGAAGAGTATGAAGCATTTGAATCAGCATTATCTGCCCCGCTTGCTGAGAACGCAAAGTTAAAATCTCTCATTAAGGAAACGTCACCTTGGGAAAAATAAATGCCCCGGAACTTCTTGCCCCTCAACATGAAACAGGTCAATTTTGCAGTGGTAATGAAACACTTGATGAATGGTTGATTAAGCGTGCGTGGAAAAACCAGCAAAACGGTGCAAGTCGAACCTTTGTTATATGCAATAGAAAACAAGTTGTCGGATACTATGCATTAACCACGGGAAGCATTGAAAGGACTGCTTCAACAGGTAATTTTTCTCATGGTATGCCAAACCCAATACCTGTCATTATTCTAGGGCGACTAGCTATAGATGTTGATTACCAAGGCCAACTACTAGGAGCAGCGCTTCTAAAAGACGCAATGCTCAGAACGCTATCTATATCAGATAACGTTGGTATCAGGGGCTTGCTTGTCCATGCCATATCCGTAGCGGCCAAACAGTTTTATCTAAACTATGGCTTCCAAGTTTCACCTACTGACCCTATGACCCTTCTGCTTTCGATGAATAATATCAGAGCGCATATTGGCAATTAAATTTCTCAGATAACAGTTCATATAGCTGCGGTGTCGAAGATAGACTTGGTCAAAAGGTGTTATCTGGAAGTGTTTCATTTTATTCAGACTTAAGCGCTCCAATAACAGCCTCATGATTAGCCTTGGCTATTTGCAAAATACGCTCTGCAGAATCGATATCAGCCTGATAGTAATCCCCTTTAACAAATCCAGCAACAACATCCGAGACAGACTTTAGGGATAAGTCTGCATACTTGATAAGTTGCTTTCGTATTGTGTTGTATTTTTTCTGAATGGTGTCGAATAATTGCTTCAACGCTTCCTCGTCAAGCGACTCAAGGTCATTAACCTCACCTATCAACATCGCAAATGTAGTGTCCAATTCTTCATATAGAGCTGTGCACACAAGGTCATAAGCTGGAGACAATGAGATAAAGCCATCGGCTGAAACAAGAAAAGAAAAGTTCTTCGCGTGAGCGTCATAGTTACCAATAACGAGGCTAAAGATGAGCCTTCTGAAGACTTCTATATCATCTTTTACTGGAACCAAACTGAATTGATTGATCTTTGAAAAGAGCTCTTTAAAACCTGGCCCACCACTTACTTCATATTTCATGGTCGATGGAATTGAACATAACTGACACAAATCTTCTTGTTGAAGACGTTGAGTTACCTCTATCCCACTGTTTGACTGACTAGCAAGAATACGGTCATAACGCTCGATTAATAAGGCATCCGATTCATTGCCATTTGCATCGTTGACCTCCAGCAGTGAGACTTCTGCCGTATTAATGCCCGCCATCTTGGCAGCCTTCATGCAGATGTATTCGTTATATACCAGAGAGTTGAATCGCTCATCTTTACGGGCTGGTTTTATGATGTGTGTACTGGGCGCGTCTTTTGCTTCAAAGGTAAGATCGCCTGAGCGAATAACGGGTAACTTATTCTGAGCGCCTGCCAAACTCAAACGATTGCCAACCTCCCCTTTTTGAGGGTTGACATTAAAAGGCCGATCTTGAATATCAAGCAATAATTGACTCAGTTTCTTCCGGTCTAACTCATTTTTTTTATCAGTTTTTTCGAATTTCGGGTTACCCCCTTCCAACTGGATAGAAAGCGCACCAGCAACATCCCCACCCAGCAATTCGATAAAACGCGCAAAATTTCCTTCTTCAATTTTATTCTGCCCCTGGATCAGGGAGCGAATTTCACCCTCTGGCAATAGATTTTCGATAAACGGAAAAACGATATTATCTTCATGCTGTTTACTGCTTGAAGGAATAGTTAAAGAAATTGAAGGTCCTTTTTGCTCCATGTAAACATCATCATAGATGAAACTCATACGCATAGCCTTATCGATATTTAATTTACCGACGAAAGCATCGTTGAAATAAACATCAAAAATATTTAAATCATTTCCTTTTGAAAGATCCGTATTCATGGCACCACCTCGACATCAATACCGAAACCCTTTAATACATCAAATAATTTATTCAGCCGTTTTTTAGGTTTGCCATTTTCTATAGTGGATAGAAAGCGTGGTGATACATTACAAAGCGCAGCGCCGGTAATCTGATCGAGTTCTAACGCCAAGCGTTTCGCCTTTACGAGAGTCCCCGCATGAACGGGGTCGAATAACACTGGTATATTCATACCGAGAGCACGGGCGACTTTAATTAAGCTATCGACCTCAACCGTCTCCTTACCATTCTCCAGCTGAGAAATGAATTTAGGCGAAACATTGGCCGAGGTTGCCAACATAGCCGCATCAATCCCTACAGAAAGACGACATTTCGCGATTAAATCTAACAGCTCTTGCACTGTACGAATATTCATAAGCCACCAAAATATTACCGATCAGTACTATAGTAACATATTTAATCAAAAACAAGAATAAATATAACCGATCAGTACTATCGGTGTTTAGAAGATGA
>CAJWBJ010000007.1 GCA_913020495.1 uncultured Oleiphilus sp.
TTGTGTCCCATAAGTATTCTCTTGGTTAATAATTTAAAAATGTATGTGCTAATCGTGTTCTAAAAAATTATACATGGCGGCTTGCTGAACCCGCTGGTTAAAGCGATCTGTTTTAAGTGCCAGAAACATGACTATCATGCAGGCAGCTAAAACACCGTACAGCACCATAAAGCAAGCACTGTATATGCCAATAAAATCAACAGCCAGGCCAAAAGCGATCGGTAATGTACAACCGCCTAGTGCTCCTATTGCCGCAACAAGCCCGCCTACGAGGCCCATTTGTTGTGGGTAGTATTCATGAATCATTTTATAAACACTGGCTCGACCAAAACCTTGCGCAATCCCGATAATAAAAATAAGCGCTGTAAAAATCCATACATTAACTTCAATGGCTAGTTCAACATCTTGCTTGACGCCGTGGATGGTCATTGTTGTTGGTGGGTAGCAAAGGAAAAACAAGCATACCAGGCAGGTCCAGAAAACAGTCCAGTTGACGGTACGTCCACCATAGCGATCAGCGAACCAGCCGCCAAGGGCTCTAACCATACTAGAAGTAGCGACAAAAAATAGAGTGAAAGCCATCGCTTGAGTATCGCTCAGGTTATAAGCGGCAGAGTAATAATGTGGGAGCCAGAGAATCAACGCTAAAAAACTACCAAAAACAAAATAATAATAAAGCCCGAAACGCCAGACCTGAAGACTGGTTAGTGCATCGCTGAGGGTTAGTGTCGTTTGAATTTTTGCTGGGATATAAGGTCGAGTTGGAGCAAAGATCCAGAATAAAAAAGCAATCGCGAGCAGACCTGCACCATAAAATGGTCCCACACTATCCCAGCCCCATTGACTGACAATAACAGGTGTGAGTACCAGTGTGATGGCTGCGCCGGTATTGCCGGCGCCAAAGATGCCCATCGCTGTGCCTTGACGTTTGCTTTCGAACCAGTCCGAGACATAGCGAATGCCAATGGTAAATGAAGTCCCGCTAAGGCCAATCCATAGGCCGATCCATATATAGCCTTCTAATGTCTCAATATAAGGCAAGAAAAATAATGGTGGCGCACTCAAAATCATTTGGATTAAGAATATGTTCTTAGGGTTATATTTTTCAACCAATAAACCCGCTGGAATTCTGCCCAAAGCCCCCGTTAAAACTGGTGCTGAAAAAAATAAACCTAGTTGTGTGGCGCTCAAATTTAGTTTGTCTTGCAGCTCAAGGCCTAAAACTGCATATAAAGTCCATACCGAAAAATTAGCAGCAAATGCTAAGGTGGCAATGGTTAATGCGCGAAAGGTTCCTGGGATTTCAAAGGTCATAATATGAACTCAAAATAAGCACTAAGTATGTAAGGTCGCTATATTAAACTAAAAAATATTGAGAACTGATAGGTATAACCCTTTATATTTATTCTCGTCGCTATAACTACTTATTTAAGGGTAGTTCCTGCCATTTGATCGGCTTTTGTAGCTGTTAGTCTTTGCCTCTTACTTGGTAGAGCGTACTTAGAATACATGAAAGTGCCCTGTAAAACTTGATGCAAATCAAGTGCGAAAAGTTAAAATGACAACAGAATACATCTGTACCCGTTTTGGATTTAGGAGGGCATTATGTCCAATGAGCACAAAATCAATCTTTTCGCATTAAGCGATCAGAAGATTAAGACACTGCACGTCACCTGGTTTGCATTTTTCCTGACATTTATGGTCTGGTTTAACTTTGCACCGCTACTCGTGTTTATGAAAGAAACCTTTGATATGACTTCGCAGCAAGTCAAAGCGTTAATGATCCTGAACGTTGCGTTAACGATTCCTGCACGAATTGTGATCGGGATGCTGGTTGATAAGTTAGGACCAAGAAAAGTATACAGTACCTTACTGGTGTTAACGGGCGTAGTGTGTGTCGCCTTCTCACTCTCCCAAACCTATGAACAACTTGCTTTAATGCGTTTCTTGATGGGCTTTGTCGGTGCAGGCTTCGTTATCGGTATCCGCATGGTGGGTGAATGGTTTCCTCATAAATCAGTGGGTGTCGCTGAAGGTATTTATGGTGGTTGGGGGAACTTTGGTTCTGCAGCAGCAGCAATGTCACTACCTACCTTAGCAATGATTTACGGGGGTGAAGACGGTTGGAGGTATGCCGTTGCGACGACTGGTATTATTGCAGGCCTTTACGGTATCTTTTACTACAGAGTGGCACGTAATACTCCTAAAGGTTCAACTTACTTCAAACCAAAGAAAATCGGTGGTTTGGAAGTGACTAGCTGGAAAGATTTTTACTTCTATTTATTAATGAATATTCCGATGTATGTTGCGTTGGCAGTATTAGCATGGAAACTATCGCCATCAGGTGTTGGGCTCTTAGGTCAGACCGCTGTTTATGTGATTTGGGCGGGTTTAGGTGCTTTGTATGTTTTCCAGACTTATTCAATCTGGAATGTAAATAAAGAAGGTTTAAGAAATGGAGTGCCTGAGTTAGACAAGTATAGCTTTAAGCAGGTAGCGATTTTAGATTGGTCTTATTTTGTGACTTTCGGTTCAGAGCTAGCCGTTGTATCAATGCTGCCTTTATTCTTTCTGGAAACATTTGATAATTTGGATCCCGTAAAAGCGGGTCTATTGGCTTCTGGTTTTGCGTTTATGAACTTGGTTGCGCGTCCTACCGGTGGTTGGTTTTCTGATAACTTTGGTCGTCGACATGCTTTAATGATTTTAATCGGTGGTCTGGCTGTAGGTTATTTTACATTGAGTCAGATTGATTCAGACTGGTGGATTCCTGCTGCGGTTATCGCAACTATGTGTTGTTCATTCTTTGTTCAAGCAGGCGAAGGTGCGGTATTTGCCGTCGTACCTCTTGTTAAGCGTCGTATGACTGGTCAAATCGCGGGTATGGCGGGTGCTTACGGTAACGTGGGTGCAGTAACTTATTTAACTATTTTAAGTTTTGTTGATTACAGTACTTTCTTCATGGTGATCGCAATTTCTGCAGTAGTAGTATTCTTCATTGCGATGATGATGGATGAGCCAAAAGGCCAGACTTCAGAAGTACTTCCTGATGGTACGGTTCATATGATTGATGTTGGTTAATCTTTTTTGAACAGTTTATAAACTAGAACAAGGCTTCACGGTGCAGTAAACTGCCTGTGGGGTCTTTTTTCGTTTCAGTGCCCAAAAAATAAGTTTAATAATCTGGAATCTAATATGAGCCAAAACCTTCAAATTGAAGCAGCGTTTATCTCAACCGCGGGCATTAAGCCTGTTAACGAAGATGCCGCAGGTGTTAGAGTTCCCGAAGATGAATATTTAAGTGTCAATAAAGGCGTTGTTTTAGTCGTTGCCGATGGCGTTTCGTCTGCCGAAGCTGGGCGTGAGGCAAGCCATACGGCGGTTGAACGCTTTATCGAAGAGTACTTTCAAACCCCTGACACTTGGTCTGTAAGCAAATGTGGTGAACAAGTACTTTCCACTGTAAACCTACGCTTATTTCGCAAAAGCCATGAGTTCGCTTCAGAAACTAAAGGTTATCTCTCCACATTTAGTGCTGTAGTGATTAAAGGCCAAACGGCTCATTTTTTTCATGTCGGTGATAGCCGAATATTTTTATTACGAGCGGATGAGCTTGTTCAATGTACTACCGATCATGTTGCATCATTAGGTGATAATAAGACGTTTCTTACTCGCGCAATCGGTATGGATAACCGTTTACATATTGACTACGGACGCATTCCTTTAGAAGAAGGGGATCGCTTGTTGTTATGTAGTGACGGTGTTCATGACTTTATGTCAAAAGAAACATTAATCAGTGAACTAGGCAAAGATCGACCTGTGAAAGAGATTTCTGAGGCATTATTAGAAAAAGCTTTAGCAGGGGAGTCTGATGATAATTTGAGTGCAGTCGTCGCAAGAATTGAGAAACTTCCAAGAGAAAATATAGATGACTACAGCGCTAAATTAACCCGTCTTCCTTTTCCTCCTTCTCTATTGCCAGGGATGAAGCTTGATGGTTATAAAGTGGTTAAAGAGTTGTTCGCCTCTAGTCGAAGCCAGTTATATCTTGTAGAAGATGAAGTTTCAGGTCAGCAACTTGCAATGAAAACACCTTCAGCCAACTTTGATGAAGATACTGCTTATATCGATCGGTTTATTCAGGAAGAATGGATTGGCATACGAATTCAAAGTCCCAATGTTGTTCGTATAATTCCGCAAGATAGAACTCGTAGCTGTTTGTACTATTTGATGGAGTATGTTGATGGCGAAGGATTGGACAAATGGCTTGAAAAAAATCAGCCACCAAGCCCGAAAAGAGCCATTAGCATTGTTAAGCAGGTGGCAAATGGGCTGGAAGAATTTCATACCAATGAAGCGATTCATCAGGATCTAAAACCCGGGAATATTATTGTGACCAAGGATGACAGAGCGCTGGTTCTAGACTTTGGTTCAGTGTTTGTCGCCGGTCTGTCCGAGCGAGTGAACCCTATTACACCCGAAGGTGTATTGGGCACGGCAGGGTATTCAGACCCGTTATATCTTCAAGGGCATAACCCTGGTATTCAAGGCGATGTCTACTCGCTAGGCACAATTACCTATGAGATGTTTACGGGGCAGTTACCTTATGGCGAAAAAATAGAAGAGTGCCGTAGCGCCTTTGATTATGATCAACTTCGATATACGTCAGCGAATACCTTCAATCCAGTGGTTCCAGAATGGTTTGATGGCGCACTAAAGAAAGCAACCACATTTGACCTTGAAGAGCGTTATCGTACGATTGATGACTTTATGAAAGATCTGCTTCAGCCAAACCCTGAATTTTTAAAAACCGATCCTGTCGTACAACAAAGCGCCAGTACGTTAATGTTCTGGAAATTACTTTCAGGTTTTTGGTTCGTCACATTTTTTTTATTGGTTTATTTATTTAGTCAAAATAGCTAATTGGCGTACTTTAAACAGCAAGCTATAGTTTTATAAGTCTAATAATAATTTTTGATGTGCGTTTCATGAATATGACAAAAAGATCCCTCTGGTACAGCTATCTGAACGAACCCTCGACTGATAATACATGGTCGATGTTTGTGACTATATTCCTATTTTTAGCAATACTTCTGAATATTCTAGAGGTCGTTTTTGGTTCAGTTGCCGAGTTTGCTGTTCATATGGATAGTTGGGTTTTGCTTGCGAACTATACCTTTGTGACTATTTTTTCTCTCGAGTACGCGGCTCGTCTATGGGTTGCAGCCGATTCACCACATGAACAATTAATAAGTGAGTGGGGAAAAAGGTGGTTATATATACGGTCCCCGATGGGGTTAATAGACTTGTTTTCATTCTTACCCTTAGTGCTGTGGGTAATTCTGCCTAATGAGTCTCTGGGTGATTTTCGTATTCTTAAGTTAATTGCGACGGTGCGAATTCTCAAATTAACGCGTTATTCTGCGTCACTATTAATGCTTGCGCGTGTCTATAGGGAAAACAGAAATACCCTTCTTGCTGCCGGGTTGGTCATGATGATTTTAATGTTCATTGCTGCAACCGGTATTTTCATCTTTGAGCGTGCCGCTCAACCCATTGCTTTTGGAAGTATTCCTGCCTGCATGTGGTGGGCATTCGTTACACTAACGACGGTGGGATATGGTGATATAACGCCGATAACTGTTGGAGGAAAAGTTTTTGGCGCTGTTGTTATGGTTTGTGGTGTTGGAATTGCCGCTATGCCAGCTGGTATTTTTGCTTCATCTTTTGTTCAGCTAGTTAGAGAGCAAGAGCATGAACGCCGGAGGAAGCGCAGAATGCGTGCAGGAAAAATTGTTGTTGAAGGTGGAGATAACGATAGTGTTGAAAGTTTGCACAACTTGGATATGAGTCAGTCAGAACAAAGAGAGGTTGCTTATCTTGTTGCGGAATACAGTTTGTCACTTAAGCAGGCCGTAGGTGTCGTAATGCATTACAGGCGTTGATTAGTTCTCATTTTGATTTACTTAAGCAATCGTTAAAACTAACGCAATGAAATGGTCGTAATTGAGTGGGGAACATAATATATATGTGTTTCTAACTAATGTGTTGCTTATGATAAAAGCAAGGCATCATCGTCAAGCTCAGAATGATTCTTGTGGAATAATTCAATCAAATCCTGAGTGCCCATTTTGCTTCTGGCTTCACCTTCTACATCAAATGCTAGCTTGCCTTGGTGGAGCATAATGGTTCTGTCACCGACGGATAAAGCCTGTTTCATACTATGTGTGACCATTAAAGCGGTAAGTTTCTCACTGCGGATGATTTCGTCTGTTAACTCCAGAATGAACTTGGCTGTTTTTGGATCTAGTGCTGCAGTGTGCTCATCCAACAATAAAAGCTTCATTGGCTGAAGCGAAGCCATCAACAAACTTACAGCTTGTCGTTGTCCGCCAGATAACAACCCAATCTTATCGGTAAGCCTGTTTTCCAGACCAAGCTGCAATGTGCGTAATTTCGCAATGAACCTTGAACGAAATGCTTTTTTAGCCGCGCGGGATAGTGTGCGCGTTTTGGTTCTTGCTTGTGCGAGAGCAAGGTTTTCTTCAATGCTCAGGCTTTCACATGTACCTGTGAGGGGGTCTTGAAAGACGCGTGCAACCTGAGAGGCTCTTTGATGAACTGGCCAGTGTGTTATTTCCTGTTCGCCTAGATATACTTGGCCTTTCTGGACGCTGACTTCGCCTGATACTACATTCAGAAGCGTGGATTTTCCTGCACCATTGCTACCAATAACCGTTACAAACTGACCTTCTGGAATGGCTAGGCTGAGCCCTCTTAAAACCGGGTTTTCAAGTGGCGTGCCTTCATTGAAGGTAACGTTTAAGTTTTCAACACGAATCATTCTTGGGCCTGTTTTGTTTTAGAATTTAAAACCGTGTTTAGTTTTGCTTTGGTTTTTGCTTTGAGTGTCGGCGCAACAATCGCAAGCGTGACAAGCACTGCAGTAATCAAATTCAGATCTTGTGCCTTGAGGCCAAACATTTCTCCGTTTAATGCTAACGCAATAACCATACGATAAAGCACAGAACCGAATACGCAGGCCAGAGCCCATTTTAATAAAGTGCGGGTTGATAGGAGAGCTTCTCCGCCAATAACCGATGCAAGGCCAATGACAATTACGCCCACTCCCATTGTGACATCAGCACTACCTTGGCTTTGCGCAAATAGCGCTCCTGCCAGAGCAACTAAGGCGTTGGAAATTGCCATGCCTAAGATCACCATACGTGAGGTATTAACGCCGTTGGCTCGTGCCATTCGAGGGTTGGCGCCTGTAGCACGCATTGCTAGGCCGATTTCACTTTGTAAGAACCAAATGACCAGTGCCAGTATAAATGCCGTAAACAAACCAAAAGCAATGGGGTAGGCAATATAATAAGGAACGGCCGAGATGTTATCTAAAGGACTCAATAATGTATCAACACCAAGTAGTGCTTTATTGGGGCCATCCATAATACGTAGATTAATGGAATACAGTGCAATCATCGTTAATATAGAAGCCAGCAGATGCAGTATTTTTAGTTTTACATTTAACCAAGCGGTGACTGAACCAGCAGCTGCGCCAGCTAAGCAAGCGCATATTGTCGCAGTGAAAGGGTTAAAACCAGCGACAATCATGCTCGCAGCGACAGCGGCTCCTAAGGGGAACGAGCCATCGACGGTGAGATCCGGGAAGTCCAGAATTCTAAAAGAGATAAAAACGGCTAAAGCGACTAAGGCAAAAATGAAACCTGTCTCTAGAGCGCCAAAAAAAGCAAAACTATTCATTGGTTATTCGATAACTTCTTTAGCTCGTGAAATAATATCTGCATTGAGTGTTAGGCCCATTCGTAAGGCTGCTTTTGGGTTGACAAATAATTCTGTTTTCTCAATACCCTGAACTGGAATATCTTTAGGTGACTTGCCGTTTAAGATTGTTTTTACAACGACACCTGTTTGGCGGCCTACTTCATAGTAGTTGAAGCCTAGTGCGGCGACTGCGCCACGTTTAACGCTATCAGTATCGCCTGCAAAAACCGGTATTTTGGCTTTTTCAGAAATTTTGATGATGCCTTCCATTGCAGAAATTACCGTGTTATCAGTCGGTAGATAAATGACATCTACTTTACCTAGAAGCGAGCGTGCAGCCGTCTGAACATCTGCAGATTTGGGTGACACCGCTTCAATGATTTTTAGGCCGTGAGTGGGGCCGTATTGTTTAACAAGTTTGATTAAAGAAACTGAATTTGCTTCGCCGGGGTTATAAATAACGCCTAGTGATTTTGCTTCAGGCATGACTTCTTTAATGAATGCCAGATGTAAATCAATGGGGGTAAGATCTGAAACGCCGGTAACATTTTTGCTTGGCTGATCCCAAGCTTTAACCAGTTTAGCGCCGACCGGATCTGTTACCGCGCTGAATACGATGTTTGAGTTTCTTGCTGAAGCGACGGCTGCTTGAGCCGAAGGCGTTGCAATAGCAACAATAACATCTGGATTATCGCCAGCAAACTTCTTGGCTATTTGACTTGCCGTTGCCGTTGCACCTTGTGCGCTCTGGTAATCCCATTTCAGATTTTCACCTTCATTCCAGCCAGCTTCGGAAAGTACATCTTTAACGCCCTTCCGTACGGCATCTAATGCAGGGTGTTCAACAATCTGGGTAATTGCGACATATTTTTGGGCTGGTGCTGCATGAACTGTTGCTCCAGCAGAGAAGATGGTAAGTAAGAAAAGTGCAAAAGTACTGAAGCGAATTGACATGATCGTTTGTTATCCTTTATTTTCATTATTACTATGTAGGGCACCTTATTCTGCTTGGTACTTGTTGTCCAGTAATATGGTGTGGATAATGCCGTCATTTATTATAAAAAAGTACCATTGAGTTTATTATATTATCGGGTTATTGGTTGTGATCGAATGGAATATCATCACGTTTATGTGCGTGATTTGCAGTCTTATGAGTGGCGTCAGTTCACTGCTGGTTTTTAGCTCTCGCGGGCATGGGGCTTCACTTTTATGGGGAATTATCAGTCTTACATTGTCCGTGTGGACTTTTGGTTTGTTTCTTTGTTTTTCAGCAGAAGATGCTGAAAGTGCCTTGTTCTGGTCACATTTACTAAATTATGTCGCACTTTTTTTGCCGGTTCTAGTTTTCCACTTTATTGTTCTTTTTGTCGGCCAATTAAAATACCATTCTCGCACATTACAGTACTATTACCTGATTACAACTATTTATCTTTTGGCTGCGATTGCTTGGCCAGAAGGTTTTTTGCTTCAGCCCAGTTACCGTCTGAATCTATTCTGGTTTCCTGTACTTGGGCCTTTATTTTACTTCTTTCCTTTTTTGATTGTTGGCGTGATGGGGCACGGCATTCAAATATTAGTCAGTTCAAGAGCAGGTCAAGATAGAAGTCGAAAACTGAAAAATACTTATTTACTGGTTGCGATAGTGGTTGGTGTTGTTGGTGCTTGCTCTACGCTTCCGCTCGAGTTTGGTATCGATGTTCCTCCATACGGTGTATTTTGCGTCGCTATCATGAACGTTATGTTCACCTATGCGATGTTAAAGCATGACTTGCTTGATGTTCCTGAAACTATTAGTGCCGTTATTGCACGATTAATGGCTTATATCAGCATATTCTTTTTGGTTGTGATGACCCTTCAGCTGGATCTCTTTTCTCAAGGAGCCTCTTTTTCAAGGTTTCAACTGATACTGATTGGTTTGTTGGTGGTTTTTACTTGCGAACTATATTCTGCGATTAAGAAGTATATTAAGACCTTGTCGGATCGTTTACTGACGCACCGAAAAATATTAAGTGAGTCTGAACTAAGAAAGCTTTTAGGTTCTTTAGCCGCGGCAACGGACTATGAGGCGATGTTGCCATTACTGCGAGAGTTTTTTGAGAACAAGTCGTTTATTCATCACTATGCCTGGTACTTGGATCAGTCATTGCTGGATGGCAAAACAGCGCAGGATGAAAGACCTGATTTCGAAACGTATCAACGTATTTTATTTAGTGCAAGTGATGGTCGGCGACATGATAAATTACCAGTAATTTTACGTGTGAACCCGCAAGCATATATCGCTATGCCTAATCGGAAAAAAATGAATCATTTCATGTTAAGTGAGCAGTTTGATTCTGTGCGTTCATGGGTAGAGCAAGTACCAGAGCGAGAAGTCGTCTCTGTACCAATTGTCTCGAATAATACCTTTTATGGTTTGTTTTTATTAATCGTCAGTTCTACTGATATGCATTATTCGGATCAAGGAATCGTTAAAAAACTTTCTGAAAAAATAGCTTTTATGGTTGAGAGAATTGCTTTTCATCGTAAGCAACTTTTACTAAAAGAGAAGTTTTTGTTGGATAAAATGTCTAGTTTGCAAGCGCTTGCTGGCAGTATTGCGCATGAAATGCGTACACCGCTCACTCAGCTTGATTTTTTTGTTTCCAATGTTATTTCAAAGTCGGGTATGGGGCTTGATAAACCTCCCTCAGAAAGCGTGATTGATAGCGAACTATCATTTCAAGCTGAACAGGCACAAATTTCAATTGAGCGTAGCCTTCAAATTATTGATATAACTTTAAGACAGGTTAGAAACCAACGAGTGGATACTCGAGAACTTCAACGTTTGTCTATTCAGAAAGTAGTTGCTAAGGCCTTGGCTGAGTATGTATTTATGCCAGCGGAGCGGGATGGCGTCTATAGCGATCTAAGGCAAGATTTTGAGTTCAAGGGGGATGAAACACCGTTCATATATGTATTGTTTAATTTGTTAAAAAATGCCCTGTTTTATGGTCAGTATCGACAAGGGTTTAAAATCTCTTTAAGTAGTGTTGTGAGTGAACGGCAAAATTTATTGATTTTTAGGGATAATGGACCCGGTGTTTCGCCTGAGTTACAAACAAAAATATTTGAAGAATTTTTCTCTGTTAACAATGAGCAGGGAACGGGCTTGGGTTTGGCTTATTGTAAAAGGGTAATGCGCTCTATAGGGGGGGATATTACCTGTCTTTCGGTGGTCGGTGAGTTTACGGAATTTAGATTACAGTTCCCCCCTTATAGCAGCAACTTTAATTAACGATGAGTACAATTAATTCTTTTGGCCCATGGGCGCCATAAGCAATAGTTTGTTGGATGTCAGCTGTTTTAGATGGGCTGGAAATAAATAAAATATTTGTAGGCATATTTTTGCCTTGCCAAGGGGGGTTGTCAGCGACTTGTTGAAAGCTCGTAACAATATCACTTTGCTTAAGAATTGCGATGTGCACAGGTGGAATTAGAGACATCATTCTTGGTTCATTCTTGTCAGGAATTAAAAGAAGTGTGCCTGTTTCTGCGATGGCCGCTTTTACAGATGTGACGCTTACATCGACTTGGTGAAATAACACCTCCCTGAGTGTTTCATAGTCTGAATCATATTGTATGACAGATATCTCGTTTGACACGCTTTCCAATGCTTTACTTGCTGTTTTGGCTCCCGATAAATTTTTGCCAAAGAGCCAGGTTTTATAACCTTTTTCTGTTGCTATTGTCGTAAGTGTATCTGTCAGGCTTGTAGAGGGTATTGAATAAACTTCAGCTCGATTTTCCTGTAGCTTCTCAATGAGTAACTTTTTAGCTTCTGTTTTGTTTAGGTGTTTTGTGGCTAAAGGCGCTTGAAAATCATGTTTTTTTGTACTGATTTTCCGCTGATTTAACCGGGCAAAGATTGCTTTTCTTGCTTCACTCATTTTCTTTCTTCTTTTTAGTCTTTGAGCGTTCTCTAACTTGTCTATGAAGGCTCATCTTTGCAGCTTTAGGCATTGTTCTTGTTCGTGTCCAGCCTTTTGGGTAGTTCAGGTTTAACGTTCTAAATACTGCCATAAGTAACGTGGCTTGTCGGTAAAGCCAAGGGTGTAGATGAATTTTAGTCCAGACAAACCATATGAAAACCTCTTTCGACCAGCATGTTGATGAGCTTTCTTGTTTTCTGTGGCGTAAAGTTCGTATTAACTCAGGTAAATCAATTTCAACAGGGCAGGCTTCACCACAAGCACCGTTTAATGAACACGCATCCAGTAATTCGCCTTCCTGTTTAAATCCCTTGATCTGCGGCATGACAACTTGGCCAATCGGTCCTGGATAGGTGCTGCCGTAGGCATGACCACCAATGCGGGTATAAACAGGGCAGTGATTCATGCAGGCGCCACAACGAATACATGCAAGTGTGCTTTGTAGCTTTTCATCCTGACTAATATTTGCACGACCGTTATCCAGTAGTACTAGGTGAACTTCTTTAGGTCCGTCTAACTCACCTTTTTTGCGTGGGCTGCTGATCAGGTTTAAATAGCTGGTGATGTGCTGGCCGGTCGCGGAGCGTGTTAATAAACGCTGAAGTGTTGGTAGTACTTGAATGTTGGGAATAACTTTTTCTATCCCCATTAATGCAATATGGACAGGGGGGGCCGTGGTGGATAAGCGACCATTGCCTTCATTCTCAACCAGACAAAGCGTGCCTGTATCAGCTATTGCAAAGTTAACACCAGAGATGCCAATATCAGCGTGCTCAAATCTTTCGCGAAGAATACGGCGACCAACACCTATTAAAGCATCGACATCCCCTGAAGGCGTTGATATACCCAACTTTTTTTCAAATAGATCTGTAATCTGTGCGGTATTTTTATGGATGGCGGGCATAATAATATGAGATGGTTTTTCATTATCTAGCTGGACAATATACTCGCCCATATCCGATTCAATGCAGTCAATCTCATGTTTTTCTAAAAAATCATTTAATTCGATTTCTTCAGTCGCCATCGATTTACCTTTGATGACCTGTTTTGCATTATGTTGTTGGGCAATGTTGAGGATGATCTTATTGGCTTCGTTTCCATCTTCGGCCCAATGTACCTGAATGCCATTTTGTTGGCATTGGTGTTCCAGCTGGGTTAGTAATTCGGGTAAGCGTTGAATGGCATCTTGCCGGATTGCTGCACCTTTTTTTCTGAGTGCTTGCCATTCTTCGACATCATTGAATGCAAGTTGGCGTTTGTTGCGCAGAAAATCCATTGCTCCACGAAAGTTCATACGTAGCTGTGAGTCAGCTAAAGCAAGTTCAATGCGTTTAGAAAACTTAGTCTTCATGGTTAAGCCCAAAGCGTTTCACAAGAAAACTTGCGAGATGTAAGCAGGGGTCTGCTTGGCCTTCAAATTTTATATGCTCTCCGATATTCATTAGGCACCCCATATCACCACTGAGGATGCTGGCTCCACCTGTAGCCATTAAGTTTTGGCATTTATCCTCCGTCATGACAGCTGATATTGCGTCGGATTTTACTGCGAAAGTGCCGCCAAACCCACAACACTCCTGTTTGTTCTCAGGAAAACAAATTTCAAGGTTGTTCAGTTTCTCAAGAATGGCGCGCCAAGCACTCGCTACCCCCATTTCTCGTAATGCACTGCATGATTGATGTAATGTAACTTTGCAATGAGGAAAAGAAAGCTGTTGTCCATACGGAAGCTTGTCGGCCAGAAAGTCTATTAACTCAAATGTTCGTAGGCTTAAATTATGGGCCAGCTGTGCATCAGAGGTGTCTTTTTGGAAAAGTGCAGGGTAATGATTTTTGATCATGCTTGCGCAAGAAGCCGATGGCACAATGACAGGAATATCTTTAGAGCTTAGTAGTTTAATGGTTTGTCTAGCAATTTTAAGTGCAGGTGCTTTAAATCCTGAATTGTAGGGAGGTTGTCCGCAACAGGTTTGGGCTTGAGGGAAAACAACCTCATAGCCTGCCAACTCTAATAAAGCGATAGCGTCTAAGCCTGCTTTAGGGTAGAACGTATCAATCAGACAGGTGCCAAATAAATAGACTTGCGGTGACTCAGGCAATGAATTCAGCATTTTTTATGTCCCTATTTTGGGCTCAGGAACCTGCACTTTTTTTGGTGCACCATTCAAAGTATTTAAATCAATCTGATTAATTTCATTCCAGTCACTGTCTCTAGCAACCTCAAAACCATTTTTAACAAAGATATAAGGTAATAATGCTTTCCCTTCATCTCGTTTGTTCATACGAACCATTGCCCTTTGTAATTTGTTTATGGAAAAGAATGGTATGCGAGGATGAGCAACAAATGCATGAGGTGTAAATCCCGGGCTGCTCCAAATAATTTTCAGGCTGTTTTGGATTTCTTGAGTTTGGGCATCAAAACCTGCTTGAGTTCCTCCCCCTGCGATGAATAAATCTTGCTCTACCTCGTAAAAAACCTGCTTTTCAGAGCTTAAGAATCGGGGAATAATGTTGAAGTTCAGGCGGTGTAAACTCTCTCTAGGGGCGACACTAGCGGGAAAATTGAGCAAGCCCGGGAAGGCAATGGTTGCACCTCTTAATTCAGAAAGAGTGTTGATGGGGCCATTTCTCTTTACAAAAATCATACCTCTAATAGGTTGCGCTTTTCGCTTGGCAATGGCCTTATAGCCGGGGTAGTCATGAAAGGCCACAAACTGGAGGGGGGTAATATATGCTAAATCATAGTAACCTTTCGCAAGTTTTAATTCGAAATCCAGTTGGCTTCTTGCTAGCTTAAATTGAAATTCTAAGCCTGTTTTATCTTCTAAATAGTCAAAAATGGCTTGCCAGGCTTCGGTTTTACTTGGCACAATTTCATGAGTGGGTACATTAACGGTTTCTTGAACAGTTTTTTTCTTTGATAATGCCTTTTTTATCGTGGTTTGTGTCACTGGTTCTATCTGGGGCAGTGGGTCTGGTATTGATGGTGCGATACCCACTATCAGAGGGTCAGCATTTGCGGAAATAGAATATCCGGCTATACCTATCAATATATAAAGAAGGGACAGTTTTAGCGCGTGCATTAATTCGCCTCAAAGAAAATATTAAATGGAAAGGATATGTTAAAAGAGATAAGTAAAAATATACGCTATATTCCCACAGATCTGGCTTTGTTGCCATGGAATCTGAACGCGCCTCATTCTGAGTTGAGTTGGCAAAGTTATGCTTCAGGTAAAGGTGTTTTTAATACTGTGAAGCATTGTTTCATACCGATTAAAACACGAAGAGCAAATATCCGACATGGCTTTGCTTTGCCTGAGTCGAAACAGCCCGTTAAAGATAATGAATCTTGGTTCTTTGTGAATGGTTTGAGCTCAAGTAAAGAGCTGCTTCAATTGAATGGCGAGGCTTTAGCGGATTTGTTTAATCGCAAAATTAATTTGATTTTTAATGCATCGGAAGGTTTGGTTAGAGATATTTCGGAGTGTTATTCTGGTCAGCTTGGTGATGGAAGTCTCCAGTCAGCTTCTGCATTATGTAAATTATTAGAGTCAGAACTACGAAAGCGAGACAAGGTGGTTTTAATTGCTCACTCTCAAGGGGCAGCCATTGCACTGCATGCACTTAAGAAGTTGCTTGAACGCTTAAATAAAAACGAACAAAGTGCTGAAATCTTTTCAAAATTAGAAATTTATACATTTGCTTATGCTTTACCAGAAAAGGTTTTGCCAAAATCTATTCATGCAGAAAGTTTTCTTAATCAATTTGATTTGATTAGTCGAATTGCTGCAAGTGGTGATTTGAATAAATCGCCACAAACCCAGTGCTATATCAATGATGAAGGAAGAGGGCACTTGTTAAATAGCCATTATTTACCTTCATTTAAAGCAGGGAAATTTCATACAAAGCAGGGTGTTGGTAGTCGTTTAGCGCGCTATCTATCCTGCACTGATTGATTATATATTTAACGTAAACATAGGAGTAGGTTATGACACAGGCAGCAGCAAGGCATATATTAGTATCTTCAGAAGATAAGTGTCTTGAGTTAAAACAAGAAATTGAAAATGGTGCGGATTTTGCTGAAATAGCAAAGAAAAACTCCTCATGTCCTTCGGGGCGAAGTGGGGGAGACTTGGGTACTTTCGGCCCAGGGCAAATGGTTAAAGAGTTTGATGAGGTCGTTTTTAGTGCTGAATTGAATAAGGTTCAAGGGCCGGTTCAAACTCAGTTTGGCTATCACCTGTTAGAAGTGACTAGTCGTGACTAGTTTGTTTTAGTTATTTATGGCCGATGTTTGCTTCTAGAGTATAATCTAAGTGGATATCGGTTATTTGAAGTTTCAGCATTTCGAAATTGCTAAAGCTTGATGTGATTGAACGCACATTTCGATTGAGCGTATCGGTACTTTCTGGTAATCTGGCGTCCCATCTTGAGATGAAAATCTCCCCCCACATAATTAATATCGAGCTAATCTACACATAGTGCTCTAAAACAGTCTATATGTGGCTCACAATCTGAGAAATGACAGGACTTACATGACACGTTTTATCTTCGTGACCGGTGGCGTTGTATCCTCTTTAGGGAAGGGCATTGCTGCAGCCTCTTTAGCTGCTATTTTAGAAGCGAGAGGGCTAAAAGTAACCATGCTGAAGCTGGATCCTTATATAAATGTTGATCCAGGTACGATGAGTCCTTTCCAGCATGGTGAAGTGTTTGTGACGGAAGATGGCGCGGAGACAGATCTTGATTTAGGACATTACGAGCGTTTTATTCGTACTACCATGTCAAAGCGTAATAATTTTACCAGTGGTCGGATTTATGAAGATGTGTTGCGTAAAGAGCGACGAGGTGATTACTTAGGCGGCACAGTTCAGGTTATTCCTCATATTACTGATGAAATTAAGCGGCGAGTGGTTGAAGGGGCGAATGGTTTTGATATTGCGCTAGTTGAGATAGGCGGAACAGTTGGGGATATTGAATCACAACCTTTCCTTGAGGCTATTCGACAGCTAAAAATTGAAGTGGGTTATCAGCGTGCCTTATTTATGCATTTGACTTTGGTTCCTTATATCGCAACAGCCGGTGAAACAAAGACCAAACCCACTCAACACTCTGTTAAAGAAATGCGCTCAATTGGTATTCAGCCTGACATTTTGGTTTGTCGTTCAGATCATGAAATTGACGCTGCTTCTCGACGTAAAATAGCACTATTTACCAACGTTGAAGAGCGGGCGGTTATTCCTCTACAAGATGCAAGTAGTATTTATCTTATTCCTCGTATGTTAAACGAAAGTAAGTTGGATCAAATTGTTGTTGAGCGATTTGGTTTAGATTGTCCTGAAGCTGACTTATCTGAGTGGGATAAGGTGGTTGAAGATGAAGCGAATCCAGAAGGTGAAGTAACCATCGCCATGGTTGGTAAGTACATGGAGTTATTGGATGCTTACAAGTCGCTTATTGAGGCGCTTAAGCATGCGGGTATTCGAAGCCATACTAAAGTGAATTTTAAGTATATCGATTCTGAAACGATTATCGATGATGGTACAGCAGCGCTAGAAAGTGTTGATGCTATTTTGGTTCCTGGTGGCTTTGGTAATCGAGGTGTTGAAGGAAAAATAGCAACAGTAAAATTTGCTCGCGAGAATAAGATTCCGTATTTAGGTATTTGTTTGGGAATGCAGGTTGCTGTGATTGAATATGCGCGCCATGTTGCAGGTTTGGCCGATGCGCATAGTACAGAATTCAAGAAAGATTGTGAAAGCCCTGTCGTAGGTCTGATCACTGAATGGGAAGATGCTAGTGGCGCTGTTGAGCAGCGGAGCGCTGGTTCTGACTTGGGTGGCACGATGCGTTTAGGTGCTCAAGAGTGTAACTTGGTAGACGGTTCAACAGCAAAATCTTGTTACGATAAGTCTGTTATTGTCGAGCGTCACCGCCACCGTTATGAGGTAAATAATAACTTATTACCTAAGCTTGAAGACGCTGGTTTGATTGTTTCTGGTCGCTCTAAAGATAATACTCTCGTTGAAGTGGTTGAAGTGCCAGATCACCCTTGGTTTGTTGCTTGTCAGTTTCATCCGGAATTTACGTCAACACCGCGTGATGGTCATGGTTTATTTGAAGGTTTTGTTCATGCAGCCATTGCTCAGCATAAGCGCTAGAAGCTTCAAGCCTCACTAAGAGAACTCTTATGACTCAAAAAGCAATTCAAGTTGGGGAGCTTTCTCTCTCCAACGACTTACCATTCGTATTATTCGGTGGTATGAATGTGTTGGAATCACGCGATATGGCAATGAAAGTTGCTGAGGCTTATGTTGAAGCAACTCAGAAGCTAGGTATTCCATATGTGTTTAAAGCATCATTTGATAAAGCAAATCGATCCTCTATTTCATCCTTTCGAGGCCCGGGTTTAGATAAAGGGCTCAGGATTTTTGAAGAAATTAAGCAAACTTTTGGTGTGCCAATTATTACTGATGTTCATGAAACGCATCAGGCTCTACCGGTGGCTGAGGTATGCGATATTATTCAATTACCTGCTTTCTTATCGAGACAAACCGATCTTGTAATGGCTATGGCCAAAACAGATGCAGCGATTAATATTAAAAAAGCCCAGTTTCTGGCCCCACAGGAAATGAAACATATCCTTAAAAAGTGTGAGGATGCTGGGAATGAGCGTCTAATCTTGTGTGAGCGAGGCAGTAGCTTTGGTTATAATAATTTAGTGGTAGATATGCTGGGTTTTGGTGTGATGAAATCCTTTAACTATCCTGTCTTTTTTGATGTAACTCATGCCCTACAGCAACCTGGCGGGCGTTCAGATTCTGCTGGTGGCCGCCGTGAAGCGGTCACAGATTTAGCTTTAGCGGGTATGACTCAAGGTTTGGCAGGACTTTTTTTAGAAGCGCACCCTGATCCGAGCCAAGCAAAATGTGATGGTCCGTGTGCATTACGTTTAAATCAATTGGCGCCTTTTCTAGAGCGAGTTAAAGCAATTGATGATTTGATTAAACAGTTTAAACCTTTAGATACAGCTTAAACCTCCTGATTAATTTTCTGCAAATTGGTGGAAGGTAGAAGGAGTGAATGAATTTTGATTTTAGAAAGTTTGGAGAATAGATAGATGACAGAAATCGTTGATATTAAAGGTCGTGAAGTTTTGGATTCACGTGGGAACCCTACTGTTGAAGCAGATGTTATTCTTGCTTCAGGTGTGATTGGAACAGCATGCGCACCTTCAGGCGCATCCACGGGCTCAAGAGAAGCTTTGGAGTTGCGTGATGGCGATAAATCACGCTATTTAGGTAAAGGTGTTCTAAAAGCAGTTTCAGGTATTAATGGTGAAATTCGTGAAGCTTTGAAAGGAGCGGATGCAGCAGATCAGCGCGCATTAGACCAAGTGATGCTGGATTTAGATGCCACTGAAAATAAAGCAAAATTAGGTGCGAATGCAATTTTAGCGGTTTCTTTGGCCGCGGCAAAAGCAGCAGCACAAGATAAAGGCATTGAGTTATACGAGCATATTGCTGAAATCAACGGTACAGCCGGCCAATATTCTATGCCTGTTCCAATGATGAATATTATTAATGGCGGTGAACATGCCGATAATAATGTCGATATTCAAGAGTTTATGGTTCAGCCAGTCTCGGCATCTACTTTTTCTGAAGCGTTACGCGCTGGTGCAGAAATATTCCATGCTTTAAAAAATGTGCTTAAAGAAAAAGGCTTGAATACTGCTGTTGGTGATGAGGGTGGTTTTGCACCTAACTTGGCTTCAAATGCAGACGCTTTAGCTGTGATTAAAGTTGCTGTTGCGAACGCAGGTTATGAATTGGATAAAGATATTACCTTAGCATTGGATTGTGCCGCCTCAGAGTTTTATAAAGATGGAAAATATGACTTAAGCGGAGAAGGGAAAGTTTTCTCGGCAGAAGGCTTTAGTGATTATCTTGCTGGTCTATGTGACGAATACCCGATTGTGTCTATAGAAGATGGTCAGGACGAGTCTGATTGGGATGGTTGGAAATATCAAACTGAGAAACTAGGTTCTCGTGTTCAGCTGGTTGGTGATGATTTATTTGTTACTAATACTAAAATCCTTGCTGAAGGTATTGAAAAAGACATCGCAAATTCAATATTAATTAAATTCAATCAGATAGGCTCTTTGAGTGAAACGCTGGATGCAATAAAAATGGCGAAAGATGCTGGTTATTCTGTTGTGATTTCTCACCGTTCAGGTGAAACAGAAGACACAACAATTGCTGATCTTGCTGTAGCGACCTGTGCTGGCCAAATCAAAACTGGGTCATTATGTCGTTCTGATCGGGTTGCCAAGTATAATCGCTTGCTACGTATCGAAGAGCAATTAGGTGCGAAAGCACCTTATAATGGTCGTTCTGAGATTAAAGCTCAATAACCTACAATGTGCTTTGCATAACTTAAATCGCTGTCATTCCGGTGCATCTTATTAGTCGGAATGAATAGTGGCTAGCGAAACCGCTAGTGTACAAAGCTTTCATATTGTTTAAAAAGCACTGAGCTGACACTCAGTGCTTTTTTTGTCTTGTGACAGTATTTTCAGGTTTCTTTTGCAACAGCGTAAAATGATCTTAAATCTTTTTCGCGGAAAGTTGATTTCTGGGCTAGAGTAATTCCATACCCCTTAAGATTTATATTTGCCATCCTTGATAGGCAAATCTGCCGTTTAATGAGGCTATTGTTTTAATGAAGTTGTTTTTTGAAAAAGCTGTTATTAAGGTGCTCTTGTGAAAATACTCTGGAGCATTATGATACTTGCTACACTCTGTCTTCAATACCGTTTATGGGTTGGTGATGGTAGTTTTGCTGAGGTATGGCGATTACAGCAAGCAGTTCAGTCTCAAATAAAAGTAAACCAAGAGCTAATAGCTAGAAATAGTCGTTTAGATGCAGAAGTGGTCGACTTGAAAAGTGGTCATGATGCGATTGAGGAGCGAGCACGAATCAATCTTGGGATGGTTGGGCGAAATGAGACGTTTTATATGGTCGTTAGTTCAATCGATTAAATAGTGCTATTTATATTTATCAGGTTTAGTTTGCCGCACTTTAACGAGTTCGTTTCAACTAGCTACCACAACATAAAATCAATTTACACATCATGTCAGAAACACATTTTCCAAATTTTTGGGTTATTATTCCTGCTGCAGGTATTGGTTCGAGAATGCAGTCGGATCGTCCAAAGCAATATTTAAAAATTTCAGACCAAACCATTCTAGAGCATACTATTAATTGCTTTCTTACTCATCCTAACTTTAATACGGTTGTATTAGGTCTTTCTAAAGAGGATCAATACTGGAAAACCCTTTCATTGTCTGCGAGTCCACAAATAGAAACGTTTGAAGGTGGCTGTGATCGTGTTAATTCCGTGTTGAATGGACTAAGGTTTATTGGTGATAGGGCGAAACCTGGTGATTGGATTTGGGTGCATGACGCAGCAAGGCCCTGTCTGAGTCATCAAGAAATTGATGACTTGGTTGATGCATTAACTAAAGTAGAGGATGGTGCCGTATTAGCTGTTCCGATTAATGATACGATAAAACGCGCGAGTAAAAGCTCGGTAGTTGAAAAAACGATTGATCGTACTGGTTTATGGCGAGCGATGACTCCGCAGGTGTTTCGTTTTGAGCCATTGAAGAGAGCTATCGAGCAATGCTTGTGCGACCAGATACCTGTGACAGATGAATCTTCTGCAATCGAGTATTGTGGCGGTAATCCCGTATTAGTTACCGGCTCAGAGAAAAATATAAAAGTAACACATCCAAAAGATTTACTAGGAGCAGCAAAGATCATCGCCCAAAACACCAAAGAAACTTCAGGGATGGATTTACGTATAGGAACGGGTTTTGATGTGCATGCGTTTGGAGAAGGAGATGAAATAATTCTGGGCGGCGTGTCTATTCCATACTCCCAAGGCCTAGTTGCTCATTCTGATGGGGACGTGCTTTTGCATGCCGTTATGGATGCATTGTTAGGGGGCTTGGCTTTGGGTGATATAGGTAAACATTTTCCCGATACGGATGAAGAATGGAAAGGGGCTGACAGCCGTAAGTTACTGCGTGCAGTAATGGCTCTGATTCAGGGTAAGGGCTTTCGGGTTGGCAATCTAGACACCACTATTATGGCTCAAGCACCTAAAATGGCACCTCATATTGAAATGATGCGTCGAAATATCGCGGAAGATCTTGGTGTGGCTATGAATGATGTTAGTGTAAAAGCGACTACAACCGAGCGCTTAGGTTTTACTGGTCGTAAAGAGGGCATTGCTTGCCAGGCAAGTGTGTTGTTAGTTCGAGCTTGACGCAAAAAATCAAGAGAGTAGAAACCTAAATGAGTTTTGATTTAAATTTTCCAAGAGCGTCCGGTAGGATGATTGCGCGTGGCGTGATAAAAGCAAGCGAGGAAGACTTCTACGTCGAAGAGCTGATGAACCCCGATTTATCAAATGATGGCGAGCACGCTTGGCTTTGGGTTGAAAAGATAGGTCAGAATACTGAATACGTAGCGGGTTTATTAGCTGACTTTTCTAAAGTTAAAAAAATGGATGTTGGTTTTTCAGGTATGAAAGATCGTTGGGCTCAAACGCGGCAATGGTTCAGTATTTATTTAGGCGCAAAGTCTGAACCAATATGGCGTGACTTTGAGGTCGAAGGAGTGCGTATTCTAAAAACCGCTAGACACTATAAGAAATTAAGGCGTGGCGAGCATCAAGGTAATCATTTTAAAATCATTGTGCGTGAATTAACGGATGATGAAAGTTTAATTTCAGGTTTGGAGGCGATTAAAAAACAAGGTTTTCCGAATTATTATGGTCCGCAACGTTTTGGTTATCATGGTGCTAACCTTGAGCGAGGAATTCGTTATTTTAATGGGGAAATCAAAGCTTCTCGTTCACAGCGGTCATTTTATCTTTCTGCAGCCAGATCCTATTTGTTTAATTTAAATTTGGCTGATGCTGTAAAAAGTGGTCGATGGCTAGAAGATACAATTGGAGGGCCATTGTATGGCGATTCGCAAGAAGGCGTTGTGCCAGTGTCAGGGGATGAGCAAGGTTATTTGGATCAAAATCCTGTATTAGCAAAGGGTATCCATAAGAATCGTTTGAAATTAGATCGTCGAAGCTACTGTATTGTGCCAGTGTCAATGTTCTGGAATCAAGAAGGTGATATGCTAAGTCTAAATTTTGATCTACCTACAGGTATTTTTGCCACATCGTTATTAGCAGAAATTTTAGATTATCGTGTATTGCTAGGAGAGGCTTAGTTAAACGCATATGACTTTATTAGTATCAAATGATGATGGTGTTAATGCGGAAGGCATTCTTGTGTTAGCTGAAGTGCTGGGGAAGGTATTTGAGGTTAGTGTCGTTGCACCGGATCGAGATCATAGTGGCGCGAGTGGTTCGTTGACATTAGGCCGACCTCTGCGTGTCACAACTCTTCGAAACGGATATTCTTGTGTCGATGGTACGCCTGTAGACAGTGTACATTTAGGGATTTCTTCTTTGTGTGATCAGGACCCGGAGCGAGTTGTTTCAGGTATTAACAGTCATGAGAACCTAGGGGATGACGTTTTATACTCGGGAACGGTTGCTGCTGCAATTGAAGGACGCTTTTTAAATCAGCCCGCTATAGCTGTCTCATTAGTGAATCGAGGTAATCATTTATATCATACGGCTGCAAGAGTCGTTTTAGATTTATTACAAAATAAGAAAGCGCTGAATCTACCCCAAAAAACGATTCTAAATGTGAATGTTCCAGATATTCCTTATGAGCAATTAAAAGGAATTAAAGTAACGCGTCTAGGGCACCGGGCAAAGGGGCAGGCGCCTGAGCAAATGTCAGATCCTAGAGGTCGTGAGCGTTTTTGGATTGCTTCAGCGGGAGAGGGTGATGATGCAGGCCCCGGAACAGATTTTTATGCCGTTGCGAATGACTTCGTGTCGGTAACCCCCATACAAGTTGATATGACTCGTCATGAGAGCTTGGCTGATATTGAAACATGGTTAGAGGAATAAATTAAGGTGAGTCAAACTCTTGATCTCGCAGGGATAGGCATGACATCCAGACGTACGCGAATGCGATTGGTTCAGCGTCTTAGGGAAGAAGGTATTCGCAATGAAGATGTGTTGTCCGTTATGGTGGAAACGCCTAGGCATATTTTTTTGGATGAGGCTTTAGCACATCGTGCTTATGAAGACACTGCTCTGCCTATCGGCTATAACCAGACGATATCGCAGCCTTATATTGTTGCACGTATGACTGAGTTAATTTTAGAAAGTTCTCCTCATAGGGTGTTGGAGCTCGGAACAGGTTCGGGTTATCAGGCTTCTGTGCTCGCTCAATTAGTTGGTGAAGTTTACAGTGTTGAGCGTATTCAGCCTCTTCTTGAAAAAGCTTTATCCCGTTTCAAGCGCTTAAAGCTCCATAATGTTTTCGCTCGCCATGCTGATGGTGGTGTAGGTTGGCCGGAGTGTGCTCCATACGATGCAATTCTCATGACTGCCGCACCTACAGAGATTCCTTTGGAGTTAGTTTGTCAGTTAAAAGAGGGGGGGCGAATGATTTTGCCATTAGGTGATGCATCTCAGAGCCTGACCGTTGTGACCCGTCGAGGGAATAGCTACGAGCAAAAAATCATTGAGCCGGCACTGTTTGTGCCTTTTTTACCTGGTGTTGTGCGCTAAGTTTTGTATGTCCGAGGTTGCAGTCATTGATCGTTGTTCAGGGTTGTAGGTCTCATCTAACGGGTGAGTGTTTTTGATAAGAGGTTAATGTCTTGAAATTTGATTTTTGGTTGTTTTTGAAAGGGGTTCTGATGGGGGCGGCTGATATTGTTCCCGGCGTTTCTGGCGGCACTATTGCCTTTATAACTGGAATCTATGAGCACTTATTAAAATCTCTCCAGTCAATTGTCCCTGAGTTTTTTAATCTAACCAAAAATCGTAAGTTCTCTGCTTTTTGGCAGGAAATTGATGGTACTTTTTTAATAACGCTTTTCTCAGGTATTCTTCTGAGTGTTTTGATTTTTGCTAAGCTTATCGGCTACTTGTTAGTGAATCATCCTATTCCGTTATGGTCTTTCTTTTTTGGTTTGATTGTTGCGTCTGTCTCAATTGTTGGTAAGCAAGTAAGTGTTTGGAATATTAGGTTGTTTTTATCTGTTTTCATGGGGGTCGTCGTAGCTTATTTTATTACTCAATTGTCTCCAGCTAGTGTCGAACCAAGTTACTTAAATGCTTTTTTATCTGGCTTAATTGCTATTTGTGCCATGATTTTGCCGGGCATTTCAGGAAGCTTCATCTTAGTGATGCTTGGTACTTACTCATTTATTTTAGATGCAATTAGGGAGTTTGATTTGATTGTTTTAGTCGTGTTCTCGTCAGGCTGTTTGATTGGTTTGCTCTCTATCGCGAATCTGCTTGTATGGGCTTTTTCTCATTTTAGAAATATGACCTTGGCATTATTGACTGGCTTTATGATCGGGGCGTTGACAAAAGTGTGGCCATGGAAAGAAGTTCTTACCTATAGAGAGGGGCGTCATGGTCAGCTTGTGCCTTTATTGGAGCAGAATGTTTTGCCAAGCACTTATGAATTGATCTCTGGAGCGCCGTCTCAAATCACTTTGGCGATTATCTGTGCTCTAATTGCTGTAGTTGGGGTGGTGTCCTTGGAGTCTTTTGCAAATGTATCTAAAAATTCTGCATCTGAAGAGGTGTGATGTGTTGAGGAGTGGTGTGTACTTAGGTAACACTTCAGGTTTTATGGTAACGTGTTTTATGAATATAACATTCTAGAATATGACTATATATTAGTAACTTACCGATCTTTCTTAAAAAAAATATCAGATAAAAAGATATAAATTGAATAACAAATTACGCACATATAACCTAAAAGAATAGCGTGGCATACGGCTTTGCTTAATAAATATACGGTCTTAAATTCTAGTTGTATAAAATTTGTACATATTTGTTGTTTTGTAACAGTGTGTATCTTGTTTGTACTTTCAAATATTGCCTGTACGTCTCACTCCATTTATTACGACAAAAAATTTAACCCTCCTGTTCATTTTGGGCGCCATGTTGTTCGTAAGGGGGATACGCTTTATTCGATTGCATGGCGGTATGGTCGTAGGCTTGAGGAGTTAGCGGCCGCTAATAATATAAAGCCGCCCTATGTTATTTCTCTTGGGCAAAAGATAAGTTTAGAGCTCTCCGCGGAAAGTTCAAATAAGATAACTAAATCTTCACGTTTTAAGAATGGAAAAAAAGTAAATGTAACAAAAGGTAAAGTTAGTAAACGAAGCGTAAAGACTGTTACAAAAAATAAAAAACATAAGAACTTCAACAACATAAAATGGCAGTGGCCGCATGTTGGCCCGATACTTGCCATGTATTATGTGAGTAATGTTAAGACTGAAAGAAATAAAAGATCAGCTAAAAAAATAAATGCCCATAAGCGTATCAATAAAGGATTGGATATCTCGGGGCGAGTTGGCGAGTCGATTCATGCTGCAGCAACTGGAGAGGTGGTGTATGCAGGAAGTGGCTTATTAGGGTACGGCAATTTAGTAATTATAAATCATAACGAAGTTTACTTAAGTGCTTATGCTCATAACCAACGTATTTTAGTCCAGGAAGGGCAGAAAATAAAAATAGGACAAAAAATTGCTGAAATGGGACGTTCCGAAACAGGTCGTCCAATGCTTCATTTTGAAATTAGAAAAAATGGCCAACCGGTTGATCCGATGAGTTATTTGCCAACTAGATGAGCTGGCCTAATGAAAAGAATAAGTATTGATTGAAAAAGAATTACTAAGTAACAATGAAACAGACAGCTAGGTTGCCAAATAAAATTCAGCAGATAAGTTGAAAGGCAAACAATAAAAAGCAGAGGAAAGTATTATGTCAGCAGAAAGAGAAGAGTGTTTTGAAGAAGTCGTTTTTGAAGCGAAAACAAAAAAAGTTCGAGCTAAAAAAACAACTAAACCATCTTCGGTTGTTACGCCAATTGGTCGTGCGGCGAAATCAACTACGGAAGCTAAGCCTTATAGGCAGTTAGATGCAACTCAAATGTATCTGAATGAAATTGGATTTTCGCCTCTACTTTCCCCAGAAGAAGAAGTATATTTTGCTCGCTTAGCCCAAAAGGGTGATGAAGCGGGACGCAAGCGCATGATAGAGAGTAACCTGCGCTTGGTGGTAAAAATTGCTCGTCGCTATGTCAATCGAGGTCTAACGCTTTTGGATCTTATTGAGGAGGGTAACCTAGGGTTAATTCGTGCTGTAGAGAAATTTGACCCAGAAAGAGGTTTCCGTTTTTCAACTTATGCAACTTGGTGGATACGTCAAACCATTGAACGCGCGATAATGAATCAGACGCGTACAATCCGTTTACCTATTCATGTTGTAAAAGAACTAAATTTATATTTGCGAGCAGCGCGTGAGTTGACGCAAAAGCTTGATCACGAACCATCACCAGAAGAAATTGCAGACTTGTTAGATAAGCCTGTTGCAGATGTGAAGCGCATGCTAGGTTTGAATGAGCGAATTGCGTCGGTTGATATGCCTATTGGTGGTAGTGGTGATAAATCATTGTTGGATACTGTTGCTGATGAGTCAGCATCAGACCCAGCGGAAGTGCTACAAGATAGTAATCTACGTGGAAGTATTGATGGCTGGCTGGATCAACTATCAGGTAAGCAGCAAGAAGTACTGGCGCGACGTTTTGGTTTAAGAGGCTATCGCATGAGTACTTTGGAAGAAGTAGGAAAAGAAATTGGTTTAACGCGTGAGCGTGTACGTCAAATTCAGGTTGAGGCGCTTAAACGTCTTCGGGATATTCTTGAAAAACAAGGTTTAAGTGGTGATACGCTGTTTCAATAAGTCTTACTTATTCAGTGTTGCTTAAGTCGAGTTGAGCTATTTTTAATATATTGAATCAAATAAAACCTTGAAGTGAATTAAACGCTTCAAGGTTTTTTTGTTTTTAAGTGATGCTTATTGGCTTCGGTTTGTTGAGGTTCTTTATTGTATTACTCTCCGGTTTTATCTTTAAACTCACATAAATCTTCTATTAGGCATGAGCCGCATTTTGGCTTTCTGGCGGTGCAGGTGTAGCGGCCGTGTAAAATAAGCCAATGATGAGCATCAAGTAAGTATTCTTTTGGGATTACCTTGAGTAACTTTTTTTCTACTTCAAGTACGTTTTTTCCTGAAGCAATCTTTGTTCTATTTGAAACACGGAAAATATGCGTATCAACCGCCATGGCAACTTGATTGAATGCTGTGTTAAGTATGACGTTAGCCGTTTTTCTGCCAACACCGGGCAACTCTTCAAGCAATTCTCTCGAATCAGGTACTACAGACTTATGTTTTTTAGCTAGTATGTGGCAGGTTTTGATTATGTTTTCAGCTTTTGCGTTGTATAAACCGATAGTCTTTATGTAGGATTTAAGGTTGTTTAGGCCTAAATTAATAATGCTGGTGGGAGTGTTTGCGACCGGAAAAAGTTTTGCGGTTGCTTTATTTACACCTTTATCTGTTGATTGAGCTGATAAAATAACGGCAATTAACAGCTCGAAAGTGCTTGAAAATTCTAGCTCGGTGGTTGGGTTTGGGTTCTCGCTCTTAAAGCGACTAAAAATAATTTCTCGATTGTTTTTGTTCATATTTTGTACGTTTTATGGTTTTTAAGGTTTTTTTTTAAAAAAGAAGAGAGTATACTTCGCTCAGTCTTGAAATCTCGGCTATTTTTTTATGTTTTGCATTGTGAATGACTAGTAATAGAATCTCGTTTTGTCTGCATAAGTTATACCCCGATTTTCGGCATTTAGTAAGTTTAGTTTTTTAAGTCAGGATATGATTATGTCAGATAGAGTTACCGGTAAAGTTAAGTTTTTCAACGAATCAAAAGGTTTTGGTTTTATCGAACAGGAAAGCGGTCCAGACGTTTTTGTTCATTTCAGTGCAATCCAATCAGATGGGTTCAAGACGCTTGCAGAAGGTCAGTCAGTTGAATTCACAGTTGGTCAGGGCAATAAAGGCCCTCAAGCTGAAAATGTAACACCTTTATAGTTTAAACTGTAAAGTGTTATTCATTTTGCCAAGCTTTGGTTTTTACTGATGCTTGGCGAAATATTTAAGTTTTTGCATTCCCTTCTCAAGTTAATATTTTAAAAATTTCCTCCCTCTGTTTCTTAGTAATAAATACTCAGCTCTAACAATCTTTAAAGTTTCTATCGTTTCGCGTAAAATCTATTTGCAAGGATGATCTTGCTTTGTATTTGCCTCCTGTTTAACTTCCTGATTTATCTATAAGTGCATACTGGAAAACTATAATGACTCTATGCTTGAATGGCGCAAAAATTTTATTGGGTATTACCGGTGGGATAGCCGCCTATAAATCGGCTGAGCTGTGCCGGGAGCTCACGAAAAAAGGTGCTAACGTTAGAGTTGTAATGACCAAGGGCGCAACTGAATTCATAACGCCATTATCGATGCAGGCGCTGTCAGGAAATCCTGTTCATATTGAACTTCTTGATTCTAGTGCTGAAGCCGGAATGGGGCATATTGAATTAGCAAAATGGCCGGACTTAATTGTTATTGCGCCAGCTACCGCAAATTTTATTGCACGTTATAGTCAAGGACTTGCTGATGACTTGTTGGGGACTTTATTGCTTGCCTCTACATCTAGGGTTGCATTAGTTCCTGCAATGAATCAGGCAATGTGGTTAAACCCGCTGACACAAAGAAATATAAATGAACTTTTGAGAATATTTCAGAAAAATATCGATATATGGGGGCCTCAAAATGGGGAGCAAGCCTGTGGTGATGTAGGCCCAGGCAGGATGCTTGAGGCAAAGGAAATTTGCTCAAATGTTGAAGGTCTGTTCAGCTGCAAAAATCCTCCTGTTATTGGAAAAGGCGAATTGTTTGGTAAGCGAGTAATCATTACTGCTGGGCCTACGCGAGAAGCTGTTGACCCTGTTCGTTATATTAGTAACCATAGCTCTGGAAAAATGGGGTATGCGCTTGCAGGTGCTTGTCGTGACCAAGGTGCAGAAGTGGTATTGATTTCTGGACCTTGTTATTTGGATTGTCCCGAATCAGTGCAGCGGGTAAGCGTTATTTCTGCTATCGAGATGTATGAAACTGTAATGAAAGAGCTTAATCTAGGTTGTGATATTTTTATTGCATCAGCCGCTGTTGCGGATTATCGTCCACTTCATTTGTCCGATAAAAAGATTAAGAAAAATGGTGAAGCCGATATGAGCATAGCTTTATGCCAAAATCCGGATATTGTTGCTTCTGTAGCCTCGACACCTCATAAACCATTTACTGTTGGGTTTGCAGCAGAAACAAATGACTTAATAAAATATGCGGCAGGCAAATTGAAGAAAAAGAATTTAGATATGATTATTGCTAATGATGTTTCAAACCCCTCTATTGGTTTTAATAGTGAGCAAAATGAAGTTCATGTAATTACAAAAAATGATCAAATAAAACTTGAGCGAAAATCAAAATCAAATCTATCAATTGAAATAGTTAATCTGATAATTAAACACAAATTAAGCGCATGCTAATGAGTATAACTAATGAAAAATGAGACCTTACAAGTAAAAATTCTTGATCCTCGCCTTGGAAATACTATTGCGCTTCCTGAGTACGCAACGGATGGCTCGGCGGGTTTAGATTTGCGAGCATGTATAGAGGAAGCATGTGAGCTTGCACCAGGAGAAACAAAGTTGATTCCAACGGGGATGGCTATCTATATTGAGAACCCTGGTCATGCAGCAATGTTATTACCTCGTTCTGGTTTAGGTCATAAACATGGTATTGTTTTGGGGAATTTAGTGGGCTTGATCGACTCTGATTATCAGGGCCAGCTGATGGTATCTTGCTGGAATCGTGGGAATAAGACTTTCACAATTGACGTAGGGGAGAGAATTGCCCAAATGATTATTGTGCCTGTTGTTCAGGTTGGCTTTGAGTTTGTAGATGAATTTTCAGAAAGTGATCGTGGTGAAGGTGGCTTCGGGTCAACAGGACGCGCATAAAATTTGCTGCTCGAATCATTAAGACAAATCATCAATTTGACCTATGCTAAATAGACAGTGTGAATAAATTACAATTATTGGTGTGACAAAGGGTGTCCATGAAATTTTTGAAGAAAAAAACAGCGCTGGTAAAAACGGCAGTTAACGATAAAAATAATAAAGTTAAAACGGAGGTGGTCTCATCGAAAACTTCTGTGGTTGGCCGTTCTATATTGTCGTGGGTTTATCAGCCAGCACTGGTTGTATTGGTCTTTTTAGTGCTTGCTTACACCTTGGTAGAGTTTATTTTTATCCAAGGTGTTGAGCAGCAGCAAAAAGATGAGACTAAAACCATTTTAGTCTCATCGGTTGCACAAAACTTCGACTCTTATATCAGTAGTCGAGAACTTGCACTTAAATCTCTCTCAAATATCCCCATCACGAAAAACTTGATGTCGGAAGGTGATGCCGAAGATTTAAAAAATATTCTGTCAGCTGTTTTTGTCGATCTTAACCAATTATATATTGTTCCTTTTGCTGACCTTTCACGAGTAGGAGATAGGCATCCAGGGCTTAGTTTTGCTGGGGTGGATCTAATCCGTCGTGCAGCTTCGGGAAAAGTAACTAAAACAGAAGCATTTTTTACTGATAATATCTGGCTGTTTCAAATGGCAGTTCCTGTTAAGTCTGATTCAGGAGAAATATTTGGCGCCTTAATGGCAACCTTTAATTTATCTGCGATTAAACCCTTATTAAATTTATCAAATTCGCTGCCAAAAGGACGGCTGAGCTTAGTCAGTAATAATGGTATTCGAGATAAAGTAGTCATTTCAAAAGGGGAAGGTGATCAAGAGCAAGCGATTAGTATTCCGACAGCTATTGCACAATGGAAAATCAGTTATGCGCCTGCGGTATTAGAGGAGATTGATCGAATACCTGTTTTGGGCGTTTTTTCAGCTGTAGCCGTACTGTTAGCGACTATTATCTTTGTACTTTGTAGAATGAAAATGAGTGTTGTGCGAAGTGATTTATTGCTCGCGACCGCTCACCTGAAAAGAGTGCTTTCAGGGGAAGGAAAAAAAGCAAAACCTTTCGTTTTTGGAGAGGTCCACACAATGGTGTCTGCCTTAGCCAAAAATATAAAAGACTTAAATAAAGAGCTAGAGAGCAAAGCTAAAAAAATAAATGAAGTTAAAGCTAACGAAGAACATAAAAGCGATGATGATAGCGATGCGCCGATATTTGATGATGACTTGTTAGACTTGGATGTACTTTCAGAAAATGACTCCGAACATGATCCTCTAGAGTTAGATGCAAATCTTGATGGCGGTGAAGACATGGTCACTGAGGTTGAGCGATTAGATCTGGACGTGCCTCAGTCAATTTTTAGGGCCTATGATATTCGTGGTGTTGTAGATGATACCTTGAATGAGGGTGTTGTAGAGTTAATTGGTAAAGCAATTGCCACAGAAGCATTAGCGCAAGGCCAAAAAGCACTTTGTGTTGGTTACGATGGACGACTATCAAGTGTTGCTTACTGTGAAGCTTTGACAAGAGGCATCATTAGTACCGGGATTGATGCCATTATTGTTGGTCAGGTTCCAACGCCCGTTCTATACTTTTCAACCCATCATTTTGATACTGGCAGTGGCGTGATGATTACTGGAAGTCATAATCCTAGTAATTATAATGGTTTCAAAATGATGATCGGTGGAAATACTTTGTCGGGTGATGACATTCAAAAGATATATAACCGAATTCTATTGCAAGACTTTGCTCAAGGGCAAGGGGCTCGATCTGACCAAAACATTGACAGAGAGTATTTGGATACAATTCTGAATGATATTGCTGTCGCAGCACCACTAAAAGTGGTATTGGACGCAGGAAATGGTGTCGCTGGAGGTATTGCTCCTGCGTTAATTGAAGAGCTGGGTTGTGAAGTTATTCCTTTATTTTGCGAAGTTGATGGCAACTTCCCAAATCATCACCCAGATCCCGGTAAGCCGGAAAATTTGCAAGACCTTATTGCGGCAGTAAAAGAGCATGATGCTGATATTGGACTTGCATTTGATGGTGATGGTGATCGGCTCGGTGTTGTTACGAATGAAGGTAAAATTATTTGGCCTGACCGTTTATTGATGTTATTTGCAAAAGATGTCGTGTCACGTAACCCAGGGGCCGATATTATTTATGATGTTAAATGTTCTAGAAGACTTAACGGATTAATTAGTAGTTATGGTGGTCGACCTGTGATGTGGAAAACAGGCCACTCCCTCATTAAAGCAAAAATGAAAGAGACTGGAGCGTTATTAGCCGGTGAAATGAGTGGCCATATGTTCTTTAAAGAGCGCTGGTTTGGTTTCGATGATGGTTTATATAGTGCTGCTAGGTTGCTTGAAATTTTAGGTGTTGAAGATCAAAGTTCAAACGAGGTCTTTGCGAGCTTTCCGGAAGATATAAGTACGCCTGAAATTAATGTAACCGTTACCGACGACAGTAAATTTAGCATTATTGAAAAGTTGTGTTTGCTAAAAGGTCAGTTTGAAGGAGGAAATGTCACTACGATTGATGGTTTACGTGTAGATTATCCAAATGGCTGGGGTTTATGTCGAGCATCAAATACCACTCCTGTATTAGTGCTTCGCTTTGAAGCCGATGATGAAGCTTCTCTGCAAGAGATTAAAGATAAATTTATCACTCAGTTAAGAAGTATTGATCCTGAGTTGGATCTTGATTTTTAATCTGGTTTTTTATTTTTAGATAGTGAGTATTATGAGTTTAGATAGAGATTCAGCGATACAAGTCGCATCAGTACTAAATAGAGCATTACCTTATATACAACGATTTTCCGGCACCACTATTGTGATTAAATATGGTGGTAACGCGATGGAAAATGAAGAATTGAAGAATAGTTTTGCACGTGATGTGGTGCTCATGAAATTAGTCGGGATAAACCCGATTATTGTTCATGGCGGTGGCCCTCAAATTGGTGAACTGTTATCCCGGCTAAATATTGAAAGTCATTTTGTAGATGGCATGAGAGTAACCGATAGTCAGACCATGGATGTGGTTGAAATGGTTTTGGGTGGCAAGGTCAATAAAGAAATTGTTGCGTTGATTAACAGTAATGGCGGTAAAGCAATTGGCTTAACCGGCAAAGATGCCAATTTCATAAAAGCAAAACAATTAAAAGTTGATCACGCATCTCCAGAAGTTCAGCGCTCGGAAATTATCGATATTGGTCATGTCGGTGTCGTGACGAAAGTAGATTCTAGTGTGATTAATATGCTAACCCAGAGTGATGTCATTCCTGTTATTGCCCCCATTGGTGTTGGTGAAAATGGTGAAACTTATAACATCAATGCTGATTTGGTTGCTGGGAAAGTGGCGGAAGAGCTCAAAGCAGAAAAACTCATTCTACTGACCAATATTTCAGGCTTACAAGATAAATCTGGTGCTGTATTAACAGGGTTGTCGACTGAGCAAGTAGATGCGTTAATTGAAGATGGCACAATTTATGGCGGAATGCTGCCTAAAATTGGTTGTGCTTTAGATGCGGTTAAAGGAGGGGTGAAAAGTGCACACATTATTGATGGGCGTGTTAGTCATTCAACCTTACTTGAAATATTTACTGATGAAGGTGTTGGTACGCTGATTACAAATAAGTTCCTAAAGTAAACGGCTATCTCATTGGGTGTGAATGCCAGCACTATAATCTTGATAAAATATCCAAGCAGGGAATGCTAGCTAGCATGGTAGTATTCTCTAAATAAAAGTTTGTTTGGATTCATTTGGTGACTTTTTGAGATTTTTTTCACCGACCACGCGGTTTCTACCTTCTCGTTTAGCTTCGTGCATACACTTATCCGCTTTCCTTACTAACTCTTCTGAACTTTCACCATACTTGTAGTTAGCGACTCCAATTGAAGCTGTGATTGTTCCAAGCTCTATTTTCTCAGCGCTATCGGAAAGAGTTTGTTTAGAGAGCCTTTCACGGATATTTTCAGCCACTTTTAATGCATCGTTATACTCTGTTTCAGGAAGCAAAATGGTAAACTGTTCTCCCCCAAAGCGTGAGACGGAATCGCTTCCTTTGATATTGTTTTTAAGTAAAGTGGCTACAAAACGTAGAACTTTGTCACCAATGGTGTGCCCAAATTTATCATTAAAAGTTTTGAAATGATCAAGGTCAACAAAAAGTAAACAAAGGGGTTTAGATTCAGCTTTGCTTGCCGAAACACAGTTATCTATTTCCATCTCAAAAGCACGTCGATTATTCACCTTCGTGAGGGAGTCAGTTGTGGCTTCTGAGTTTAATTTTGAAACCTCTGCGCGTAACTTTTTCATTTCCATTGCCATGGTTTCTAGTGAGGTTTGCATGCTTTGTGTTGCATCTTCCCTTTTTCTTGTTTCATCCAATAAATGAGTAATGAGCTGCTTAATATCTTCAATATCATTAACACCTTCTACTCTTTTTGAGAATTCAGAAAGTGTATTCGCATAATGAGTGAGGCCTTCGCCTTCTGAGCTAATCTTGGTCAGGAAGTCGTTAATAATTTCTTTGACGCTAGTACTTAATTGGTTAACAGCCGCCTGATGTGCATTAGCGATATATTCCAGATGAAGCTCTTTAAGTACTTTTCCTGAAAAAGTAGCACGCTGCTTATCCAGGTTATTAATGGCCTCGATGAGTTTATTGTTCTCTCCATTCACATATTCATACCAAATTGAATAATTTTCAGGAGTGGTTGGTATGTTTCGTTTATTCATTTCAGGAAGTGTTTGTTTTAATAATGCAATAGCTTTTGAAATGTCGTCGATGTTGCTCATTTAGGTGTTGGTCCTAGCCCTGAAAGGTAATATTCGTGCCTTGCGCATGGCAGTTTGTGGCAAAGTACAAGAGATGGAGTATTTAAATATTAGTTTAGACTGAATTGTTGGAAGATAAAGGTTATCGTGCGGTTTTTTCTCTTTAAGCAATGCTCTGTAAGTTTGCTATAGTTCTTTATAGAAAACAATTTACAAAATGGGTAGAAATACGTCGGAAGTTGATGAATATGAAAAAAAATGTACTAACTATCTTATTTCTTTCTGCTGTTTTGTTTGTGGGAACAAAAGCTTTTATTGCGCTTTTTTCCTATCAGTCTGCTGAGAAAATCAAAAGCGCTTTAAATCAGGAGTTTGCCATTACTTATTCCTGGCTATCTTCAGAGCTTGATGGAACGATTGTTTTTCATGATCTCTCCATTACCCCTTATCGACTGAAACGTACTTTTCATATTGAGCGCCTTCGGCTGAATTATGGTAATTACTTTAATTTACTACTGAGCTTATCAAACTTAACTTCAAGTCAGCATGATGGAATTCAGAGTGTGACGGCTCAATCTATTAAAGGTTTGTTAGAAGGTCGAGATTTTGAAGAGTGGATTGCTCTTGAATATGGTAATGATTTTTCTGCACCGTTGGGTTTGTATGCTTGTGGTGACCAAACGAGGGTAAATCATAGTAATTTACGCAAAATGGGTGTTAATGAGTTTAAAGCGTCGGTCACGCTTGAAAAGCGTATTGATGCTGATCTGAATGAATTAGCAATAGCGATTACTTTGGATATGGATGTTTTAGGCGAAACGAAACTCAAGTCTACTTGGGAGGCTTCTTCTATACCTAGTGCTTTTTCTAAATGGGATGTTGAGAAATTCCAGCTCAATGATTTTTCACTAACACATGTGGATAATGGGTATTTTCGTCGATTAAGTAATTTTTGTTCAACCTTGACTCAGTTTGACCGAAAACAGTTTAGTCTATTGGCTTCGGAACTTTGGCAAAAGAAATTAGGAGAGATAGGCCTTGATGTTGGACCTGTGGTGAAAAAACTGTATCAAGACTATTTATTACAAGGGGGGCAGCTTTATGTAGCATTATCACCAACAAAACCATTTGTATTGAATCAATTTAATGACTTGTTGGATAAAAATCTTATTCCATATTTTGGCGTATCTGCAAAGCTTAATGGTGATCCTGTTCATGCTGTTGAATGGGTTGTTAATGGCCAGCACTTTAGACCGCCTGTTCAAGTCGTCAGCGACGAACCAAAAAATAAAATGTTTGAGACTTCTCAGAAAAAGAAAAGAGGCTATTTTTCTATTTCACCTGATGAGCTAGAGTTTGTCCCTGAACAAAAAGCCAGAATTATTATGTTGGATGAGAAACAATATCAAGGTGTTATTGTTTCTGTAAATGAGCAAAAGTTAGAGCTTAGTCAAGAGTTGTCTGGAGGTGCTGTAGTTTATTCTTTGCAGCGAGATCAAATTAAAAATATTGAAATATGGCAATGAGAAATAGATGAAAATGTATACGGTCCCTCCGGTTAATTTGCCAAAATTTGAAACGTTACTGAATCAATTGGTCTCGACACCTTCAATCAGCTCTCCTTCTTCTGACTGGGATCAGGGAAATTTGCCGTTGATAACCATACTAGCGGAGTGGTTTGAAGCGTTAGGTTTTAAGGTTGAAATTAATCTCATTCCCGGGCTTGTGAATAAGGCAAATATGATAGCTACACTTGGGGAAGGAGCAAATGGCTTAGTATTATCAGGGCACACTGATACGGTACCTTACGACCCTAAGCAGTGGATGACTGATCCCTTTAAGTTAATTGAGCGAGATCAGAAGTTTTATGGCTTAGGGACTTGCGACATGAAAGGCTTTTTTCCAATTATTGTTGAAGCTTTAAGAGGAATGGAGAATGCGGTATTAACCCAACCTTTAATTATTCTGGCGACAGCTGATGAAGAAAGCTCTATGTCAGGTGCTCGAGCTTTAGCTGACTCGGGTACTATTCAAGGCCGAGCTGCAGTGATTGGAGAGCCAACCAGTCTTCGCCCTATCAGAATGCACAAAGGTATTTTAATGGAGTCGATTGTCGTCTCCGGAGGCTCTGGTCATTCCTCAAACCCAAGTCTGGGGAATAGTGCTTTGGAAGGGATGCATGAGTTATTAGGTGAATTATTAGCCTTTCGATCACGCATACAATCACAGCACCAAAATAATTTATTCGAAGTGAGCGTGCCTACCTTAAATTTAGGCAGAATACACGGTGGGGATAGCCCAAATAGAATTTGCGGCCACTGTGAATTAAGTTTTGATCTAAGGCCTTTACCCGGAATGGATACTGAGGCGCTAAAATCAGAAGTGCGGAAGCTAGCAAAAAAAGTAGAGATAAAAAGAGGTTTGCAGATTAATGTAGAATCATTGTTTGGCGGTGTACAACCTTTCGAAACAGGCGCCCAAACTGAGCTTGTACGCTTATGTGAATCGCTAACGGGTCATGATGCGGGTGCGGTTGCTTTTGCGACTGAAGCACCATTCTTATCATCTATGGGGTTAGAGACGATCGTAATGGGTGCGGGCTCAATTGATCAGGCTCATCAGCCCAATGAGTTTTTAGCAATGAATCAAATAAAACCAATGTCAGATGTATTGTGTGAACTGATCACGCGTTACTGTGTCGATATAAATGAAACTGGAAAAAATAATGAGTGAAATGAAGGAGTGGGTGGGATGGTTTAGAAAAGCATCACCTTATATAAATACTCACCGAAACAAAGTAATCGTACTCGCGATTAGTGGTGAAACATTGCAGCACTCGAATTTTGATAATATTACCCATGATATTGCCCTATTAAACAGTCTTGGTGTTCGTTTGGTGATTGTTTTTGGTGCTCGGCCCCAGATAGATGACGCTTTGAAAAAGAATGATATTACTGCGTCATTTCATCGCTCATTACGAATTACTGATCCTAAAATGATGCCGTTTGTTCTCGAGGCTTATGGGCGATTACGCTCTGAGTTAGAGGCTAAGCTGTCAATGGGTATTATTAATTCGCCCATGCATGGGTCAAAGATAAATGTGGTTAGTGGAAACTTTGTCATGGCCCGGCCACATGGTGTTAGTGATGGTATCGACCTGGGCTTAACAGGGCAGGTGCGTAGTATTGATGTTGAGGCGATTGAGCGTCATTTTGAACATGGTTCCGTTGTTTTAATTCCTTCCGTGGGATATTCCATGAGTGGTGATATTTTCAACCTTAGTTATGAAGCTTTAGGGGCCGAGGTTGCCGTTAAGTTAAGGGCAGAAAAACTAGTTTTCTTTGGCCATGATAGTGGCTTAAAAAATTCTGAAGGTGAATTGCTTCAAGAAATGACCGTTAAAGAGGCACAGCTCTATACTGCGAAAGGGGAAGCTCGAAAAGAAAACTCTGGCATAGATCAAGAGCAAATCAATCAGTTAACTGCTGCTGCAAAAGCTTGCGAGGCTGGCATATCAAGGGTTCATTTATTAAGTTATGCTCATGACGGTGCCTTGTTAGAAGAGCTATTCACTCGTGATGGTCATGGAACAATGGTGAGTGTGGATCATTATGACCAGATTCGTCCTGCTCGACTAGAAGATACTAATGGCATTCTGGAGTTAATTCGACCACTCGAAGAGCAGGGTTTTTTAGTGCGTCGCTCAAGGGAATTATTAGAAACAGAGTTAGATTACTTTTTGGTTGATGTAAGAGATAATGCGATCATTGGCTGCGCTGGCTTATATCCATTTCCAGAAGATCAGGCTGGTGAGTTGTCTTGTTTTGCCGTTGACCCTGCTTACCGAAGGCATGGGCGTGGTGATCGCCTTCTGGATGCAGTTCAGGAAAGGGCAAAAAATCAGAATTTAGCAAAGTTATTTGTATTAACAACCCAAACAGAGCATTGGTTTAAAGAGCGAGGTTTCGAGCTTGTCTCGTCTCAAAATTTGCCGGGTGATAAAAGCTACAATGCGGCGCGGAATGCAAAAGTATTAATGAAAACTATTAACGAATAAAATTATAGAAAGAGAAAAGGTTTAATTATGGAACGACGATCTAGCTTGCGCAGACCAATACATCATGATGCGATGTTGAGGCTCGATGATGGGGCTTCCTGGCCCTGTATTATTGCAGATTATTGTTCTGAAGGTATGCTTCTTAAATATGAAGTTGAGGTATGTGACGCTTTATCTCTTTATCTGAAAGGAAGAGCGAATAGAAATTTTACTGTTGCCTTTTTAGGTCAGCAGGGTGAACAATATGCATTAAAGTCTATGCCTACGCACGTGATAGAACATGCAGCAGGTGTTCGTTTTATTGGTCGATATGATGATGCAATTCAATCCTTGGTCGAATTCAATTTAAAGCAGCGGCATCAAAAGGTCCCTGAAGGAGAGGTAAAGCTTATTGTTCGTCAGTGTATTGATTGTATTCTTGGTTATACACAGTCATTGATGAATGAATTCTACCCCGTTGTTATTCAAGAAGTTAAAGATGCCGCTGTTGCAGCGTCATCGGATCAACAGGCTAACTCAATCATGGAGTCTGCGAATACAATCACCCGCGACCAAAATAAGATGTTGCAGGTTTTTATGGCTGCAATTCAAGACCCAAAAGCAGTGCTGGAAAAAAATGACTTACCAAATACCGATGACTTATCGTTGATTGATAAAGGTGAGTTCGAAGATTGGCTAACCTCCAGAGTACTGATCACTAAAGCAGAAACGAATTATCGTGCGCAACTATTACCGTTAAAAATGCGCTTAGATGCGATTGGGATCGGTGATAAGCGGTATCATCAAAGCCCGCTTGGTCCAGCGTTGTTGGTGAATGCTTTTCACTCCTCTTTAAACCGCCTGGAAGCAACAGGTCAAGTTGAAAGGCTTATTTTTAAAATCTTTGAAAAACAAGTAGTTGTTCACTTAGAACCATTGTATAAAGACTTAAATGACATACTCATCCAGCACAAGGTATTACCTGATTTAGATATTAATAAAATATCACCTAAGAAATCGACGACACCATTACCTAACAAAGAAAAAACGGGTGAAAAAACTAAAGTTGACGAAGAGGAGCAAACAAAAAATATAGATGAGGGTAGAAGAGATGAGCCAATTTTTAGTTATGGTACTCAAGATTCCTCTTATCAAGGTTCCGAATCGTCACTGATATCTGCTGAATCACAAAGTATTGTAAGTTCTTTACCTCCATTCTCCTCACCAAATGGAGCAGAAACCGGGTTTAAACAAAATCATCAAGATGCTGAAACTGCTTTTAAAAATGTATTGGGTCTCGTTCGTTCACTCAGAATGAACCAAAATGCAGTCGCTGCCGAACAAGGAATAACGGCCCCAACTGAGGTGTATTCTGAATCAGAATTGTCACAAACTCTCAGTGAGTTACAAACCTCTTCGGTTGAAACGGAACAGTTACCAGAAGACCGATCTAGCTTAATGAAAAGAGTTCAGTTTTCACTTGATGCATCAAGCCCTCAAGAGGAGGGCGGAGATGATAAAGGGATTCATGAAAGCCAGCAGGTTGCGATTGATGTGGTTGATCGCTTCTTTGCGAGTATGCAGAAGAACCCACGTTTATCCCAAGAAGCCAAGCAACACCTCTTAAAATTAGAAGTACCTGTGTTGAAGGTGCTACTAAAAGATGAGCGCTTTTTTGATGACAGAAATAGCTCTGTTCATGCTGTAATGAATAGAATTGCTCAGCTAGGTGCCAGCGGTACTAGAATGAGCCCTTCAATTCGTAAAAAAGTGGATAGCCTTGTTAAAACAGTTGTTCAGGAGTTTGAACACGATACCGAAGTATTCGACCGCGTTCTAAAAGAGATGGATACTCTGGTAGAGCGTCAAAATAAACTCTACGTGAAAAATGTAGAGAGAGTTGCGGCCGCTGCTGAAGGCATACATAAAGTTGAACAAGCCAAGATAGAGGTTGCAAAAGCATTAAATCACCGTTTAAAACAGCATGCAGTCCCTCCAGCGGTTTTAACTTTAATTGAAAATGGTTGGCAGGATTTGCTGCAGTTAATTCACCTTAAACATGGTGAAAATAGCTCTGAGTGGAGAGACGCTTTATCTGTTATTGATGCTTTAATATCATTTGGTAATGACCCAAGTAGTCCTTTGGATATGAAGCTGATCTTGCCAAAAATCCAAGCAGGCTTAAAGCTAGCTTCTGGAAATGATGAGCCGTCAATCGTTATCAGAGATGCCTTAAAAATATTGATGAAGTCAGGTCCTATTGGTGCTCAAGAATGTGTACAGGTCAAGCTTCGAGACATTCCGGAAACGGATGATGATATTGTTCTTCGTAATACTAAAATATCCCAAGAACTGAAGCACTGGATACTGCGGGCAAAATCTTTCCAACCCGGCGCTTGGGTTCAATTTACCCGTGACGATAGCGATATGTATTACATGCGCCTAGTCTGGGTGGCGAAAGGGTATAGCAAGTTTGTTTTTGTGAACCATCAAGGCATGAAGGTCGTCGAACTAGGTCTCTTTAAGCTAGCGAGCTATCTAAAAAATAAGCAAGTCGTTCCTGATTCGAACTATGAAGTTCCAATTGTTAATCAAGGGTTAGATGACATGGTGAAGGACGTATATGAAAAATTAGCTTATGATTCAAGCCATGATATCGATACAGGACTAGCGAACAAACGTGAATTTTGTCGTCAAGTAAAAGCAGTCATGAAAGCAGGGAGCCGAACCACTGCTTGCCATTTACTTTATGTGAATTTTAAACTTACGATAGATCCTGAAAGCACTGTTTTACCAGCAACACTATCCAAGTCCATTGCAAATATACTATTGGATGCTAAAGAGAAAACATCTGTTGTTGGTCGAGTAGGGGCGAGTGCTTTTGTCTTGTTTAGGGTGATTTCAGAACCAGAAGAGCAAGTGTATGATTTTAACGATAAATTGACGACTTTATGTCAAGACGCTTCAGGCTTGGTTTATGCCCAGAGTGAAAGCAGAGCTCATCTTGGTTTTAATAACCCTGAATTGATGATTGATCATGCAGTTAAATCCATGTCTGACATGGCATCAGCAGATCCTCAGCAAACGACTGAACCAGAAGAATCAGACTTATTATCAGAGTCAGAGATCGCCGAATTGGATCAAATGAATGCTGACTGTATTCAAAATGCTTCTGGAAATGAAATCACCTCTAGTGACTTGTTGGATGCAGTTTCAGATCTACCAGTGAACTTAGAGCTTTATGTACAAAAAATCACCCCTGTTTCAGAAAAAGCCGTTTATGGTGAACAGCATGACTTAGTATGTTCGGTAGTTGATAGCGGTGTTTCATATGAGCCAGAAAGTGAAGATGATATTTGCCAGTTAGATCGTTGGTGGGTTCAACAACTAATTCTCAGGAAGGAATGTCATGAGCCTGCTTGGGATGAGATTCAAATTGCTCACATAAAGTTGAGTGCTTACTCCTTTAAGGATGACACATTTAAAGACTGGTTGTTGGAGCTCGTTGAAAATGGACGTTTAGATGCAGAACAGATTTGGTTTGATCTTTATGACTGTTCGGAGATTGAGAATATTCATGCTGCTGCCGATATGATGAAGCACTTGATGGCCAAGGGTTTTCATTTTTGTTTAGATCACTTTGGTACCAGTCGTTCGCCATTTGCGCTACTGAAGGCATTGCCAGTAGATATGATAAAAATTGATGAAAGCTTTATGTTATCAATGAATGATGATGATGCAGATGAGTCTGCGGCAGACTCTATTTCAGAAGTTGCTCATTACTTAGGTAAGGAAGTGATTGCTTGCTCAGTTGACACTGCAATATGCTTTCAACGAATGAAGCAATTAGATATTGATTATGTTCAAGGTACCACTGTTTCCGAGTACTGTAATTTAGATGTAGTTATTGCTCCTTTAGTTGGTGGCTAGGTATTAATTGGTGACTAGAACATTTCTAGTTCACCATCATCAGTATCTGATATATCTTTAAGCTCTCTATAGATGAACTGTATGTTATCTGTCAGAACATGGGTGTATAAGCTGCACTCGAAAACTTCATGACCAATCTCAAAATGAAGAACAAAAGATTGGTAGGTTTCAGGAAGGAAGTTATCAACATTGACTCCAAATTGTTTTATTGGGGTCTCTAAAAGTAGACGGTGTTCGTACGGAATTAATTTATTTTTTAGGCTGCCCATGAAGCGATTGGAAAGCTCAGATATCCAATCGTCTAACTCAGCAGGGTTAATCGTTTCAGTCTTTTCCTGAATGGGATAAGTTTTTTTGAGAATGGAAATGGGCCCGCGCAATAAAAGAGTCATTTTAATTTCATCAGAAGCTGCATTAATATAGGCGCAAGGGACTGCAAGAATCCTCTCTGCCTTATCTACTTTTTTGATCGTGCATTGAAGACTCTCAAAGACTTCAATGCACGTTGTTTCAAATAGGGTGTGGAGTGGTTTTAATACATCTTCACAGCGACTCGTGCACTTCATATCCATATTTCAAAAAGCTCTTATGGTGAATGATATGAAAGATAGTTGATCCGAATATATTAGCCAAACTTTATATTGTAAATTATCTGACTATTTTGAAAAGTTTTGTGAATAGAATATTTCTTGCATCTCGTTTTTCAGGTCTTGTTCAATCATAGCCAGTTCATTAGAGCTGAGGTTTTCAATTCCTTGACCAAATAAATAATCTTTAAGCTCAAACTCTTTCAGTAGCATTTTTGTATGGAAAGTATTTTCCTGATACACATTTACATCAATCATTTGATAGGCATCTTGCGTATCCTGACCTAAATAGCTTTGTATTGAGCTAATCTCATGGTCAATATAATGTTTGGCTCCATCCACATCGCGTGTGAAGCCCCTAACACGATAATCTAACATGACGATATCTGAGTCGAAGCTATGGATAAGGTAGTTTAATGCTTTCAGGGGAGAAATTAGCCCGCAGGTAGAAACATCGATATCAACCCGGAAAGTACTAATGCCATTAACTGGGTGGCTTTCAGGGTAGGTATGAACAGTGACATGGCTCTTGTCTAGGTGAGCGACGATTGCGTCAGGTAAAGGCCCAGGGGCTTCAGAGTTACTATTCTTTTCGGGGGGCATGTCATGTTCAGCTATCAGCATAGTAACGCTGGCGCCGTGCGGGTCGTAATTTTGACGAGCAATATTTAAAATATTGGCTTCAATAATAGAGACAACATCAGTTAAAATTTGCGTTAAGCGTTCAGCGTTATACATCTCGTCAATATAGGCGATATACTCTTGGCGTTCTTTTTCGGTGTTCGCATAGCAAATATCATAAATATTAAAGCTTAAGGACTTTGTTAAGTTATTAAAGCCGTGAAGTTTAATTTTTTTATCCATTGGATACTCTGTTCCTTGCTTCTTTTTGTACTGAACACTTAGCTTTGAATCTCAAAACTATGAGTGATTTCTACACCGCCTTTCTCGAGCATAATTGATGCAGAACAATATTTTTCAGCAGATAATGACACTGCTCGTTTTACTAAACTCTCTTTAAGGTTGTCGCCTTTGACTACAAAATGAATATTAATCTTGGTGAATACAGCCGGTACTTCGTCAGCTCTTTCCGCTTGAATTTCTGCAGTACAATCTGTCACTTTTTGACGAGATTTTTGAAGTATGCTCATCACGTCAAACGTGGTACAGCCCCCTAAGCCAAGTAATAGCATTTCCATTGGGCGGGGGCCTTGGTTTTTTCCGCCATGATCCGGCGGACCATCCATTACAATAGAATGGCCGGACTCAGAATTCCCAACAAATTTCGCATCACCATCCCAATGAACCGTTGTTTTCATAGCGATAAACCCTAGTAAAAAATATATAAAATGACTTCTATAAAATGTTTGCGCACATTAACATAAATACGTAAACAATAATAAAGGTAGAATTGATTTCTTAGTCTATACTTTTTTTAAAGGCCAATAAGTTCTTGTTCTTATTTAAAAATACAGTACGCTAGTACCCTGAAGTGACAGGGGGAAATTTCCCTATACAGGAAGTAAGCGCGATACAGTATGTATGCACAATATAAAGGTAAATAGAATGTCCTCGATATTAAAACCGATTGAAAGTAAAACCAAACATTTAGATTATTTTCTATCGCAATGCCATCGTAGAAAATACCCTGCTAAAAGTACCATCATTTATGCTGGTGATAAGGGTGATTCTTTGTTCTACATCATCAAGGGTTCCGTTACTGTTATTATCGAAGATGATGATGGGCGTGAGATGATAATGGCTTATCTAAATACAGGTGATTTCTTTGGTGAAATGGGCTTGTTTGATAATATGGATTCACGAAGTGCTTGGGTTAAAGCTAAATCAGAGTGTGAAGTTGCCGAGATTAGTTACGCTAAATTCCGTGAAATTAGCCAGCAAGACCCTAAAATTCTTTATTTCATTGGCGAGCAGATGGCGAGCCGCTTGCGTCAAACAACGCGAAAAGTAGGAGATCTAGCATTCTTGGATGTTACTGGTCGTGTTGCGAGAACGTTATTGGATTTATGTAAAGAGCCAGATGCCATGACGCACCCTGACGGCATGCAGATCAAGATTACTAGGCAGGAAATAGGTCGTATCGTTGGTTGTTCACGAGAAATGGTTGGTCGAGTATTAAAAACACTGGAAGACCAAGGACTGGTTCAGGTTAAAGGTAAGACCATGGTTGTTTACGGTACACGTTAACTCAACCAGAAAGTAGCTTGAAACCGGTGCCAGCTAAATGCTAGTACCGGTTTTTTGTTTTATAGATAGGGGAAATTTTTTTCTGCTGCTTACTATTCACTTGGTACCATATGAGCGGAACCTCTTGAGCGCCAATCTGAAAGATAGATGCTACCTGCTGATGGACCGTCGGCTGTGGTATTCAGTTTATCTATTTTGAGTAAGTCTATGTGTAAGTCACGAGTGATTTTTACATTGTTATTACTTAATACTGTTAGCTCATGATGCATGTTTTTGTCAAAGTATTGTATTTCGCTGTTGCTGGAGTTAAGCGTCGTTGCGACTCCAATAGTTTGTTTGGAAGCATAAATGGCTTCTTCAAAAACACTTATATCAACATCAAGGGAGGGAGGGCTGAGTGGTTGTTCAGAACTTTCACTTTCTAATGATTTTATTTCGGCATTAGCAAAGACTTCTGTTGTGTTGCCTTCTTTATAAGTTTCTTTTTTATTAGTGGCAGCAATTTCTTCATTGGATGATATCGTTTCTGCCTGATCAATCGTCAATCCAGCCGCAGGTGCACCGAACATATTCAAAATATGATCACCTGTGACTGCTGAAACTTCACCAAGGTCATTTTCTGTCATAGGCTTGGCTGAGTGAGCATAAAAGCTCGTGGCGCTTAATGCTAATAATGACACAAGTGCTTTTATTTTAAGTGACATAGGAAAACCATTGGTAACTTTATGTTTGATTGTGTGTAAATTGTACAACTATATTTAACTATTTGCACTATAAAATATGAAATTTATTCATGTTTAAGTCTGTTGTTAATTTCCTTGTGTGTGTCTCTTGGTGACCATTTTTATGTTTCGACTAACGGAAACAGTCATCAGGGTCTAAACTTGGTAAGTAATGATCAAAATAACAATAGTTAAATGTCTCAAAGGAGAACTTGATGCTGGATGATTCAGATCCAATTGAAACGTCTGAGTGGCTTGATGCTTTAGCTTCTGTCATCGAAAATGAAGGTGTTGGGCGAGCAAAATACTTGCTAACACGATTGTCAGAAAAAGCTAGAAAATTGGGCAGTGACCTGCCTTATTCGGTAACAACCCCTTATTGCAATACAATCCCTGTGAATCAAGAAACACGCATGCCTGGCGATTTATTTATGGAACGTCGCATACGCTCACTTATTCGTTGGAATGCCATGGTGATGGTGTTGCGTGCGAATAAACGTCCGGGCGAACTTGGTGGACACATTTCTTCCTTTTCTTCGAGTGCGACTTTATATGATGTAGGTTTTAATTATTTTTTCCATGCAGGGGATGAAAATAGAGAAGCTGACTTAGTGTACGTTCAAGGGCACACCTCACCAGGGATTTATGCAAGATCCTTCCTAGAGGGGCGATTCTCTGAAGATCAGATGGATCGCTATCGTAATGAAGTAGATGGTGATGGCTTGTCATCCTATCCGCACCCTTGGTTAATGCCTGACTATTGGCAGTTTCCAACTGTTTCAATGGGTTTGGGGCCGTTGCAGGCAATTTACCAAGCACATGTTATGAAGTATCTTCATAGTAGAGAGCTGATGGAGAAAAAAGACCGCAAAGTATGGTGCTTTGTTGGTGATGGTGAAACTGATGAGCCAGAGACGCTCGGGTCAATCGCTTTAGCCGGGCGAGAAAAGCTTGATAACCTTATTTTTGTCGTAAATTGTAACCTTCAGCGTTTAGATGGGCCTGTTAGGGGTAACGGTAAAATAATTCAAGAACTAGAAGGCGTTTTCCGCGGCGCGGGCTGGAATGTCATTAAAGTTGTTTGGGGGCGAATGTGGGATCCTCTGTTTGATAAAGATAAAGATGGAGCAATGCAGCGAGCCATGGATGAAGTTGTTGATGGCGAAATGCAAAACTTTAAATCCAATGGAAGTGCTTATACACGAAAACACTTTTTTGGCTTATATCCAGAGCTGGCTAAATTAGCAGAAAGCCTCAGTGATCAAGATATTGAACAACTAAATCGTGGTGGCCATGACCCTTATAAAATGTATGCTGCCTATCATAAAGCTGCTAACCATAAAGGTCAGCCAACAGTTATTTTAGCGCAGACGATTAAAGGATATGGCTTTGGTAAATCAGGCGAAGCTACCAATAGTACTCACTCATTAAAGAAATTAGATGTTGCTTCATTAAAAGACTTTAGAGATAGATTTGGTGTTCCGGTTACGAATGATGAAATAGAGTCAATTCCATATTATCGACCGGCCTCTGATAGTCCTGAAATTTTATATATGAATAAGAGGCGAGCGGATTTAGGTGGTGCTTACCCTAGTCGTCGTGAGCAAAGTCAGCCTTTAAAGGTTCCTGAACTCTCATTATTTGATGCACAGCTAAAAGGCTCAGGAGACCGAGAAGTATCGACAACGATGGCCTTTGTCAGAATGCTGACCGCATTGACAAAGGATAAAAGGCTAGGAAAACGAATCGTGCCAATTGTTCCCGATGAGGCAAGAACTTTTGGGATGGAAGGCATGTTCCGTCAATTGGGAATTTATACTTCTGAAGGGCAAAAATATGTGCCAAATGATCGGGATCAGGTGATGTATTACCGTGAAGATAAGGCCGGTCAAATTCTGGAAGAGGGAATAAATGAAGCAGGAGCCATGTCGGCATGGATGGCTTGTGCAACCTCCTATAGCACGAATGACTATCCCTTAATTCCATTTTATGTTTTTTATTCAATGTTTGGCTTTCAGCGTGTCGGTGACTTGGCTTGGGCTGCAGGTGATATGCGTGCCAGAGGATTCTTGGTTGGGGGGACTGCGGGACGAACTACTCTAAATGGCGAAGGGTTACAGCATCAAGATGGGCATAGTCATGTATTGGCGAGCACTATTCCTAACTGTGTGGCTTATGACCCAGCTTATGGTTCTGAGCTTGCAGTGATTATTCAAGATGGCTTGCGTCGCATGTATCAAGAAAATGAAAGCATGTATTACTACATTACTGTGACGAATGAAAACTATCTACAGGCACCATTAGTTAAAGGTTCTGAGGATGGAATTCTAAAAGGAATGTATTTATTTGAGTCGTTTAAGCCCAAAGGTCGAGGAAAAAAATACCATGTTCAACTTCTCGGTAGTGGGGCAATTTTGAATGAAGTAAGGGCGGCAGCAAAATTGTTACTGGAGGACTTTGGTATTGGAAGTGATGTCTGGAGTGTTACGAGCTTTAATGAGTTAGCTCGAGATGGTCAAAAAGTAACGCGCTGGAATATGCTTAACCCTGAAAAACAAAAGAAGCTTTCTTATGTAGAATCCTGTCTAAAGGATAAAGATGGTCCTGCAGTCGCCTCGACTGACTATATACGTTTGTATAGCGACCAAATTAGAGCATTTGTGCCCTGCGACTATACTGTTTTAGGAACCGATGGTTTTGGGCGTAGTGATACGCGTGAAAAGCTAAGGCAGTTTTTCGAAGTAGATCGTTACTATGTTGTGATTGCTGCATTGAATGCATTATCTCTTCAAGGGAAGTTAGAAGCTAAGGCTGTTTTAGAAGCAATGCGCAAATATAACATTGACCGAAACTGCTTAAGTCCCATGCAGCGCTAATTGAGGGAGCAATATATGACATTAGATATAAAGGTTCCAAGTATTGGTGTTGAAGGGGCGATGGAGGTGATCGAAATTTGTATTTCGGTTGGTGAAGATGTGGAGCAAGATGATTCAATCGTAGTGCTAGAATCTGATAAAACAACGGTAGAGGTTCCATGTCCTGAGGCGGGTAGAATTAAATCTATTGGCGTTAAAGTTGGTGATAAAGTTTTGGAAGGTGCATCAATTTTGATGTTAGAACCTTTAAATACTAACTTGGATAAGAAGAAAAAAAATGAGCCTGAATCTATAATCGCTGAAAGTGAGATTAAAAAATCTGTGTCACCCTCTACGAAATCATCAATAGAAAAAGCTCTAAAAGAGGTTCAAATACCTGATTTGGGTGGTAGTGAACAAGTAGAGGTGATCGAGATTTCAGTAAGTGAAAACCAAGAAGTTTCTGAGGATGATACGCTTATCGTGCTCGAGTCCGATAAGACGACAATGGAAATTCCATCACCATACTCAGGATTATTGACGTCGCTTAAAGTGAAGCTTGGTGACAAAGTCTCAGCAGGTGATGCGGTTGCTACCATCCTAAGCTCTAAAAAAATTGAACCCACAGCCAATGATGAAGTAGTTTCAGTGCAAGAAGGGCTGATTAAAGAAGTGTCAGTTAGTCAGACGGAGCAAACAACTAGTCAGTCGATGGAACAGAAACAAAGTTCAGTGTCACTCAGTATTAATGTGCATGCGGGGCCAGCCGTTAGGAAGCTAGCCAGAGAGCTTGGCGCGGACCTCTCAAAAGTAGCGGCTAAAGGGCCTAAAGGCAGGATTCTTAAAGAGGACTTGAATGATTATATAAAACAACAGGTAACACTCGCACAAGGGGGAGGTGAAAGTCGTCACGCTAGTGATGCGTTACCGATTGTGAACTTGCCTGACTTTTCTGTGTTTGGAGATGTTGAGCGGGTATCTATGGATAAGGTTCAGCGTCTCACAGCAACAAATATGCAGACTAGTTGGTTAACTGTGCCTCATGTGACGCAGTTCGATGAAGCTGATATCACCGAGATGGAAGCTTTCAGGAAAAAGCAAAAGAAAGCAGCTGACTCTAAAGATATAAAGCTTACTCCAATGGCTTTCTTACTAAAAGCTTGCGGGTATGCCTTAAATCAGTTGCCTCAGTTTAATGTCTCTATTGATATGCAGGCAGGCCAATTATTCCAGAAAAAATATATCCATATTGGCATTGCTGTTGATACGCCTAATGGCTTAGTGGTTCCGGTTATTCGAGACGTTAATACCAAAAATTTATGGGAGTTGGCAGAGGAATGTCAAACCTTGGCTGCTAGAGCCAGAGACAGGAAGTTACTACCTTCTGATATGCAAGGAGGATGTTTTACTATTTCAAGCTTAGGAGGGTTGGGTGGCACAGCATTTACACCCATAGTGAATACACCTGAAGTTGCAATTTTAGGCGTTTCTAAAGCCCAATATAAGCCTGTTTATGAGGTAGAAACGAATGGTTTTATTCCTAAGTTAATGTTGCCTTTATCTTTATCATATGATCATCGAGCAGTGAATGGCGCGGATGCAGCACGGTTTACGTCTTTGCTCTCCGACCTTCTTGGTGACTTAAAGGGATTGCTGTTATGAATTTATGTTATAACATGTCTATGCAGTATCGTGATATTTTAGTGCGCGCGCCCTTTAATCACTAAAAAGTAAGTTGGAGCAATCACTGAGCTTCTGAGATAATAGATGCTTGCTCACGAGACTATGACCTACGCTAGAATAATTATAAGAACATAACTTTATTGACTTATATGAATTGAATATGCGTATTGATATAAGCCAATAGATGTAAGAGATTCGGCTCATTATGGAATTTAAAACACACTTTATTAGTCGGGAAGATCGACGAATTGCCCGGCAATCATTAACAGGCAAACATGGCTTTAAGTCTTTTGTAGAAGTTAATGGTGTTGATATTGACTCCTCACTTTCTGATTTTTCAAGTCTTGGTTTTGCGATTACTTTAGAGCAATCCTACGCAGAGACCCTGAGTGTTGGCGATCAATTATCTGTTACGGTTAGCCCCTTAATTAATCATCACTACCTTATTAAAGGCGTGATTATTGATAAGCAGCCCACAAAGCACGGTCGGGTTAAAATATCAGCAGTTATTGAACATGAACAGAACAATAAACATGGCGAATACCATCCTGTGCATCTTAGTGCTGCCCAAGGCTTAAAAGGGCAAATAACGCATCCGTTTTTTTATAAACAAAATAGTTATTTTGAACTGGAGAGTTTATCTCGAAGAGGTTTTTACGCGACTAATATAAATTCTGACTTCACACTTTTTGATCATATGGAAGTTTGTTTTAGTGTTGGCTCCATTCAAGGCTTACAAAACATTGTAGGTAAAATTTCTAATGTGTCGCTCACAGACATGAATAAAATTCGATGTTTTATTGAGACGCCTAATTTACCGTATCACGCCGAAGAAGAGTTGGCGCAATACTGTTTTCACTTTGCCCAAAAAACGCCTAGGGATATAAATCGAGCAGGTCTTAAAACACTACATATTCAAGAGTTGGTTCAGTACCGTTTTGTAGAAACGCAGGCTGAATACGAAGCAGTACTTAAGCTAAGACGTAAATCATATGCAAGTCAGCATATGTGTTCCAAAGATGACCCTATCGCCAGGTTTGCTATGCAGCAGGATGCTTATGGTCGAATTCTGATTGCTTTTCATAATGAAAGAGTAATTGGGAGCGCGCTATTAGTTTTTGGTGAACGAGGAGAAAAGCCTTTTGAATTAGATCTTCTTTTGCCTATTAGTGAGTTCTCAAGGCTTCCAAGCTATGAGGAATTAATGGAAATAACGGCGATTTGTATTGAACGACACTATCAGGAAACGGACGTTTTACATGGTGTATTTGAGAATATGTATCGTGAAGGCTTATCGGCAGGAAAAAAGTATGTAATGGTTGCCAGTTCGGAGGAATGGCTTGATCGTTATAGTTTGATGGGATTCAAATCGACAGGATTGTCTTTAGCTCACCCTAGAAAAAATGAAATGACATTGGATGTCATGCTTTTAAATAAAGATAAAGGAAAAACAGGTAAGGGCATGAATCCTGTTCGCTGGTGGGGAGTGTGGGGGCATGTAAGTTTGCATCTGTATCAACGACGAATTATTGAATATACACCGTTTCAGAAACTTCGCGTATACTTTAACCGGTCGTTATTTGGCATTGATCAAGGGGTAAAACGTTTTCTGCGCTGGATTCGATAAATGTTTTTTCTCAGTATGTAAACAAAAAAACCCCAGCTGAACAGCTGAGGTTTTTATCTGAATTTGAGCTTTAAGCCGGCATTACGTTCTCAGCCTGAGGACCTTTTTGTCCTGAACCTTCAGTGAAAGTGACTGCTTGGCCTTCAGCCAACGTCTTGAAACCATCACCTTGGATATTGCTGAAGTGTACAAATAAATCTGGACCACTATCACGCTGAATAAAACCAAACCCTTTTGACTCGTTGAACCACTTTACAGTTCCGTTAAGCTTATCTGACATTGTCTAACCTTTATCTTTTAAATTAACTAAGCAATAAGTAGCTCATTTTAGAGAGACTTATTATTATTGTTTGAAATACGAACTAGATCTGATGCGTCTGTTTTAAGCAGCGCGGACTAATAGACTCAAACTCAATTTAAAGTGTAGACAAAGATCCGGGAATCAACAAAGTTCAATGATAAAAAAATGGATTAATTTTTTAATAGTTTAAAAAATAAACGTGGTAATCATCGTAAGTATTTTAGAAGTCTTAGATATGCCCTATAATGCAGCCAAAGTGTTCGAGCACTCTAATAAATTTAAATGACAGGAGAGGTGATTAGTGAAAAATTTAATGAAAGTTTTGAGTTCTGCAATGTTGGTATTAGTGGTTGTGTGCTCTGCAAATGCTGCTATGGATGAGGACTCAATTCGTGATCGTACTCAGCCTGTTGGGAAAGTTTGTGTAGAAGGTGAGGATTGTGGCTCTGCTACAGCTTCTGTAGCTTCAGGGCCAAGGGATGTAAGTGATATCTATCAATCTTCGTGTTCTGGTTGTCATGGTGCTGGCGTATTAGGTGCACCAAAATTTGGTGATGCAAGTGCATGGGGTGACCGAGCAGTCAAAGGTGTAGATACTTTAGTTAGTAATGCAATTGATGGCTTTAATGCAATGCCTCCACGTGGTACCTGTTCAGCATGTTCAGATGATGAAATCGCTGCAACGGTTCAGTATATACTAGACAACAGTAAGTAGTAAAAAAGCTCAAAAAAAATCCCCCATCATAGAAATGATGGGGGATTTTTTGTATTACTTGATTATAAGCTAATCTTTTTTACGTGCTCTAGGCTTTCGCTCATCACTAGAGCCTTCTTTACGTCTTCTAGGCTTTCGCTTTGCTTCACCTTTTGGTGTTTCAGGCGATCCACTTTCAGATAAAGGTTTTAAGGCCATTGGACGGTTTGAAACTCTGGCATTTTGCAACAATGTTAGTAATGATTGAGGCATGCCATCAGGTAAATCAACGGTGCTATGATCATCATAAATTTCGATCTGGCCAATATATTCACTGTCTAAGTCTGCAGTATTAGCAATTGCACCGACTAAGTTTCCAGGTTTAACGCCATCTTTATAGCCAACATCAACACGATAACGTGTAAGTTTTACTTCAGGGTGATTCTTAAGTGGGCGTATTTCATTGCTTCCAGGTCGCTTCCGCTCCTTTCTATCTCTTCCACGCTCACCTCTTTCACCGCGTTCACGTCTAGAATCGGTGTCTCTTTCTCGCTCAGGGCGGTTAATCTTGCGATCACTTTGCGGGTCTAGCAGGAATGGCTTACTACCATTGCACATATGCGCAAGCGCCGAAGCAATTTTAATCGGATCCGCTTGATTCTCTTCAATGAGATTTTCAATGATATCTTGGAAAATCGTCAAGTTTTGATTTTCTAAGCGTTCAAGAATATTTGCTTTAAATTGATCGACACGGATTTGATTGATATCTGAAGCCGATGGGATGTTCATTTTTTCAATGCTTTTCTTTGTCGCTCGCTCAATAGAGCTAAGCATTCTTTTTTCACGTGGAGCGATGAATAGTATCGCATCGCCTGAACGACCCGCACGGCCTGTGCGGCCAATTCGGTGAACGTAGGTTTCAGTGTCGTAAGGAACGTCAAAGTTTATAACGTGACTGATACGTGGAACATCTAACCCTCGTGCTGCAACATCTGTAGCGATAAGTACGTCAATCTTTCCGGACTTTAAGCGGTCTACAGTTTTTTCGCGTGCCGCTTGAGCGATATCACCATTCAATGCTGCGCTTGAGAAGCCTCGTGCATTTAATTTTGTCGCCAACTCTTCTGTAGAAACTTTAGTGCGAACAAAAATAATGATGCCATCAAACTCTTCAACTTCAAGAATTCGTGTCAGGGCATCTAACTTATTGATACCTGTGGTCATTAAATAGCGCTGGTTGATAGTGCTTGCAGTCGCCGTTTTATTTTCGATTTTAATGATTTCAGGCTTATTCAGGTGCTTTTCAGCTACTTTTTGAATTTCTCTTGGCATAGTTGCCGAAAATAGTGCTATTTGGCGGTCAGACGGGGTGTGTTCGAGAACCCACTCTACATCATCAATGAAACCCATGCGTAGCATTTCATCTGCTTCATCTAAGACTAATGTTTTTAGGTTGTCTAGATTTAGTGTTTTCCTGCGCATGTGATCCATTACGCGACCTGGTGTACCAACAACCACTTGAGCGCCACGTTTTAGTTGGCGTAATTGATTGGTGTAGCTCTGACCACCATATATAGGTAGTACGTGGAAACCTTTAATATACTTTGCATAAGACTGACAAGCTTCAGCTACTTGAATAGCTAATTCACGAGTCGGTGCTAGTATCAGAACCTGAGTATGGTTACTCTTAGGGTCAATATTTGCGAGTATTGGAAGAGCGAAAGCAGCTGTTTTTCCTGTCCCTGTTTGTGCTTGTCCAATGATATCTCTACCGTCTAGGATGAAGGGAATTGCTTTTTCTTGAATTGGAGAGGGAGTTTCGTAACCCAAATCCTTAATTGCTTTAAGTAGAAAGTCAGGAAGGTCAAAGTTGTCGAAACGAGACTCAACGTCAGTCATATAGTGCGCCTGTATAAAGTAAGCTTGCTAGTGTCCGTATAAAACGGTAGTGGTTTTTCTGACACGCTGCAAGTACGCCCTGTAGTCCGTGTGGCATTTTCTGGTATGGGTATTTATGATCAATAAAGTCCGTGTTATACCAGTTTATCTTGATAGTGTCTGAAAAGGGGCGCAAGTATACGCAGATTTTTACAAAAAAGCTTTGTTTATTTTTTGAGCATTTCTAAGGCCTCTTTAGCCCAGGTTAGCCATGCTTGCTCTCCAAGGATCCCTCGTCTCAAAGTGAGGTAAGGTAATTTATATTTCTCTTGCGTCTGAGGGGGTGATTCTAAAAAAGTTCGCTCCATATTGAGAAGGTCTTGAAGAATTTTCTTATGTGTTTTTTTATGGAGCATTAACTCGTTTTGTAAATTTTCCTGATCAATTAAATGACCACCATAAACCTTTACGAGTAGAGCATCGTTAATTTTGTGGGGTTTTACTGGGTTGGTAAGCCAGTGCTTCAATTCCTCTGTACCTAATTTGGTTATTTGATATGTTTTTTTATCAGGCCTCCCTTTTTGTTTTTCTAAAGAGAGCGATATAAGTTTTTGCTCGGAAAGTGTTTTTAATTGTTGATAAATTTGCTGGTGTTTTGCATTCCAAAAATATCCTAACCCACTTTTAAAATGTTGCAATAAATCATAACCACTACTGGGCTCGGTTTCTAGTTGGACTAAAATTGCGTGTTTGAGTGACATAGGTATACCAATAAAGAAGTTTGGTAATTATAGAGGGTTGGAGAGATATTTTGTAAGTCTATATTCAAAAAATTGCATACACTGATGTGGGTGTCGGCTTAATTTCTTAGTTGTGCTTAGGTGAGCTTAAAAAGTTAAAGTCTTTTTAAGCTAAATAGATGCCACCAAGGATTTTGCTACAATGTGCGCCGGTAACATTTTGGATGTTGCCGGGCAGTCTGCGTAATGTTTGTTTTGCAAGCCAGGCAAAGGCAGCAGCCTCAACAAGTTGAGCGTCAATTCCTAATGAGCAGGTAGTTGAAATTTTATTTTTTGGCAGTAATGAGTCAATGCGTTCTCTTAAAAAGGTATTTCTTACGCCTCCACCACAAAGAAACACATCGCATGACATATTTTTTGTTTCATGATTTATTGTGTTAGCTAAAACCTGCGCCGTAAATTCAGCTAGGGTTCTTTGGACATCCTCGTCTTTAGGCTGGCCTTCAATGTAGTTATTTAGCCAAGCTAAGTTAAAATATTCTCTTCCTGAGCTTTTTGGAGGCGGTCTTTTGATAAATATATCGGCAAGTAAGTGCTTAAGGAGTGAGGGGATGACTTGTCCGCTTCTGGCCCAGCAACCATTAATATCAAAAGGTTCATTTTTATGACGGAGAATCCATTGGTCCATTAATGTATTACCGGGACCAATGTCGTAGCCTATAACTTCTTCCTCTTTTTTCAGGGCGGTGTTTTGGGGGGCGATACTGCTTGAATTAAGTATTGTGATATTAGCGATACCGCCAATATTGATAATTGCCCGAAACCCTTTTTCAGGTTTAAAAACCGAGTGATGGAATGCTGGTACTAAAGGCGCGCCTTGTCCATTTGCGGCAATGTCTGCCATGCGGAAATCTGCAACAGTTGTAATACCTGTATTATGAGCGAGAATGCTCGGGTTACCTATTTGCAGTGAAAAAGGTTTAGGGAGGTCGGGGTGGTGGCGGATAGTTTGTCCATGGCTGCCAATTGCAGTAATGTCCTGAGGCAATAGTGTTTCGTTTTTTAGCAGTGTGTTAACAGTTCTTGCTATTAGCTCAGCAAAGAGTACATCAAGTTGTCCGCATCGTTCTATTTCATTTTCCCCAGGGCTGCAAAGCGATGATAACTGGTTTTGTAAACCTTTGGGGATTGGGTTGCTATGATGAGCAAGTGTCTTAAAAGTATTGTTTGCTATCGATACTAGGACTGCGTCGATAGCATCCATACTGGTGCCAGACATCACGCCAACATACAGTTCTTTTTTCATAGCTTCTGATTAGCGGCAAGTTGATAACTTTTACTAAAGGTGGATAGTTGTGCTAAATATAAATGTGTTTGTAACTTAAAGTCAGCCAATTGCTTTTTAGGTATGGGCTTTGCGTGTGGGAGTTTTACTTTGAGCGAGTTTTTATGAACTCCGTTGACTCGAAATTCGTAATGTAAGTGAGGGCCAGAGGCGAGGCCGGTACTGCCTATGTATCCAATGATCTGACCTTGTTTTATTCGTTTTCCTGTTCGTACGCCTCTGGCATATTTGCTCATGTGTGCATATAGCGTCGTAAACTTTTGGCCATGCTGAATGATGACAGCTTTTCCGTAACCACCTTTCCTGCCTACGTGAATGACCTTTCCGTCACCAGTTGCTTTGATAGGGGTGCCACGGGAAGCTGCGTAATCAGTGCCTTTATGTGCTCTTATTTTATGAAGTACAGGGTGTTTGCGTCTCAAATTGAAGTGAGATGAAATGCGAGCGAAATCAACTGGAGTTCGAATAAAGGCTTTGCGCATACTGTTGCCTTTAGGTGTGAAGTAATTACTTGTACCGTCTTTAGCTCTATATAGCACGGCTTCTAACTCTCGGTCTTGATTAGAGAACTTTGCTGCCAGAATTTTACCATTTTTGTACTTTTCGCCATCTAAGTAGAGCTCCTCATAAATTAGATTGAATTTATCTCCACTTCTAATATCGAGGATGAAGTCGATGTCCCAGCCAAATATGTTGGCAAGTTCCATAATTTGTTTTTGAGAAAGGCCTGCTGATTGTCCGGCAAGAAAAAGTGAGCTGGTAATTTCACCTTCGCTGTAAGCGATTTGAATTTCAGGCTTTCGTGTCACTTTCTTGCTTTTAAATGAGCCGTTCTTTGTCTTTGTGTAAACAATAGACTCTAAAGGGGATCGAGTTAGTTTGACTTTGGTGAGCTCGTCATTTGTATTTTCTAAAAAAGAAATTTGTTCGCCGGGAAATATTTGAGAAAGTGACTTGTTCTGTTTTTTGTTGCCAAGAACTGAATACATGACTTTGTCATTAAGTCCCGCCAGAGCAAAAATAGTGGATAAAGAGTGGCCATTCTTGACTGTTATAGTTTGCCAGTTTTCAGTTAATTTGGGTATGGCATTGTTGCTAGCTGCTTGGTTGGTTAGATTAGAGGGAAGAGGTTTAGCTATTTGGTTTGATTTTATTTCATCTAATAGTGAAGGTTGTTGGCTGTTGAGCTCAATAGGAATGCTTGTTCGAGTTGCATTAACATTGCCGCTTGGGCTAAGTATGAGAATAAATGTAATAGCAATGCCAACAGCGCTAGCTGCTAAAATATGTGATTTAGGAAATGGGTGAATCAACTGCCGACCTTTAAATTAAAATATGAATGTAAAATAATGTGAATACCGTGAAGTATAGAGGCAGAAATCAATCCTAGCAAAGTGATTGTGTCGTTAGATGGCCTACATCACAACTAAAGCTGTTATAATTACAAATTTCCACTCAGAGTTACAGCTTGGTAACGAGTAGTGTTGTTTTGTTTCAAGAATTTAGCTTATTAAAGAAGGTTGATATATACGATGGCATCAGTTCAAGAGTCGCTGGCAATTATAAAGCGAGGCGCAGAAGAAGTAATAGTCGAAGAGGATTTGATTAAAAAGCTTGAGTCCGGGCGAAAGTTGCGCGTAAAAGCGGGTTTTGATCCTACTGCTCCTGATTTGCATCTTGGGCATACTGTTCTACTTAATAAGTTGAAGCAGTTTCAGGATCTTGGTCACGAAATATTGTTCTTGATTGGTGACTTTACTGGGATGATTGGTGATCCGACTGGGAAAAGTGCGACGCGGCCGGCGCTGACGAAAGAGCAGGTTGCTCTAAATGCACTTTCATATAAAGAGCAAGTGTTTAAGATTCTAGATCCTCAGTTAACAACGGTTGTATTTAACTCTCAGTGGATGGATAAATTGTCTGCTTCGGATATGATAAAGCTTGCGGGTCAGTATACTGTTGCAAGAATGCTAGAGCGTGATGACTTTAATAAACGTTTTAAAGGGGAGCAGTCTATTGCGATTCATGAATTTTTGTACCCTTTGGTTCAAGGTTATGATTCTGTCGCGTTGCAGGCTGATATTGAATTAGGTGGAACTGATCAAAAATTCAACTTGTTAATGGGGCGTACACTTCAAAAAGCTGCAGGCATGGAGCCGCAAACTATTTTGACTATGCCTTTGTTGGAAGGTTTGGATGGTGTGCAGAAGATGTCGAAGTCGCTTAACAACTATGTAGGTGTAAATGATGCGCCAGGTGAGATGTATACAAAGTTGTTGTCGATGCCTGATGGCATGATTTGGCGTTATTATGAGTTGTTGAGTTTTAAAACGATCGCTGAAATAGAAGTTTTGAGGCTTGAGGTTCAGAATGGTCGCAACCCTCAAGAAGTTAAGGATATGTTTGCTCGTGAGATGGTTGAAAGGTTTCATGGGGTGGATGCTGCGATAAATGCACATAAGTCTGCAGGAAATCGTGTGGGTTTAGGTGATATTCCTGAAAATGTGCCTGATGTCGAGGTGAACGCTGAGGGGTTAGAGGAGTTACTTATTTCAGAAGTGCTTAAAAGGGCTCGGTTGGTGCAAAATGGAAAAGCGGCAAAAGATGTGTTGGGGCGTGGCGCTGTGTATGTGAATGGTGAAAAGGTGGATGCTAATCTGAAGGTGACAGTCAGGCAGCGGGTTGTTATACAGGCGGGTAAAAAGAAGATAGCGCGAATAACTTTTAAATAAATTAAATAAACTGTTGACCTGAAAGTCCGCATCTATATAATGCGCACCTCCTCAAGCAGTAAGCGTTTCAAAGCTTCTGTTTAGGGAAAAGAATTTTGGTTTGAATTAAGTGTAAGAGCTTGATTTAGCCCAGTGACAATCAAAAGTGAAGCGAGTGTTGATGAAGAGTTTCTTTTAGAAAAACTTCAAAAACAAGCTGAAAAAAAGGTTGACACGAAACGGAGGCGCTGTAGAATACGCGCCTCGCTTGAGGGAACTCAGGCACGCTCTTTAACAATTAACCAAGCAATTCGTGTGGGCGCTGGCCGATATGGTTTCACGAGAAGTATCTAGTTTACTAGGTCTTCAAAGGAAATAAATCGAGTCAATGTCTGCACAAAGAAATTTGAACAGTAATGTTGATTTGAGAAGAAATTAATTCATCTTCGGATGAATGAGAAGATTAAACTGAAGAGTTTGATCATGGCTCAGATTGAACGCTGGCGGTAGGCTTAACACATGCAAGTCGAGCGGTAACAGAGATAGCTTGCTATCTGCTGACGAGCGGCGGACGGGTGAGTAACGCGTAGGAAACTGCCTAGTAGTGGGGGATAGCCCAGAGAAATTTGGATTAATACCGCATACGCCCTACGGGGGAAAGGGGGCTTCGGCTCTCGCTATTAGATGTGCCTGCGTGAGATTAGCTAGTTGGTGAGGTAATGGCTCACCAAGGCGACGATCTCTAGCTGGTCTGAGAGGATGATC
>CAJWBJ010000008.1 GCA_913020495.1 uncultured Oleiphilus sp.
AAATTTGATCGTGAGCGTAATCGTGTATCACTTGGTCTTAAGCAATTGGGTGAAGATCCATGGGTTCAGATCAAAGAGCGTTATCCTGAGAATACACGCGTTACAGCACGTGTAACCAACTTAACTGATTACGGCTGTTTTGCTGAAATCGAAGAGGGTGTTGAAGGTCTTGTTCACGTTTCAGAAATGGATTGGACAAACAAGAACATTCACCCATCTAAGGTTGTTCAGTTAGGTGACGAAGTTGAAGTAATGGTTTTGGATATTGACGAAGATCGTCGTCGTATCTCATTGGGTATTAAGCAGTGTCATGCTAACCCATGGGAAGAGTTCTCAAGCAAGTTCAACAAAGAAGACAAAGTTAGCGGTAAGATCAAGTCAATCACTGACTTCGGTATCTTTATCGGCCTAGATGGCGGTATTGATGGTTTGGTTCACTTATCTGATATTTCTTGGCACGATACTGGTGAAGAAGCTGTGCGTAAGTACAAGAAGGGTGATGAAATTGATACCACTATCCTTTCTGTTGATCCAGAGCGTGAGCGTATTTCTTTAGGTATTAAGCAATTGGAAAGTGATCCGTTTGCTGAATACGTACAAGTTAACGATAAAGGCACTATCATCACTGGTACTGTTAAAGAAGTTGATGCGAAAGCGGCAGTTATTGAACTGAATGCTGATGTTGAAGCAACTTTAAAAGCTTCAGAAATGAGCCAGGATCGTATTGAAGATCTTACTACTCAATTAAAGGTTGGTGATGAAGTTGAAGCTAAAATCATCAATGTTGATCGTAAGAATCGCGTAATCAATTTATCTGTTAAGTCTAAAGATATTGATGATACTAAAGAAGCTATGAAAGAAGTTCGTGAGAAGCAGGTTGAGTCAGCTGGCCCAACTACAATCGGCGACCTGATCAAAGCGCAAATGGAAAATAAATAGTACTTTTAGAGGCTGATTCCTCTAACTATTTGTAAAGTAATCAAAAAAACGGGCTTCATGCCCGTTTTTTTTGTCTTTTTTTTATCTTTGGCTATACTGAAAAAAACATTAAGATTTGTAGGAACAGTCAATGACAAAATCTGAACTAGTTGAGATTATTGCCGCTAAGCAAGCACAGCTTTCAGTAAAAGATGTAGAGTTAGCCGTAAAAACAATTATTGATCTAATGTCTGATACCTTGTCTTCGGGGCAAAGGATTGAAATTCGTGGCTTTGGGAGTTTTTCACTGCATTATCGTGCACCCAGAGTAGGGCGAAACCCTAAAACGGGAGACTCAGTGACCCTAGAAGCGAAACATGTACCACACTTTAAGCCAGGAAAAGAGTTGAGAGACTGTGTAAATGAAAGCCTTAAGCAGGGCTATTAATACTCTGGTGTTGATTTCCTCCCCCCTTCGATTCTAGCATGTTAATATAGCGCTTAAATTTATATACGATAATATATTTATCAGAGTAGGGCGTAAAAACGGTGCTTAAATTTGCTTTATATACTGTAATTATTCTTGTTGTTGCATTTCTGGGGGTAATTTTTGCCGCTCGTAATGAAACTGAAATTGCACTCGATTTCTTTTTGACTCAACCGATCTCTATGCGGATTGGTTTTTGGGTGTTGCTGAGCTTTATCGCTGGTTGCTTGGTTGCTTGGTTGCTTGTGCTACCTAGTTATATGGCTTTAAAATTAATCAATAAAAACCAAAGTCGTAAAATAAAAAAACAGCAGGGTGAACTCTTGTTGCTTAAAGGTGAGTCAGCTAAAGGTAATTAAATGGAAATAGAGTTGCTTTGGGTCTTCTTATTTCTTGCGTTGTCTATTGGGTGGTTGTTAGGGTTTTATACTAAGCCAAGTAACAAAATTGATGAGGAGTCTTATCAAGCGCCCCAAGAAATAAAGCATCGGTTACAGTTACTGTTTGATTCATACAGTGATGAATCAATTGATCGGTTTGTCCATTCTTTAGAAGTTACTCCTGAAACCTTGGGTACACACATTTCCATAGGTAAGCACTTTAGATCTCAGGGTGAAGTAGAAAAAGCAATTCTTATACATCAAAACCTTATGGCTCATCCTGAGCTGCCTGATTTAGCGTCTGAGTCTATTATTTATGAGCTTGCCAAAGATTATAAAAAAGCAGGTTTACTTGATCGGGCGGAGTCGCTATTAAGACAGCTTACTACTTCCAAACTATTTGGTTTTAAAAGTTTAATTTTATTGTTAGATGTTTATGAGCATGAAAAAGACTGGGAAAATGCAGTATCAAAAGGTTTAGAGCTTGAGCTTAAGAAGCACCCAGATGTCGCCTTAAGGGTGGCGCAATATTATTGTGAAATCGCAGAAGACAAGCAGTATAAAGGCCAGTTTTTAGAAATTAGACGTTGTTTTAAGCAAGCGCTAAATATACATAAAGAATGTATTCGTGCTTTGATTGGTTTGGCTCGTTTAGATATTGAGCATAAGGAATTCGCTTTTGCTTTAAATAGCCTAAAGCAAGTTGCCGTTCTATCGCCTGAAAATATCACTTTAACACTGCCTATGTTGCTCGAATGTACTGTTGCGACAAACTCCTTTGAGCGTCAGCAGGCCTATTTGGAGAAAATGTATAAAGATACAGGGCAAGTACCTATTATGCTGGCGATTGTTGAGTCGTTATTAACACAAGGTGAAACAACAAGAGCATATCAATATTTAGAAGGGCAGATACACTTGAATCCGAGTTTATCTGCCCTTGATATGATGTTTAAAAAGTGTGGTTGCGATGATTTAAATTCTGAACAGGTTGATCAGGCACTTAACCCGTCTGAAAAGAACTTGTGTGAGAATATGCTCGGTGTGGTGTCTAAAGTTATTGATGATGTGGTGGCAGATAAACCATCATATCGTTGCAATCAATGCGGTTTTTCGGGAGGGCAGCATCACTGGATGTGCCCGAGCTGTAAAGGCTGGCAAACAACACAGCCGTTAGTAGAATATGACAATACATTATAAAATTTCTGTTATTCAGAAAAAATTAACCGTAAATTATAGGTAAATCATGACAGGCACTACGTCAATACAAAAGTCTCCCATTATTGTAGCTTTAGACTACCCAACTTCAGAAGCAGCTCTTAAAATGGCATCAAACTTAGACCCTGATCAATGTCGCGTAAAAGTTGGTAAAGAGCTTTTTACGCGCAGTGGGCCTCAAATACTGGAGAGTTTACATACGCTTGGTTTTGATGTGTTTCTAGATTTAAAATTTCATGATATTCCAAATACCACTGCCAATGCAGTCTCTGTTGCAGCAGACTTAGGGGTATGGATGGTCAATGTTCATGCATCCGGTGGGCGTCGAATGATGGAGGCATGTGTAGAGAAGTTAAGTGCTTTTAAAGAGAAGCCTTTGCTTATTGGGGTAACTGTTTTGACAAGTATGCAAAATGAGGATTTGGCTGAGATTGGTTTAAGCGTGTCAGCGTTAGAGCAGGTTAATCGTTTAGCGTTACTGAGTCATAATTGTGGTTTGGATGGGGTTGTATGTTCTTCGCATGAAGTGGCAGCACTGAAGGCCAAGTTTGGTAATAAGTTTAATTTGGTTACTCCGGGGATTCGTCCGGAGTTTTCGGTGAAAGGTGATCAAAGAAGAGTGATGACGCCTAAAGAGGCGGTCACAGCGGGTTCTGATTATTTGGTTATCGGAAGGCCTATTACTCAGGCTCAAGAGCCTCTTAAAGCACTTGAGTTGATTGTTCAGGAGCTATCTTAAGGTTTCTTTAGTGCATTCTAGAAAACTTTTTGTAAATTAGGGTAATAAGTCACGCTAAAAATGAAAATGAACTGTTATAAATGGGTTTATAGCAAAGAGTTTAGGTTAAGACTCTGTGTATTTTCAGGTTAGTAACTAGAGGGAGCGCGTTTAAAATGAAAAAAGTATCCGGAGAGCTGCTTTATAATCGTTTTAACATTCCTTACCGGGTTTATGGTGATGCCAGCAAAGTAATTGTCTGTTTAAGTGGTGCCAAGCAAACAATGTCAGCCTGGCGCTCCTTTGTTTCTCACTTCCATAAAGAGTTTCGTGTTGTTGTTTTTGATATGCCAGGGCAAGGGCGGTCGCAAATTCTATCAGGGGCTGCTGGCGTAACGTTAGATGAGCAGGTCGAGGTAGTGAATCAACTCGTTAAGGAAACGATGAGCGAAGCCGTTGATGAAAAATTTATTTTTGGTGGCTCATGGGGGTCTATAGTCGCTGCAGCCTATGCTGAAAAATACCCAGATGTATTTGATAAAGTGATTTTGGCTAGCTTTGGCACCAAACCAAATGTGGTATTAAATTCTATAATTGACCAAGTGCAAGAGATGATCTCGGAAGGTTGTGCAAAAAATATTGCCCCAATGATGATTGAGAAGTTTGGTCAATACATTCCCGAGATACTAAAGCGTCAAATTATTAGTCAGTTCGATAATATGAGTGAAGCACAATTTCAGTCTTTTTATGAACACAGTGTTTTTGTTACCCAAATGGGAGACCTCAAAGATCTTGTTGATTTGAGTAAAATCTGCGTACCGACTCTTGTTGTGATGGGGCAATACGATACCATTATGGATCTTTTCGATACTAAAAAGTCGACACAGATTATACCTAAAGGAGAGTTTCTGTTGGTTAAAGGTGTGGGTCATTTTTTACATTGGGAAAAAGAGTTTATTTTATCTATCTATGAGTCTTTCTTTCAGCAAGAAGAGTGCGGTATTGCGAGTTTAGAGGCGATTATCTAATTTTGTTCGCTGTTGATTAAGAACTTACGCTCACAAATTATGCGCTAAAATGACTTAATTAATGATGAAGTTTTTCTAAGATATCTTTGGCTGCCGATATTTCAGCAAAATATTGGTTGCAACCCCCTTTATCAGGGTGGTGCTGTTGAGCCAATTTTCGGTATTGTTTTTTGACACTATGGTAGTCAGCATCAGAAGGAAGTTCTAAAGTTATTAAGGCTTTTTGTCTATCATCTTGAGCTAGATACTTTTCCCAAAATGAATTTAATAATCCGTTCACCTCTTCTTCGCTAGTTTTGAAATAATGGTTAATGTCTAAATAATATGTTTTGAGTGGGTCGTGTTGCGCAAGGCCATCTTTGTTTGATATATAGCTTAAACGTTCTATTTTGATCGCTTCAATTTTTAAACAATATCTCCTCTCCTCAAAATATCTATTTTGTAGCTGATATAAAGCATGCATGATAAGAAAGTGGGCATTAAACAAGTCTTTACTTTGTTTAATGTTTAGTTGATCAAACGGGGGAACAGTAGTATCTGTCAAATTCTTTAGAAGCTCATGCTCAGTGCATGGGTTGTTTTGGTCAAGAAAAGTCATGATTGACGTTATGATTTTTTCTAATGCATCCATTGTGACTGTTTTCTTTTTTAGGCTTGGCCCTTAGATTATCGTCTTAAGAACAAATTCGCTATAATAGATCTCAATTTTTTGCCGTATTTCCGTATTAGAGGTTGTTATGCAAGCTTGGGCTGGCGCAGATAAGTACGAATTCAATAAATTACAGAAAAAGCTTCGTGGTGGTGCTGGACGTGCTATTGCTGATTTTAATATGATTGAGGATGGCGACCGTATCATGGTGTGTCTGTCTGGTGGTAAAGATAGCTTTACCATGTTGCATATACTGATGAGTCTACAAAAGAGTGCCCCGATTAATTTTGAATTGGTTGCCGTTAATCTTGACCAAAAACAGCCTGGTTTTCCTGCTCATATTTTACCTGAATATTTAGAAAGTCTTGGTATTGAATATTACATTGTTGATCGTGATACTTATTCTATCGTGAAATCTAAAATACCTGAGGGTAAGACTACGTGTGGTTTATGTTCTCGTCTTCGGCGTGGAACACTTTATGCCTTTGCTGAAGATATTAAAGCCAATAAAATTGCATTAGGTCATCACAAAGACGATATAGTTCAGACGATGTTTTTAAACATGTTTTATGGTTCTCGTTTATCTGCTATGCCGCCTAAATTACTCTCGGATGATAAGCGAAATGTAGTGATACGGCCTTTGGCTTATTGTCGTGAACGGGATATCGAGATGTTTTCAGAGTTAATGGCGTATCCGGTTATACCGTGTAATTTATGTGGTTCTCAAGATAACCTTCAAAGGCAGAATATCAAGAAGATGCTTCTGGACTGGGAGAAAGAGCACCCTTCTCGCATTGAGTCAATTTTTACTTCATTGCAAAATGTTGCGCCTTCTCAGCTAGCCGATACGCAATTATTTGATTTCGAAACTCTGGAAATTGATCGAAGTGGTGAGCGAAAACCATATGAGTTTGAGTTAAACCAAACAATTTCTTCTTCTCGACCAAAAGGTGATGATGGTATTGTGCAAATATTAGAAATTATACCCGGTTAGCTTATTAACTTGCGCTATGCAGTAACTTCTGAAATGCCAATTGGACAATTGGCATTGACCAAACGCCAAAGAAAATCATCATTAAACCAGCGCTGGACCGGAACCAGTTTTGCTTAATGAACTTATTAAGTGATTGAGCAAAATAGCCGCTGCTCAACATCGCTGGTAGTGTTCCTAAACCAAAAAATAACATGATGAGAATTGAGCCGCTAATGCTGGCCTCAAGACTAGCCCAAATGAGTGCGGAATAGACCAAGCCACAAGGTAACCAGCCCCAAACCATACCAATACCGATAGCATCGCGAATCGATTTAACTGGCATAAAGCGCTTACCTAAGGGCTGAATGAATGGCCATAACTTACTGCCAAGTTTCTCAGTAAACGCCATACCGTTAAACCACTGAGCTAAATAAAGGCCCATCATGATGAGCATCATACTGGCCAAATAACGAAGCAGGGTAAACGCAGCAAGTTGTTGACTTAACCAGAACCCCGCTAAGCCAACAATCAAGCCTGCAATGCAGTAACTAAAAATTCTCCCAGCGTTATAGGCCAGCAATAATGAAGGCAGTGGTCTGGTCCTTGTTTGTTGTGTATTTAAGCCTAAAGCGCTTGCTAGGCCTCCACACATACCCAGACAGTGTGTTGAGCCTAGAAAGCCAAGTGTAAATGCCGAAAGTAAAATTGCAGGGTCGTTAAGAATCATTTTTGGGTATGAGTCGGGTCTTTCGATCTGTTGTTTTCTTTTGGTTTATCGTCCCTACCCGGAATCATATCCTGATCATCATCAAACAGGATGCTATGAGCAGGACCTTCCAAGTCGTCATATTGACCATTTTTAACTGCCCAGCCAAAAACCCAAATAGCAAGTGCAACTAAGATGATAGATACGGGTATTAATATAAAAAGTATTTCCATAATATATTCTTCAGGACCTTAATCGTAATGAATTAAAAACGACTATGAGAGAGCTGAGTGACATGCCTAACGCTGCAAAATAGGGAGGAATCCAGCCCATTGCGGCCATAGGAAGCATTAGTAAGTTATAGCAAATCGCCCATGACATATTTTGTTTGATGATTTTACGTGTCCTGTAGGCACTTTGGAAGGCTATATTTAATACGCTCATGTGGCTATTCAGAAGTACTGCATCAGAATTTAATTTAGTAATGTCGCTTGCTCCACCCATCGCAATGGATAAACGTGCTCCTGCTAGTACTGGTAGGTCATTCAGCCCATCGCCTACCATTGTGACCTCTTTGTGTTCATTTTGAAGTGTGCGCACATAGGCGAGCTTTTGTTCGGGTGTTTGAGCCGCTTTATAGTGTTTGATGCCCAGCTGGTCAGCGGTGTATTTCACTGAGCTAAGATGGTCACCACTTAATATATGAACTTGAATCCCCATCGCTTGGAAAGCTTCAATGCTTGCTAAGCTTTCTTTACGCAGGGTATCACTTAGTATGAATTGACTTAAAAGTTTAAATTCATTGTCTAGAGTTTTCTCGCTTAGGTAAACGTGTATTCCCTGATGAGATTTAATGTCATGAGTGGGAGTGGTGTTGTTAAGTGCAAATTCTAAATTCCCTAAACGATATTTTTTATTTTGATAAGTGCCTTTTAATCCGCGGCCAAGTTCTGTTTCAACGTGTTCAGCATTTTGTATTAGGTAGGGCTTAAAAACGTGCGCTATTGGGTGTTGTGAATGTACTTCTAAAGCAGCCGTAATAGCTAAAACTTGTTCTTTACTGGCTCCGTTAAATGTAATGACATCATTGAGTTGGAACTTCCCCTCAGTGAGTGTTCCCGTTTTGTCGAAAATTATGTCACTGGTATTGTTCATGGCTTCTAAAGTATGGGCTTTAGCTATTAGAAAGCCTTGATTGCGTAAAAACGTATTGACAGTGGTCATTGCTGTCGGTGTTGCTAAAGACAGTGCGCAAGGGCAGGTGACGACAAGTATGGACAGTACAGTTGTAAAAACGATATCTGGGTTGATGAAATACCAGAAAACACCAACTATGATGGTGGATAAAAGAACAAAAGAGACAAAGTAATTGGCGACAATATCAGCTAGTTGAACTGTTTGCGGTTTTTCATTTTGTGCTTGGGCCAACATACGAATAATTGCGGCTACTCGGCAATGCTTCGGTGTTGCGGTCGTTGTGATTTTTACGGTATTTTCTACGTTAGCAGTACCGCCGCTAACAAGGCTTCCTTTTGATTTTTGAATGGGTAAAAACTCACCTGTTAATGCAGACTCATCAAAACGAGAGTTACCTTCAACTATAATTCCATCCGCCGGCGCTATTTGTCCTTGGTGTATTACAAGAACATCACCAATTTCAATTTTATGGGCGGGTTTGCTCTCTTCCCCGCTGTGGGTTTTAACTAACGCTGTTGCGGGTAGTAGTTGGTTGATATTAGCATCGCTGTTGAGGTGTTTGTGTCGCGCTTGCATTTCAATGAAACGACCAAGGAGTAGAAAAAAAGTAAACATGGCTACTGAATCGAAATACACATCAGCTTCAATGTTTGTGTTGCTGAATATCGTGATGTAAGTGCTTGCCGTGAACGCTGATAAAATTGCTATGGATACAGGAAAATCCATGGTTAAGTGACGTGTTTGAATATCCCTGAGGGCGGCCTTGAAAAATGGCAAAGCAGAAAATAACACCACTGGTGTGCACATGATCAGGCTAACCCATCGGAATAGTGCGACAAAGTCTTCGTCGATACCGTTAAAGTTCCCTAAGTAAAGTGGAACAGAAAACATCATGCTCTGCATTGAAGCGACACCAGCGATTGCAATCCGAAAAATAGATGTTCGCTTTGCAGATTGTGCTTGTTTACGGGCTAAGTCTTCATGGTAGGGGTGAGCTTTGTAACCTAGTTTATGAATTGTGAGCAAAATTGAGCTAAGTAAGCAGGTATCCTGTTGCCAGCTAATAATAGCCTTGTGTGTAGTGTGATTAATGCTAAAGTTTTGTACACCTGACATTTTGTTGACTTCTTTTTCAAGCAACCAAATGCATGCTGCACAAGTGATCCCGCCAATGCTTAAGTAAGCTTCAGAGGTGCCATTTTGTGTATTTACAAAATCCAGCTGTAGGGTTAAGTCATCATAAAGGTGTAATTCATCTTGTTGTGATGAGCTAAAAGTATCTGGTTTTTCTGAGGCTTTTGTGCGATGTTGATAAAAATTCTCAAGTCCACCTGACACAATTGTTTCAGCTATAGCTAGGCAGCCGTAACAACAAAATTCTTGTTGTTCGCCGGAGATTTCGAGTTCTGCATGAAAACCGCGTGGAATGCTTTCTTCGCAGTGGTAGCACTTTTCGGGCATCAGATAGCTAAGAAGGCTTTAATTGGTGCTTGATGAGTGGGAGGTAGACTTCTTCTCGGATACGCCAACTGTTGTCATAACCATATAAGTCTAGGTATCGACGACCATTAATTAACGGCGGGATATCTCCAATAAACCCGTTGGCAGTTGGAAGTAGCTTAACAATAACATCTTTATCGCTATCAGTAGGGTGAAGCAATTTAAGTGTTAAAAAAGCTTGTGAGGGCATTTTATCTGCTTCAATTCTAACGAGAGCGATACCTTCGTTTAGAGTGACTACAGGAGTAATACCAAGATTTATTGCAAGCTTGTCTTGTTCAATAGTTTGGTTAATAGCGATCCCGTCTTTATAGTAGTTATCACTAACTAGTGAGTCTCTACCGACTACTGCAACAGTGATCATTATGCTGCTTAATATGACGGATGCAATTGGTACGCTCAATACAAACCAGAGCCAAGGCTGTTTATACCATGGGTTTCCAGCATGCGAGTTTATATCGGTCATTGTGTTCATCCTAATCCTGTTGTCTTGTAGTTTTGAGTTTAATCAGCTGTTCCAAGGAAGCGGCTTTCACTGGTCGCGCTTAACTCTTCATTTAGTGCTTGTACAGTGAATTCGATAGTGTAATGGTTTGTTTTCATTTTCTCTGGGTCAGCTTCAATGCTAGTTGGTAAGATATAGACTTCACCAGATTTTACGCTAACTTGAGTCTGTGTCGTTATGTGTAGGCTCTCAATGCCTTCAACACTAATTTCAAACTCCATATTATGGTCAGACATGTTCATTATCTTTAAGATATACGAGTTTTCGATCTTACCCAGACCTGTTAACTGGTATAAGGCTCCACGGTCTTTAATAACGTCCAGCTCAAGGGGCACGCGAGTAATGATAGAGTAAGCAAAAGAACAGATCATTAAGCTGAGAACAACGGCATAAGCAACTGATTTAGGTCTAAGAATACGGCTTTCTTTGCCTTCAAGTTTTTTTTCTGTTGTGTAAGAGATTAAACCCGGTGGGTATTTCATTTTATCCATAATTGAATCGCAGGCATCGATACATAATGCACAGCCAATGCATTCGTATTGCAGGCCGTCACGGATATCAATACCTGTTGGGCAGACTTGTACGCATAAGTTACAGTCAATACAGTCACCTAAGTCTTTATCTTTGTAGTCAGTATTCCGTTTTCGACTGCCTCGAGGGTCGCCACGATCTGCATCGTATGAAACCACTAGTGTGTTCTCATCGAACATAACGGATTGAAAACGGGCGTATGGGCACATGTACATGCAGACTTGCTCTCTGAGCCAGCCAGCATTGATATAGGTGGCAAGTGTAAAGAAGCCAATCCAAAAAAGAGACCATCCATCGGTAACGTTAAGTGTAAATAGGTCGGGTACAAGTTCTCTTACAGGGTAGAAGTAGCCTACGAAAGTTAAGCCAGTACCAAATGCAACAAATAGCCAAAGTACGTGTTTGGTTACTTTTTTTGCGAGTTTTTGGATACTGAAATCGGCCTTATCAAGTTTTATACGTTGATTTCGACTGCCTTCAACTTTCTCTTCGATCCACATATAAATGAAAGTCCAAGAGGTTTGAGGGCAGGTGTAGCCACACCATATTCGGCCAAATAGCGTTGTAACAAAAAACAAACCGAAGGCACAGATGATCAACAATAATGATAGCAATACAAATTCTTGCGGCCAAAAGGTGATGCCAAAAATATGAAACTGGCGAGCAGGGAGGTCAAAGTGTACGATTTGTTGACCGTTTATGGATATCCAGCAGATTGAAAAATAAGAAGCGATTAACATCCATAAAGAAAATTTACGAATTTTTTGGAATAAACCAGTAACTTTTTTTGCATAGATTTTTGTGCGGGAGGCGTAGAGGTCGGTGGTCGTTACCCCCTTAGACTTGCCATAAACTTCAAGCTTCTGAGTGCCTGGGTCGATTTGTATTACTGGAATTTTTTTAGACATAAATAAATCGCATCTGAAAATTCTTTGGTAAAGCTAAGGTCTTTTTTGTAAGTGCTCTATCTTACCTTAAATTCAGGAGGGATTATTTACTTGAATCAGAAGGGGGAAGCACTTAAAGCAAAAAGGTGCATCTATTAATTGCTAAATAGAGCACCCTTATTTTGAGTAGTGTCTTACTTGTTTGAAAGACTATAAACGTAAGCCGTTAAAACATGAATTTTATTTTCGTCAAGCATGTCTTTTTGTGCTGGCATCATTCCTGCGCGACCAAAAGTAATTGTTTGGTTGATTTTAGCTGCGGTACTACCATACAACCAAACATTATCAGTTAGGTCGGGTGCACCCGCTGCTTTGTTACCTTTAGCGTCGGCACCATGGCAAGCTGCACAAGCTGTTTGGAACATTTGGCTGCCTTTTTTGGCTGCTTTAATGTCATCAGTACGATCGCTAAAAGATAGCAAATAGTGCGTCAGGTTGCTTACATCTGCTTTATTCATCGCAGGATTCAAACCTTTGGCAGGCATTTGGCCTGTTCGACCATGAGTTATGGTTTCTTTTATCGTGGCTGCATCACCGCCATATAACCAGTTATTATCAGTTAAATTAGGGAAGCCTAATGCGCCCCGACCTGTTGAACCGTGACAAAGTGAGCAGTTATTTGCGAATAAGCGTTGACCAATTTTCATCGCTTCAGCATCTTTAGCTAGCTCTTCAACAGGTTTTGCTGCTAGAGCTGTAAAGATAGGTTCATATTTTTCGTTTGCTTCTTTTATTTCTTGTTCCCAGTGACCGGTAGATGTCCAGTCCAAATACCCCTTATAATTACCAAGACCGGGGTAAAGAAAATAGTAAGCCAAGCCAAAAACAACAGTTGCCATAAACATATGGAACCACCATTTAGGTAAGGGGTTGTCATATTCTTCGATTCCATCGAAGGAATGGCCCATTTTTTGTTCAGTTTCAGTGTCTGATGTTTGGCTTTTGCGTGTCGCGTAAAGTAACCACACACAGCCAAATATAACGCCAAGGCTGATAATCGAAGTCCAATAGCTCCAAAAACTAGTCATGATTTTTTCTCTCTTTCTCGCTCAATGTTCGTTTCGCGATTTTGTCATCCTCAAAGGGCAGGTTGGCTGCATCGTCAAAATCGTCTTTTTTCTTGCTGCTGAAAGCCCATAGACAAATGCCTAAAAATACAATCATGACAAGAATGGTTGATAAACCGCGTAACGTGTTGATATCCATGTTTATAGTGCTTACTTGTTTTTAAGAACGGTGCCCAATTGCTGCAAGTATGCAACAAGAGCGTCGATTTCTGTTCTACCTTTGACTGCATCGGCAGCACCTGCGATATCGGCATCCGTATAAGGAACGCCTACAGCTCTAAGTGCTTCCATCTTATCCCCTGTTAATTTGTGATTAACAGTTGCAGTAAATAACCAAGGGTAAGAAGGCATTTTTGACTCAGGAACAACATTTCTCGGGTTGTATAAATGAGCGCGTTGCCAATCATCACTGTATCGACCACCTACACGGGCAATATCTGGACCTGTTCTTTTTGAACCCCAAAGGAATGGGTGTTCATATACATGCTCTCCAGCTACAGAATAATGGCCGTAACGCTCTGTTTCAGCCCGGAAAGGTCGAATCATTTGAGTGTGGCAAACATGGCAGCCTTCACGGATATAAATATCTCTTCCTTCCAACTCTAAAGCGGTATGAGGCATAAGGCCTTCTACTGGTTCCTGCATTTTTTTGTCAAAGAACAGTGGAACAACTTCAACTAGAAAACCAAAGCTAATGGCGATAACGATCAACGGGATCATAATGCCTAGATTTTTTTCAATAATGTCATGATTCATTGAGTCGTGCTCCTAGGCGGTTTCAGTAACGGTGTCGAGTGCTTTGGCATCTTGTTGCTTAACTGTTAACCAAACGTTAACTGCCATAACAAGCATGCCTGCAAGGAAGATTACTCCGCCAATCATTCTCACTAAATAGCCCATATGGCTTGCCTCTAGTGACTCAACAAAGCTGTAAGTTAGGGTCCCATCTTCGTTGACTGCACGCCACATCAAACCTTGCATAATTCCGTTAACCCACATTGCCGCAATATACAGAACCGTGCCCGCTGTCGCTAACCAGAAGTGAAGGTTGATCATTGATATGCTGTACATTTCTTTCAGGTCAAACAATTTCGGGATTAAGTGATAAATTGCGCCGATAGAAACCATCGCTACCCAACCTAAAGCGCCAGAGTGAACATGACCGACTGTCCAGTCAGTGTTATGTGATAATGCGTTTACGGTTTTTATCGCCATCATTGGCCCTTCGAAAGTTGACATTCCATAGAAGGATAATGAAACGACTAAGAATCGAAGGATTGGATCGGTGCGTAATTTGTGCCAAGCACCAGATAGGGTCATCATGCCGTTAATCATGCCGCCCCAAGAAGGTGCGAGAAGAATGAGTGACATGACCATTCCAGCGCTTTGAGCCCAATCTGGAAGAGCACTGTAATGGAGGTGATGAGACCCAGCCCAAACATACAAAGAAATCAGCGCCCAAAAGTGGACAATTGATAAGCGGTAAGAGTAAATAGGGCGATTGGTTTGCTTGGGAACGAAGTAATACATTATGCCTAAAAAGCCAGCTGTAAGGAAGAAGCCAACAGCGTTATGGCCGTACCACCACTGAATCATCGCATCCACGGTACCAGCGTATATAGAGTAGGATTTCCACATTGTTACAGGAATGGCTAAGCTATTGCCGATATGTAGGATAGCAACGGTGATAATGAAAGCACCAAAGAACCAGTTTGCAACATAGATGTGCTTGGCTTTTCGCTTCATAATTGTGCCAAAGAAAAGCACGGCATAAGCAACCCAAACTACAGTGATTAAAACATCGATTGGCCATTCAAGTTCAGCGTATTCTTTTGCGCTGGTTAAGCCCATAGGTAATGTCACTACTGCGCCTACTATCACTAACTGCCATCCCCAAAATATGAATGAGGCTAAGCTGTCAGATATTAATCTCGCTTGGCAAGTTCTCTGGACAACATAAAGTGATGTCGCAAATAATGCACTACCGCCAAAAGCAAAGATAACTGCATTAGTATGCAGTGGACGAATACGGCCAAAGCTTAACCATGGTGTATCGAAGTTTAGTACAGGCCATACCAATTGTGCTGCGATAAGCACACCAACGGCCATGCCGATGATGCCCCATACAACAGTCATAATGGCAAACTGCCTCACAACTTTGTAGTTATAGGTTATTTGATTGATCTCTTTGCTCATTGTTGGTGATCCATTCGTTAGTACTGGTAAAGTTTACGGCTCTAGTTTTCTGCTATGCGAAATAGCTTAGTGTAGTTGAATAAAATGATTTAGCAGTCAAATTTGTTTAAAAAACAACCATATTTTGGTGTTTGTATGTCGAATTTATTCATAGCTACAGTTAATCGGGCAGGGTACTGATTGAGCGCATCAAAATCAATCAAAGAGTTAAAAATTATCCATCCAGCTGGCTTTAATTGATTTATATCAAGTTGTTTTGAGGGTAAATGTTTGCAAAGTGGTGGGGGGTGGTTTTTTATTGATATATGTCACGCATTTAGTCGTTTGAAAGTGCGTAAAATTATTGGGATGTTTAATAATTTGCTAATAAACGTAGTTTTTCGATATCTATAATATCAAGCTCTTTATTTTCAATAGTTATGATTTTTGTCTTCTGGAGTTTGGTGAAGGTACGGCTTAAAGTCTCACGGCGAAGACCTAAGAAGTTTGCTATGTCGTCACGGGTCATTGCTAAAAAGATGTTTAGCTTCAATATGTCTTTGTTTGAATTACGTTCAGCGACATTAAGAATAAATGCAGCTAGGCGTTCTTCGGCATTATTTCGCCCAGCATAGGATGTAAATTGCAGGTGCATGGTATAGCACTGATTACTGAGCAATTTGATTAGATTGTTTTGAAATGATGGGATCATTTGAGCAATGTCGTCAAGCCCCTTCATTGACATGTCACATGTGGTTGCATTGTCTATTGCGACGGCACTTAGGATATGTATTTCAGTTGAAATAGCTTCGTCACCCAGTAATTCACCGGGGAAACGAAAGCCAACCACTTGTTGTAACCCTTTGCTTGTCGTTTTAACTAATTTGACCGTACCAGAAGTTAGCGCATAGATTGAATTTAGAGGGTCTCCCTTTTTATAGAGGTATTCACCCGCTAATATGGGGGTTCGACGCTCCAGAATACTATGAGTCTGATCAAAAGATTGGTCTCCAAACGAAATCGGTTTACAAACATCATCTAAAGCACAGTCCTGACATGCAATATGACCACTTTCCTTAACTTCAGGGTGTTTGGCGTTTTTGGTGGGGTTCTTCATGTGCTGATTCATTTGACTCTAAATGATATGTGAACTTGATAGGCTTTAATAAGGTAGCTCTAACACTGTAACCTTCTCTGTTTTCTCAAGCATTAAATTTAACTCATCCATCATGCCTTTACGTTCAGGAGAACTAAGCCATACCTGCCAGTCTTGCAAGCTGCGCCAGTTACAAAGTACTACTCTGTGCCGCTTATTTTGAATATCCTTTAACGACTCTCCAGAAATAAACCCTGGAGCTTGAATTGCTTTTTGAAGCGTTTGCTTGGCGGTAACTTCATAATTTGATTCTAATGATTCTGCGATGAATCGTTCGATAATGACGCGTATCATGTGTAGCCTATTAAATAGTTGTTTAAAATTAGCTTTGTTTCAAAACATAAGTTGTTTCTTGAGTATAGTTTAAAGTGAGAATTATGGAATACAAATACAAACTAGATACATTGGGCCTTTATTGCCCTGAGCCCATTATGATGCTGCATTCTAAAGTTGCAGAAATGGAGGCGGGAGAGTTGGTGCAAGTTGTAGCATCTGACCCTGCAACAAAGCGGGATATTCCTAAATTTTGCCGATTCTTAGGGCATGAGTTAGTATCACAGGAAGAAAATGATCAAAAATTTTTCTATGTCATTAAAAAAAGCTAAAAATTGCAATCTCAATTCCTCGGAGTAGTACCTCTTTAAAATAGTCACTACTTTCCTTTTAGTGTTGGGTTATTAATTTCGCGCATATCTAATATTTGATCTACACTTTTAGTTTATATGAAAATATAAGTGCACTTGGTATTGCTGCCGATAGTTGCAATTTCTTGGTGCCAAATTAAGGCGTAGTAGTAGGGTTACGGTGAGAATTTATTTATGACAAACTCAGCAGTTGTTCAGTGTGTTCAGGGTATCTTTGAAGAAGCCTGTACTGGTTTGCTGGAAAGTCTTAGTAACTTGGCAGTCAAGCTAGATAGCTCAAGAGATGATTTAATTGATGTCCCTATTGCTTGTATAGATGCAGGTTCTAATGATCTTGAGTTGATTATTTGTTTGCAGTTTCCTGTTTCTGTTTTAGCGCTTACTTATCCGATTCAAGCTGATATAACAGGTGTTGATGAAGAACGCCTGGAAGACTGGATTTCAGAGCTTTCAAATCAGTTGGTTGGTCGTGTTAAAAATAAACTTCTGTCACACAACTGTCTAGTTGATTTGGGTTTACCAACTAGCTACTTTGGTTCAGATGTCAGTCATCTATTATCTAAAAATGGCGAGATTTTCAGCATTTATTTTGATGTTGATGGCGAAACATGCGCCTTTCATATTTCAATTGAAGTTTTTGAAGAAAGTTTGGTCTTTGAGCTTGAAGAAGATGACGACTCCGAGTCATTAGATGATGGCGAATTGGAGTTATTTTAAAGCCCTAATAAGCCGATCATTAAAACCTTCTTTACTAATTTCCCCTACAATCCTAAGCTTCGTTGTTTCTTTACCTTGATTATTAAAGAACAGTATAGATGGGGGGCCAAATAATCCATAATGATTGAGTAATTCCTGATTTAGTATTGAGTTTTCTGTGACATCCGCTTTAACTAAATGAAATTGATCGAGCTTGTTGCGAATATTAGGGAGTGGGAATACTTGGTTTTCCATTACCAAGCAACTAATACACCAGTCAGCATAAAAATCGACCATCGCGGGAAGCCCTTTTTGCTTTGCGATCATTAATTGCTGGCTCAGGCCATCAAGGTCATAAATAACTTCAAATTCAACCTTTTTTGCCTGTTGAGAGTCTTGACCTCCCGGAATAGTGCTTGACCCTCCTAACATTTCAAGCGGTTTTAATGGATCTGTTGCACCTGTAAAGGCACCGATCGCAAGCATAACGGCATACAAAGCAAATAATAAGCCTAATCCTTTTGCAATACGTTGCCACCCTGCTTTCGCTGCATCAAAAGCGCCCATTTGTGTTGCAGTTAAACCGAATAGTATTGCCCAAAGACCCAGGGATGCTTCTGCAGGGATCACTCGACTAATTAACCAAATGGCAACAGCAATTAGCATTACGCCAAATACGGCTTTAACTGTATTCATCCACTCGCCCGCTTTGGGTAAAAATTTACCTCCGCCAACAGAAATGATAATTAAGGGCACGCCCATTCCAAGACCCAAGGCAAACAAAGATGCACCACCTATTACAGCATCAGCAGTGCTACTTATGTATAAAAGTGCTCCCGCTAATGGGGCTGAAACACAAGGTGAAACAATTAGGGCTGATAATGCACCGATAAAAAATACACTTATGAAGTGGCCACCATGTAAGTTCTGGCTGCTTGAATTTAACTTGTCTCGAATAAATGCAGGCAATTGTAGTTCATACAATCCAAACATTGCTAAGGCTAGCAAAACAAATATGGCTGAAAAGGTAGTGAGCAAATAGGGGTCCTGAAGCGCCGCTTGAATATTAGCGCCCGCACCCAAAAGGCCTGTAATTACACCTGCACTAGCATAAGTGATTGCCATGCCGAGTACATAAGCGGTGGAAAGTGCGAGTGATCTGCCTATAGTTGGTGATTTTTGACCAGCAATAATGCTTGTAATGATTGGAATCATTGGAAATACACAGGGGGTGAAGGTTAGCCCCAAACCTAATAGAAAGAAGATACCGATAATCAGAGGTAAGCTACTATTATTCAAAAAATCAAAAACGCCTGCGGCATCTTCGAGATCATGAGTACTTGGGCTTACTGTATTAGCTGTAGGGCTGTTGGCAGTTTGAGGGGAGGGTGTATCACTTGAAATATACATCAGGTACTGGTGTTTTGGGGGATAACACAGACCTGCTTCTGCACAGCCTTGATAGCTGATTTTTATTTCTGCATCGGTTTGTCCAGCAGGAAGCCGGATTGGGAGAAGGATCTCTAGCTGATTTGTAATTACATGGACTTTCCCAAAATAAGGGTCTTCTTTTTCTTTTCCTATTGTTGAGTACTTGGGTTCTCCTAATATGACTCCTGGCTGCTGAGATTTGAACTTGAATCTCTCTTTATATAGGTAATAATCATCAGCGATATCCCAGTTAAGTTTTAATCCGTCCTCCGTTATTTCAGAGCTGAATACAAAAGCTTCATCTACTTTTAGAAACTCAGGTGTTGCAAATGAATTGTCTTGAACTGTATCAAGGCCTCCTAGAGCATACGAATTAACACTGACTAAAAAAAATAACGTGAGTAAAGCAGATAACGTACTTCGGAACATGAAAGCCTTCTTAAACTAAAAATGATTAATGCTTGGAGCTAAATTTAACCTTAAAGTTCCAATATGAATGTGAAACACTTCAGAAATGAGTGACTGATTTGTATCAATTGGTATCATTATGCTGTTTTCAGACTTAAGATCTCCTTAAAATGTGTTAATTTCCTTAAAATACTTATTTGGTCTTTGGTTTGATTATCCAAAACTGTAACGTTTAAAAGCGGAGGTTTACTGTTATTAGCTCATCTGAATTTAATGTCAGCACGCTTGAAAAAATTTTTAATAACCTTTTCAACGAAAGTGAAAAGACTGAATTGATAAGTGGGGGTGATGAGCCTGTCTATTTACCTCGATCTGATGTTCAGGCATTAGATCAAATTATTACTACTCACGATTATTTTTCTAGTGCTTTGCATGAAGTCAGTCATTGGTGTATCGCAGGGCAAGAGAGACGAAAGTTAATAGATTTTGGATATTGGTATGAACCAGATGGTCGAAGTGAAGCCAAGCAAAGAGAATTTGAAGTAGTAGAAGTCAAACCTCAAGCTTTAGAGTGGTTATTTGCAGAGGCTTGCGGTATTAGGTTTCGTTTAAGTGTCGATAATCTTGAACAAGGTGGTATGGGAGCAAGTGAAGCTTTCAAGCAGGCGGTACTTGATCAAGCTTTAGATTATTTAGAATTTGATAAGGCGCCAAAAAGAGCAGCCATTTTTATAGCCGCTTTACTTGCTTACTTTCGCCCAAACCAAAGAAAACTTGAAAAAACAGCTTTTTCTATCGCTGTTTTAGCTTAAAGGCATAAAAATCAAAGTAAGTTGCCTAAAGGAAGCAAGAAAGCTTGCATGGCTGTGTGATGACGCATAAGCTTTGGTCACTATTTTTCAGGATTCAAATAAATGCGTCACTTTTGTGGTTTGCAGCTTAGTCAGGTGTCAGGTATATGATGTTAAGAGGATTTTTTGGCAATAAGAATCGTGATAAAAAAACGCAGCAGAAAACCGCGCCAAGCGTTCCTGAGAAAAAGGCTACTCAAACTCGCTCTCCTAAGGTAAGTAAACCGAAAACTGAAGTAAAAGCCAAACTAAAACCTTGGTCGTTAGACGAATACAAAGTTGCGCCTGAAGAAGGAAAAACTCGTTTTCATGATCTAGGTCTAGAGGTATCTTTAGTCCATGGCATCGCTGATTTAAATTACCAGTATTGTAGTGAAATTCAAGCAGAATCATTACCGCATACCTTGAAAGGGCATGATGTCATTGGTAAAGCAGCTACAGGCACTGGGAAAACAGCAGCTTTTTTAATTACCATCATTAATGATCTATTCAATCGTCCTATACCAAAGAGCGAACGTTTCTCAAGTGAACCGCGCGCATTGATCATTGCACCCACACGAGAGTTAGCGCTTCAAATTGAAAAGGATGCAATCGCTTTAACAAAGCATATGGATATACCTGTCTATTCCGTATTAGGTGGCATTGATTACCAGAAACAAAAGACTCACGTACGAAATGAAGTGATCGATATTTTAGTAGCGACACCAGGACGTTTAATTGATTTTTTAAATAGTGGCGATTTGTATTTAGATCAACTTGATTTTCTTGTGATTGATGAAGCAGATCGCATGTTGGATATGGGATTTATTCCAGATGTGAAGCGAATAATAAGCCGTTGTTCTAAAGTTGAACAGCGTCAAACGCTACTATTCAGTGCTACATTCAGCGAAGACGTCTTGAATTTAGCGAAACGTTGGACGACAAATCCTGTTTTTATAGAAATTGAAGCAGAGCAGCTCACAACTGATACCGTTGAACAAAAAGTATTCATGGTGCCCGCTGACGAAAAGTTGAAGATAATTTGTAGTTATATTGAGTCTAATGATGTCACCAAAGCAATTATATTTGGAAATCGACGCGATGAAACGAGAAGGCTCGAAAGCACCTTAAAAGCTAAGGGAATTAAAGCTGCTCTCTTATCTGGAGAAGTTCCTCAGCATAAGCGTATTAAAACACTTGATCAGTTTAAGAGTGGGCAAATTGAAATCTTGGTTGCGACTGATGTTGCAGGGCGAGGTATTCATGTTGATGGTGTCAGCCATGTATTTAATTATAACTTGCCAGAAGTAGCTGAAGATTATGTTCACCGGATAGGGCGGACAGGCCGAGCTGGTAAAACAGGCGTTTCTATTTCTTTTGCTTGTGAAGATGACGCATTCTTACTACCTGAGATTGAAAAATATATCGGTATGAAGCTGACGTGTGAGTATCCAGATTATTTGTTAGATTAACTTAATGGTCTAAATAGAGTACGAGAATAAAAATGAATATAGTTGCTGACGAGAACATTCCTTTACTTTCTCGTTTTTTCGGTGAAATTGGTCATGTCACCCAGCTTGCCGGTAGAAATATTAAAGCACAAGATCTAGCGAATGCTGATGTTCTAATTGTGCGTTCTGTGACTCAGGTAAATCAGACACTTCTCGAAAATAGCCCCGTAAAATTTGTTGGTAGTTGTACGATTGGTATGGATCATATTGATACCCAGTACCTCGACCAACAAAACATTCGTTATGCGAATGCACCTGGCTGTAATGCTAACTCCGTTGTTGAATATATCTTAAGTTGCCTTTCCATTTTGACCGAGACTCATCGACTTGATTGGGGCGCGATGAGTGTGGGTATTATTGGTTATGGAAATGTAGGAAGCCGGTTAGCTAAACGTTTAGATAAATTGGGTATTGCTTATAAAGCGTGCGACCCGTTACTTGACTTATCTGTGCAGGAACAAGAGTCTTTGGTTTCATTAGAAGATGTACTTGCTTGCGATATTATCTCACTGCATGTCCCGCTGACCAAAGATGGAGAGTATCCAACTCATTATATGATTAATGAGCATGTGCTTAGTCAATTACGTGATGACCAAGTACTTATAAATACCTGTCGTGGCGCAGTGATTAATAATGATCACCTTCTTGAGCACTTAAGAAAGCATGGGCGATTTACTGCAATTTTAGATGTTTGGGAAAATGAACCTGAAGTAAATGTTGAACTTGCGAAGAGCGTATTAATCGGTACGCCCCATATCGCGGGATATAGCTTTGACGGAAAAGTTGCAGGGACTGAAATGATTTACCATGCGCTTTGTAAGTTTTTAGGTTTGCCGCTCAGGCATACCTCTGGGCAGTTCCTAGAGGAGCCCCCGCTATCCAAAATGGCCTTTACTTCGACGGCTGATATTGATTGGTGTCTTCATACTGCCATTCGAGCGTGCTTTGATGTTCGTCATGATCATAGCTTATTGCAGTCTACCTTATCATTGTCAGCGCTTGAGCGTGGTGCTGCTTTTGATGCTTTCAGAAAGTCTTATCGCTGTCGTCGAGAATTCTCTGGCGTTAAAGTTCAGCTTAAACAGGTCGATTCAGAGTTACATAGCAAATTTAAAGCGCTTGGCTTTAATATTAAAACTTAAGAGCGACTATTGTGGGTGAAGTATCCTCTCTGCCAGAACAAAAAGAACAGTCTGAGAACTTTGCAGATCTAAGTTTAACGATTGGCTCAATCTTAACCATTGAGACGATCTCACCAGTTAGAAAGTACCCTGTACATTTACTGGGTTATTCAGAAAACCGAAGCATACTTGTTTCAAGTCCTCTTCGAGAAGGAAAAGAAGTATTACTTGATAAGAACAGTGTTTTAGCTGTTCGATTATTGGTTGGAAAGAAAGTCTGCGCTTTTGAAACCAAAGTATTGTATCGCTCAATTCAACCCTACACATACTATCATTTGGCTTACCCTGAAGTAATTACGGCATTACAGGTCAGAAACTCCGAGCGTGTTGATACCTTAATTGAAACGGATGTTGATAGTGATTTTGATATTATTGGTGACTGGCCAAGAGCTGCACAGATTAATAATATCAGTAAGAGCGGTGCGCGCATGGTGTCGCAGCGTCGTCTTGGTGAAAAAGGTCAGGAAGTACTTTTACAATTCGAAGTAACTGTAAGTGGAATAGATAAACGAGTCTGTTTACCGAGTATTATTCGTAACGTCGAAAAAAATGAGACAGACGAAGGTGAGCAATACATCATAGGTGTTCAATTTCTGGATCTAACAGACGAAGAAACATTGACTTTATCGACGTATATTTATGAAAATGAAAAATAGTATGTCTCTTATTTACCGACAAATCGCACCAAAGTAGCTAACTTCTTCGCTTTCAACGTATATAAATAAAGAAATATCGAACTATGCCAAGCCCTGATGAAAACCCCAAAACATTTAGATTAGGTCTAGTTATCAATCCGCTTGCTGGTTTAGGTGGGCCCGCAGGACTTAAGGGGAGTGATCATCAAGACACTGCTTTGCTGGCTCATGAAAGAGGTGTGAGCTCTGTTGTAAATGAACGGGTCGGTATCGTATTATCTGACTTAAAGGATCGTTTGGGTAATTCCGGTCACCGTCTACAGATAATTACTGCAAGTGGTGCAATGGGTGAGATGGCATGCACCCCCTTCAATGACTTTTTTAAAGTAGAGATTGTTTACTCCTCTCCTGAGAGAACCACTGCTCATGACACGCTTAATGCCGCCAGATTAATTAAAGCTCAATGTGTTGACTTATTGGTATTTGCGGGTGGGGATGGTACGGCCCGTGATGTTTATCAGGCTATTGGAGAAGGTTTAGCTGTTTTGGGCTTGCCTGCAGGTGTAAAGATGCATTCAGGTGTCTTTGCGGTCACCCCCAAAGCGGTTGCGTCAGTTATTCAAAGCCTAATGAATCATCGATTAGTTTCAGCTCGTATGGCCGAGGTTAGAGATATTGATGAGCAAGCTTTTTCGCAAGGCCGTGTGAGCACACAATATTTTGGAGAAATGCTAATCCCTGATGATCAGCTTTTAGTTCAGTGTGTTAAGTGCTCAGGAATGATTGAAGATGAGCTTATGCTTGATGAGCTGTGTGCTTTTATCACTGAAGATCTGGAAGATGACACCTTGTATGTTTTAGGTTCAGGTGGGACGCTAAAAGCATTGAAATCAACCATGGGTATTGAAAAACCAACCTTGTTGGGAGTCGATGTTTGGTATCAAGGTGAAGTGGTCGCGCACGATGTTCACGAAACGCAATTATATGACCTTGTGCAACAGTATTCTAAAGTTCGCATCTTGCTGTCAATTATTGGTGGGCAAGGGGTTATTCTGGGAAGAGGGAACCAACAAATCAGTCCGCGTATAATTGAGTATGTCGGTTTGGATAAACTTCAGTTTTTAGCCACTCAAAGTAAAATACTTGCTCTTGAGGGAAAGCCTTTACGTATTGATAGTGGTTCTGACGAGCTTGATCGTAAGTTGTCAGGGTTTCATAAAATTCTTTGTGCTTATGATGACGCCTTATTGTATGAAGTTCGCTATCTAGATTAAGAATTTTCTATCAGGGCTGTTGACATTTTTCTGCATGCAACTCATTATCGAAACCTATGAATATATTTACTTCTTTTAAACGCGTTATGCGCCCCGCGAAAGCGGCATTCGTCCTCTGGCATATTTGTGTCATGAGAGCGATCAGCGCTGTGAGTTTGATAGAAGCAAAACGATAACCCCCCCCTTCTTTCAGTCACAGCAGATTATTGCGGTGGCTTATTTCTCAATGTTTTCCCAACATCTAAAAAATAAAACCACTGCATGAACTTTTGTCTAGAAAGATAATTTTTGTTCAAATGCAGGAGTAAGTACGATGTCAGTGCCAGTGGCTTATGCCACCATTATAATTATTTGGTCTACCACGCCTTTGGGTATTACCTGGAGTAATGAAACCTTAAGTCCCGTTGCAGCAGTTACAATCCGTATGAGTCTTGCCGCTGTGATTGGCTATGCCTTGTTGAAAGTGTTCCGGGTACAAATTTCATGGTCGGCCAAGGCGCTTCGAACTTACGCTTTTTCTTTGATGGGGATTTTTGTTGCCATGTTATGCACCTATACGGCGGCACAATACATTCCTTCTGGTTTGATTTCGGTGATGTATGCTTTATCACCGGTATTATCTAATTTATTCGCTTACATCCTGCTAGGAAAAGGAGATTTTTCTACGACAAGATGGGCTTCATTTATCATCTCTTTCATAGGTTTAACGGTGATTTGTTTCGACGATTGGGTATTGCATCAGAATGGCTGGATTGGTGTTGTGTTGTTGTTGGTTGCGGTATCATGTTATAGCTTGAGTGGCGTATTAGTTCAACGTGAAGCTTTCCATGCTCATCCCCTAAGCTTAACAGTAGGAACGCTAGTGCTATCGGTACCCTTATTTATTTTAAGCTGGTGGGTATTTGATGGCGCATTACCGGTTGTAGACTGGAGTAGTCAGTCCCCTTGGGCTGTATTATATTTAGCTTTATTTGGTTCACTGTTAGGCTTTGCATCGTATTTCTATATCGTCAGGCAGTTAGGGGCGACAGCGGTTGCAATGGTGACACTGATTACCCCAATACTAGCCTTGATTTTAGGGAATGTATTGAATGATGAGTCGATCACGCCACAGATTATGTTCGGTACGGCTTGTGTACTATTAGGCTTGGTGTTGTATTACCGAAACGACCAGATACTTCGGGTGCCAAGAATATTTCAGAAATCAGTATAAGTTCAAATCAGGTTCGTAATTGAACGTGGTAACTGGGTGCGTTTGCCCTCCATAAATGTATTTCATCTATGAAGGGCAAACGCACAGTTTATCTGAAAGGCTTACTTAAATGTGAAGGCAGCATCAATACTGGCTTTAAACTCAATGTCTTTTTGTTGATAAGAAGGGGAGGCTGAAGCGTTTGATGCCATTTCAGCTTTCATCATGGTTCTCATTACTCTGTGATCTTGGCTGGTTCGGTGGTTAACACTGTGAATGGTATCAAGTTGAACGTCATAACCTTCAGCAATTTGTTGAGCAACATTTCGAGAGTTACGAATTGCATTAGCGAGAGCTTCTGCTTTGGTAAAGCCTGGATCACTTAAACCAAACTGGATTTGATTTAAGTGAGTAACCTTACTTTTAGTGATTTCTTTGATTAGGTCTTCAAGTTGTTCCAGGTTTTTAAGTGTAAAACTGACTTGTCGACTCACTTGATACCCTAAAAGTTGTTGTTGATTATTTCGGTAATCATATTGAGGGTAAATTTGTGTCTGGCTGCTATCGAGTGAAGACGTATCAAGCTCAAATTTAGCCAATTTTTTTAATAATGTTTTGACGTGATCATCAACCTCTTCACGAGCTTGTTCGACTTCGAGTTGTTTTGCGACGAAATCAAGGTGAAGTTCGACTTGGTCGGGTTGTGCAGTCGCTTTCCCTTCTGCAGTGACGTGAATTAAGGGTAAATTTTTCTCTGCATACGTTACAGTAGAGAACATGAAAATTAATAGTGTCAGGGATTGAATCAATGTGCGAGTTAAATAGGGCGTCATAGACGAGTTCCTGTTAATTGGTATGATTATCTGGCTTCAAGTAATTCGTATAAAAAAATGAACTAAGAAACCTTAACAGCAGAGGACGGCATGAAAAAGTTAATTTTGGGTATACTTGATTGTGATGACTTATCACCGGAATTACGGGGTGACTACCATTGTTATACGTGTATGTTCAAAACCTTGTTCGAGCCTGTGCATAGCACAATAGAATATCGCCGTTACGATGTTCAAAAAAACAAATTGCCCAATGAAGTTAATGAATGTGATGCTTATCTAATCACCGGTAGTAAAACGGGGGTTTATGACGACAAGGCTTGGATAGAAACCTTAAAAACTTTCATTCAAAAAGCGTATGCACAAGAAGTTAAGTTAGTGGGCTTGTGTTTTGGGCATCAGATCCTGGCAGATTCTCTTGGAGGTAAAGCCGAAAAATCTGATAAAGGCTGGGGGGTTGGGGCAATGGTTAGCCAAGGCGTTGAGCTTGCGGATTGGATGCCTGATAAACTTGATTCCATATGCTTATTGTATAGCCATCAAGACCAAGTGACGCGGTTACCACCAAAATCACAATTACTATTTACCAGTGACTTTTGCCAATACTCTGCTTTTTATATACCTGATAGGGTGTTAGCTTTTCAAGGTCACCCTGAGTTTACGGTAGACTATTGTCACCGCTTAATGTTTATACGGCAGTCTCGTTATGCAGAAGGCCAGTACGCGCAGGCGGTGAAATCACTAGAGAAAACACTTCATAGTGATGTGCTGGCAAGCTGGATTATTAACTTTGTACAGGTTGGGGAACGCCAATGAAACTTTCAAATTTTGGTGAGAAGTTTACCTCTCAAGCGGGTATTACATCCTTGATGGATGACTTGGGGAATGCACTTTCGTCTGGGTCAGATATGATTATGATGGGAGGTGGAAACCCAGCACATATTCCTGAGGTTCAAGCTGTATTCAAAAAGCGATTAAGTGATATTTTAGCGTCGAAGCAAGACTTTCAGCGTCTTATCGGTATCTATGATCCTCCTCAAGGGAGCATAGAGTTTGTAAAATCGATGTGCCAGTTATTAAATGATCAATATGGCTGGGGCTTAGGTCCAGAAAATATTGCGCTTACCAACGGTAGTCAAGCGGCATTTTTTATGCTATTTAATTTATTTGCGGGCGATTTTTCAGATGGAAGCCAAAAACAGATTCAACTCCCATTAGCGCCGGAATATATTGGTTACTCCGATGCGGGTTTAGTGGATAAATTCTTCAAAGCTAACCGGCCCACTATTGACCACTTGGACTCACACACATTTAAATACCATATTGATTTTGAACAATATAAGGCGCCTTCTTCTGTATTTTCAACAACGGGCGCAATTTGTGTCTCAAGACCAACCAATCCAACAGGTAATGTTCTAACCGATGACGAAGTCAGCCGATTGGATGCGTTAGCAAAGCGACATGATGTGCCCTTAATTATAGACGGGGCCTACGGTACACCTTTTCCTAATTTAATATTTACTCAAGCGCAGCCTGTTTGGAATGAGAACACCATTCTTTGCTTAAGTTTGTCGAAATTTGGTTTACCTGCGGCTCGAACAGGCATCGTAGTCGCTGAGGAAAAAGTAATTAAAGCACTCTCTGGTGTAAATGCCATTATGAATCTGGCAACGGGGAGTTTTGGCAGTATGCTGGCTCATGATTTGGTCAAGACAAAAGAAATAATTCGCCTGAGTAATGACGTTGTTCGTCCTTACTATCTAGAAAAAGCGCAAAAAGCCGAATGCTTACTAAAAACAAAGTTAGAGGGGTTGCCGTATGCCTTACATAAAATAGAAGGGGCTATGTTTTTATGGCTTTGGTTAAAAGATTGTCCTGTTAGTAATCAAGAGCTGTATGAACGTTTAAAGGCGAAAGGGGTATTGGTTGTTTCAGGTCACCACTTCTTTCCTGGTCTTGATTCTGTTGACGATGCGACTTGGCAGCATAAGAAGGAATGCTTGCGCATCACTTATTCACAGGATGAAGCGTTGGTAGAAAAAGGTTTAAGTATTATCGCGCAAGAGATTCATCAGGCTTATCAGGAGAAATAAATGTCAAAACTGCCCGCTAAAACCGTCAATGATTCTGCCATTGAAGGGCATATATATAAAGTATTTCCAAATGATTTAAATGCGCATGGCACTGCATTTGGAGGAATGATTATGGCTAAGTGTGATCGCCTATCTTTAGTGGTTGCAGAACGTCACAGTAGTCATGTTTGTGTGACCGTCTCAGTCGACTCAATCCATTTTATGGCGCCCGCTAAAGAGAATGATACGTTAATATTTAAAGTATCAATTAATCGAGCATGGAATTCATCCATGGAAATTGGTGTAAAAGTGGTGGCTGAAAATAGTTACACAAGAGAGAAAAGGCATATTCTATCTGCCTATTTTACATTTGTAGCGTTGAACGATGATAATAAGTCGGTTCAGGTTCCTCAGATTATCGCTGAAACAGATGAACAAGAGAGACGGTATCAACAAGCCTCCATAAGGCGTCAAGCGCGACTACAAACAATGGATGCTTTAAATGCCTATAAAACATAGCTTAGTAAGATTTAATTTTCTGAAATTAATTCATTAAAAACTCACGCTTATATTGCAAAGGCGCTTTTCCATGCCAATGAGTAAATGCGCGTGAAAAAGTGCTTTGCTCGCTATACCCTAAAAGCAAAGCGACTTCTGCCAATGTAAGCTTATCATCACTTAAATACTTTAAAGCCATTGATTTTCGAATGTCTTTTAACACATTTCGATAGATTCTATTTTTATCTTTAAGTCGTCGGTGCAGGGTTCGCGTTGAGATGTTGAGCTGGCTTGCAATGACCGCTGCCTCGGCCTTACCTTCATGTAAACAACGAATAATAGTGTCTCGTAATTCGACGATAAATATATCGTCTTCGGGGAGGTGGTTCAGTAACTCTTCTGCCTGTTTACCCAATAGATCATGTAAGGTTTGGTCTTTATGAGGAATAGATAAGCTTAGGTCGCTAATTTGAAATGATAGCGATAGCTTTTTCTGGTTTGATAATATCGGACAAGCAAAAAAATTTTCATAAATAGTTAGGTGTTTTTCATTGATGTTTTGAGTAAAGGTGACCTCAACTAAATTTAAGTCGTTAGGCGAAATAATTTCACGAGTGATGTTAATCATGGATGCTAAGAGTAGTTCATCCGATAACTGGCTGGAATATCCAAGATCCGGGTTCCATATCAGGCTTAGACTTTTATTATCTATCTGCTTGATATCTGCTTGACTACCAGCATAAATAAGACGTTGAAATCGTTTAAAACAAAGTAGCGCCTCGCCTAAATTACGGCTGGTGCGAAATAAATAGCCCAGTACTCCACAGTGTGCCACCTGAACACAGCGGCCAATCTCTAAACCAAGTGCAGGGGTATCTAATTCTGTTGATAGCTCATCGAGCAAGTCCCACCATTGCTTGAATGACATATGCTGCTTTAGAGCTAATTCATCCAATAATTTCTGATAACTTGGCAACTCAATTCGGTTGACCTTCAAATAATGTTGCAGAAAACCGATGACATCTCTGGTAATAAAAAAATCGTTAAGCATGGTTATATCAACTGATTATAGTGATCTACATTAGTTTTATTTGGCGCAGATAGTTAAAAAATAGATTGATTAGGCCAATAATAGTCATCAAATGTTGATTAAACTAGTTTCAGTTGAATATAAATATGTGAGTTTGATAATAAACGAGAATTGTATGGCTGATTTAATGCACGCACTGGGTTTTATCCTAACTTTTGGAATATTTTTTGTTGGAGTAATCATTCTTGAAGCATGGTACTGGAGGCGTAAAGGTCGTCCTGAAGCTTATAATTTTAAAGAAACCATCGCCAACATTAGTACAGGTGGTTTGTATAAAATTATTGACGGTATTGCAGTTGCTCTATTTATTCAGTACTTCTATGAATATGTGCAGCAGTTTGGGTTTCAATATACGACTAATGATGGTTTTCTTAGTGTTTTGTTTATTTTTTTAGCCGTTGATTTTTTCTTTTATATTTATCACTTTTCAATGCATAAGGTGCGTTGGTTATGGGCCATCCATGTTACGCATCATTCCTCAAAAATCATGAACTTTTCAACAGCGTTACGTCAGAATTTTTTAATGGATCTAAACTTTGGCTGGGTAATGTGGTGGATACCACTAGCGGTTATAGGGTTTGATAAAAACTGGACGCTGATCGCAATTGAATTAAATCTGGCTTATCAATTCTTTATTCATACTGAAATGGTCGATAAACTTTCCAAACCTTATGAGTTTATTTTTAATACGCCGTCTCACCATCGTGTGCATCATGGTTGCAAACCCGAACAAATTGATACCAACTTTGGTGGTGTGTTGATTATCTGGGATCGACTGTTTGGGACTTTTGTTGATGAGCGTTCGGTTGGTAAAATTGAATATGGTTTAACTAGCCGCCAACCAAAAACGTTAAATCCGCTTCGTTTGAATCTGGACGAATTTTTTCAAATGCTGAAAGATGTGATGACTTATCGTGACTACAAAATTCTTTATAAATCACCTTCTTATGTTGAAGAGAAATATGACGCTGACCCTGAGCGAACAATACCTAGCAAGACGATTAACTCAATGTAGTGGCTTGTTATTACTAGAGTTGAAAATAGTTTCATAGTTTCAGCGAGTTAAATCATCAGACACATAGTTAAGTTATCAGGCACTATGTTATCGTAAGGACACGATATATCTTTTGTCAGGAATGGATTAATGACTGATTATAGTTTGACTGAAGCTCATGAACGCTTGAAAAAAGTATTTGAGAATCAGCTAAAAACACCAATTAATTGCTGGGATTCCCTAGCAAGTAAATTTTATTTTCGTGAAATGGCGGCGCAAGAGCACTGGATAAAAGCCGGTGACTTTTGTGTTGAGCTTTGTTTTATTCTTAAAGGTTTATTTCGGGTCTATTATATAGATCAATCAGGAAATGAAGTGAATCAGCATTTCTATCAAGCAAATGAAGTCTTTGCACCAGTCAGTGCCATTATTAGTGATGAGCCTTGTCAGTACTTTGTCGAAGTTCTTGAACCTACTCAATTAATGTTAGCCGACTACAATGATCTTTATGATATTGGAGCAGAAAATCCGGAGTGGTTGCGTTTAGAAATCAAATTACTGCAAACTGTCTTTGTTAAAAACGCCCGTAGGGAAGCACAACTGCTTTTGGGAAATGCGGAGCAACGCTACAAATGGTTTTGTAAGCAGTATCCAGAATTAGTTAAAAAATTACCGCAGTATCATATTGCTTCATTTCTTGGCATTACGCCTGTTTCACTTTCAAGGTTACGAAAAAACATAGGTGCTTGAAGCCATTAATACGCCCAACCTTATTATTACTTAAACTATTTACATAAAAAGGTATTCAATGTTTGCCGTTATTTTTAGAGCTAAACCAGCCGTTCAAGATGAGGCATACGGAAAAACTGTTTCAAAGATGAGAGAGCTTGCTTTTGAAAAATATGGTTGTCTGGATTTTATTGCTGTAACGGAAGGTGATCAGGAAATTGCCATATCCTATTGGGAGAGTGAGAAGGCTATCAAACGCTGGAAGCAGGACTCAGAGCACACCATAGCGCAAGAACAAGGTCGAGCTCACTGGTATGAGTCTTATACCGTACAAGTCGTCGAAATTAAACGTGAATATAGCTATAACTCGAATGAAAAACACTGATTGTCGTGTCAAATTACTAATTCGTTGTCTGATTCTTATTTTTACATCGTTGTTACCTGCAATTGGCTTGGGATCTTTAATCAAACCCTCACCATATTTATTGTACGAAGATGCCCCCTACGAAAACGTATCATCAACTCAGTCCATTAATAAAAATAAGAAGCCAGAAGTGTCGTCAGTTATATCAGAGTCGGCTGACTGGTTGATTAATAAGCGTAATGAGTGGTCGGGGATGATTGGTGATACAGGTGGTCAACTGGATAGTTTCTTTGCCGGGCAAGAAGTCGAAAGTGTAAATAATGGTAGTTTTTTAAGGCTAGGGTTTGAAAATAAATTTTCAAAACAAGGTGAAATATCATTTGATCCGGTTTTCAGGTTTAAGTTAGATTTACCGACTTTAAAAAAACGCCTCAAATTAGTCGTTGAAAGTAACGTTCCTGAGCAAAAAACATTAAGTGAAACAAACTTAGAGCATTCTCTAGCAAATGAAGAAAGGGCAAGCTCAACGACAACCGGCGCCCTTCAACTTATATTTGATTCAGCTCAAAAATGGAAAGCGTCAACGTCGATTGGTGTCAGACTTAAAAATCCCCCCAACCCATTCTGGCGGACCAGATTTAAACGTCGCTGGCAAATAGGGCATGACTGGAATTTTAGTGCCTTACAAAGTATGTATTATTTCCATAATGATGGTTGGGGTGAAACAACTCAGCTAATCTTTGAAAAACCGATCCATACTTATTTTTTTACATCAAAAAGTGAGGCAAGGTGGCAGCATGATGAGCGAATTATGGAGCTTTCCCAAGTCTACTCAATTAAAAAGAAATTAAGCAAGATAAGAGCGATAAAATACAATTTAGGCTTATTGGCTGAGAATCAGCCTAATGTCAACGTGACAGACTACTATGTGAATGCGATATATCGACGACTGATTTACGAAGACTGGTTATTTTATGAAGTGACGCCAGAATTACTATTTCCAAGAAGTGATAACTTCAAGCCTAATCCATCAGTACTTTTTAGATTGGAAGTGGTTTTTTCAGACTTCTGAGGCTTCTTTCTGAAGCCTCATATAGTTATTTTCTTTAAGGTTTATGAGTTCGATGCGACACTTGTTAGTGAGCATTCTGTTTTAGTGCGGTCTCTAATGGAATCCAAGAGCGTATCATCGCGTTCATACTCTGTAATTAGTTCGTCAAATGCATCGAAGTTGTCATCGTTTAAGCCAAAACTTTCTTCAATACGAATTAACTCCGCTTCTTTCTTTATGATGTCACTATGGAAATTTATATCTGCGCATTGGTATAAAACACTGTAATCAGCATATTGCGACTTGGTCATTAAGGCATCAGCCCAAGTTTGGCTTGATAAAACTACTAACGAAATACTTAACATTTTGGTTAAGGATTTAATCATTCAGATCTCCAGTGTTGGTTTGATTCAATATTGGTTTAACTAAATATTAGTTCAATGTTATGTGCCAAAATTACGAGCGAAATTGTAGTTGAATATCCTGTAAACAGGGTTACATTTAGTTGTAAAGGGGTAACTGCTTGTATCGGTTTGTAATAAGGTGGCTCAGGTTAATAGCCTTAAGAAAATTCTGGAAAATAAGCTCGATATATTCAAAGTAACTCGTCTACACTATAAACACCTTCCTTAATTATAAGTTGATGCAGTGTCTATATTTTCGACTATTTGGCGTATTTCCCCTCTTTTACTGGTCGTGTTTTCCTACGCATTGGTGGACTCTTCTGTTCTGGGTTTGATTGACATTAACGTGCTCAGAGCGATGCCTTATCTAATGGGGGGCGTGCTGTTATGTTTTGCGGCGATGTTTAACCGAAGCCGTTTTATCGCCCCTATTGTGATTACTTTATTTGTTTACTGGTTCATACGTACACGCTTGCAATCACCTTTGAGTCAGCCGGAGATACAAAGCCTGTTTGTCGGGGTGAATATCTTGTTCTGTTGTCAGTTAATGTTCAGTGCGTTGATGCCTGAGAAAGGTTTGATGACACGTTTAGGCTTTGTTTTCTTACTGGTTTTGGGCGCAGGAGACTTAATGCTATGGCTTTGGGGGAGCACGTCCTCCTGGATGCTTATATGGCAAGAAATTAAACTTCCTGATTATTTTACCTTTACTGAACATTATTGGCTGACAAGTTTAATATTGCTTAGTCATGGAGTGACGTTATTGGTTCTGGGTTTGATCGCTTTATGGAAACGAAGTGCGGCTGAATACGCATTACTTCTTACATGGTTCGTAGGTTTTGTCGTGTTTGTGGATTTTGCGACATCAGAAGTTTCATCACTTGGTTTTACCGGTCTTTTGTTAGCCTTGTTTATACTTTTTCAGCAAAGTAATTATCAGGTGACGTATATGGATGCCTTAACGGGTATTCCAAGTCGACGTTCAATGGAGGACTATTTACCCACTTTAGGTAAACGTTATGCCGTTGCGATGCTTGATGTGGATCACTTCAAAAAATTCAATGACACCTACGGACACGATGTGGGAGATCAGGTACTCAAAATGGTCGCAAGTAGAATTCATCAGGTTACTGGAGGAGGGAAGGCATTCCGTTACGGTGGTGAAGAGTTTATGGTGATCTTTAATCGTAGTGATGCCAATGGGTGTTATGTGCATCTGGAAGCAGTGAGAGAATCGATACAACACTATAAGATGACCTTGCGAAGCGATGATCGAGAACCGGACAAAATAAAAGGAAAAGAGCAGAGAGGGAATACTAAAGATGCTAAAGAAACTTCGATCTCTGTAACCATCAGTATCGGCATTTCAAATTCAGGGGCAGGTTTAAGTACAAAAGATGTGATCAAACTTGCAGATCAAAACCTGTACAAAGCAAAACAAGGAGGGCGTAACTGCACAGTTAAGCCAGAGTTGAGTTAAAAGAATTAAGCAGTTTTTAAACTATTTTAGTAAATGTGAAGATGCAAACATGCCCAGCCTTTTTTCCCAGAGGAAAGCATTCTCAGCGCGAGCAGTCAAAGGTAAGGATGCAGGCCTCTATTTCAGACCAATTTTTCTTTATCTATTGTCGCCCAAAAATAAATGCTTGTGGGTTTAAACGATCATCAAAAGCGTGGATGCCAGTAGTAGTCCTGCCATACAATAGTTGAAGTACTTTGTTTTTGATGGGCTACTCAGGAAAACTTGAAGTTGTTGGCCAGCATAGGTCCAAATACTTACTGAAGGTATATTAATTACGGCAAATACTAGAGATACAAGCAAGATGCCGTGCCAAGTAGCAGAAACGTTGTAAACACTAACAGCCGTGAATGCCATCGACCAGGCTTTTGGGTTGATCCATTGAAAATTGGCAGCTGCCAAAAAGCTCAAGGGTTTATAGTCATCTAATGAGTTATTGCTTGCTGGTCGACTCATGGCAATCTTCATAGCCAGATAAATTAAATATACGATACAAGCTGACTTCAATATTTGATGGGCCACAGGGTATGTGGTGAATATTTCCATTAACCCGATACCAATCAGGGCTACCATTACACTAAACCCCAATACGACGCCAAGCATGTGAGGAATCGTACGTATGAAACCAACATTGGCGCCTGAAGTCATCAGCATAATATTATTAGGGCCAGGCGAAACGGTCGAAACAAGCGCAAAAGTCATTAATCCTAAGAGTTGTTGGGACTCCATTTTGTTACCACCTTATGTTTGTTTTCTTTCCTTGTATCTTAGTGAAATATGACGTAAATTTTGTACCTATCTTTGCTTTAAAATAGCCTAATTAACAATATTGTTTGGATATGAATCAATTTGACGAAAGAATATTGCGTAAGCTGAAGTTTAATGGAAGATTGTCCAATGTCGAGCTTGCTGAGAGTATTGGACTTTCTCCTTCAGCGACATTACGTCGAGTACAAGATCTTGAGCGTAATGGTGTAATAAAGAGCTATCGCGCGGTACTCGATCCGAACAAGTTGGGGATTCACTTTGTCGCGTATGTCACGATCGGGCTATCGAACCATAGCAAAAAGTCGCAACTGGAGTTTGAAGAACATATTAAGGTGGCTAATGAAGTCACAGAGTGTCATAACGTCACTGGGGAAAAAGAGTATTTACTTAGAGTTGAGACAACCGACTTAACAGCTTACAAGCGTTTTCATTCAGATGTTCTGGGAGAAATACCGCAAGTAAACTCAATTCAAACCTTGGTGGTAATGGAGTCCCCAAAAGATGAACGCTAATACTGAAAGTGTTAAAAACTTTACTCATTGAATTTGGATCGATAAATGCAGGCGAATACAACTCGAACTCCCACACCATCCCACTTAAAAATTATTTATATAATATATGCTTTGCATATTTTCAGTGCGTTAAACGGGCTGCTTTCACCAGCACTTGTCATTACGGCATTTTTAACTGGCTGGCCTTCGATTATTGCATTATTAATGAGTTATATCTGGCGGAAAGATGCTTCGGATACCTATTTGTACTCGCACTTTAATTGGCTAATTAACACGTTTTGGTCTGCTTTAGTTTGGCTTGCTGTTGCATGGTTGTTGATTATTACGGTGATCGGAATGGTTGTAGGTATTCCTTTAATGCTTGTTGTTGGTCTTTGGGTGCTCTACCGTTTAGGTAAGGGTTTCTTTGCTCTAAATGACCGAAAACCTATTTGATATCTATGTCTGGAAAGATTCAGCGGGCCGCTAATATTACCTATTTCTGTAAGGCCAATATTAATTTGATTCAAGCTTCAGAGAAGGTTTTTTCTCCTTAAGGATATTTCCTTCTCAAGTTACCAAGCATTGATTTTTCGAGACTCATTTTCCCCATATATGTTGATTGACCTTATTAGTCTCTTTATTAGGGTTCTTCTTTGTACTTTTGTTTTTACGATTGCTTGTTTCCTTTGTTGTGCCATGACTTTTAGGACTGCTGGGTTTGTTAGCTATTTTTTTATTTTTTGGTACATAGTTCAGAATCGAAACAGGAACGGTCTTTCTAACAGGAAAACCCTCAATTTCTTTTCGCGTAATAATATGGCCTAAACGGCTTTCGATGGCACAAAGGTTTTTAAAATCTCCCATGGCTACGAAAGAGATGGCTTCTCCCGTGGCGCCTGCTCGGCCTGTACGCCCAATGCGGTGTATATACTCTTCGGGTCTAAATGGCAGGTCATAATTAACAACACGTGTCAGTTCACCAATATCAATACCACGAGCGGCAACCCCTGTGGCGACTAGAAATTTAATCTCCCCTGACTTAAAGTCACTCAATATTTTTGCGCGCATCGCTTGGCTTCTATCACCATGTATTGATTCGGCTTTAATGCCGCGCTTTTCAAGCTGGCTGACGAGTTTGGCTGCGCCGTGTTTCTTCTCGATAAAAATCAGAGCCTGATCCCATTGTTGTTCTTTAATTAAGTGGCTGAGCAGTGCCGACTTGGTATCTTTGTCTACGGTGATCAACCATTGCTCAATGCTAGGAGCTGCCGTAGCTTTAGGGGAAATTGTTATTTCAAGAGCATCATTATTTACAGTCTTCGCTAAAAAACGCACATCCTTTGTCAGGGTGGCAGAAAATAACAAACTCTGACGATCTTCTGGCAGGCGATCAATGATCTTATTGATATCATCAATAAAGCCCATGTTGAGCATTCTATCGGCTTCATCCATGACGATAATTTCTAGTTCATCAAAGTGCAGTGCACGCTGATAAATCATTTCCAAGAGCCTTCCTGGTGTGGCGACTAGAATATCTACGCCTTCAATGAGGCGCTGTTTTTGCGGGTCCGCATCTACGCCACCATACATCGCCATTGACGTCAGGTTTAAATATTGACCGTATTGGGCCACATTTGTTTCAATTTGTTCAGCTAGCTCTCGGGTAGGTGAAATAATAAGTGCTCTTATTCGCTTGGCCCTGCGTGTATGTTCAGTATCTAGTTTCTCTAGTATAGGCAATACAAAACTGGCTGTTTTACCTGTGCCTGTCTGTGATGCTGCGACGAGATCTTTACCTGATAAAATTGCAGGTATCGCTTTTTTCTGAATAGGGGTGGGCGTTTTATAGCCGATATCTGCTATAGCTTTTAAGATAGGATCACTTAGTCCAAGTTTTGAAAATGACATATAAAACCTCGGTTTATGATTATTAGCGCCGATGCTGGCTGCTATTGCAGGTTATGTAGGTATAGTTAATAACAGAGCGAGAGAAGGAAAGATGACGCGAGTATAACAGCATACTTTTGTAAATCTACTTGCTCAATAAAATCGTCGCCTAGAATATCAAGCTGAATTTTCAGGTTTTGAATAGTGGTGCAGGTTTCAACGACTGGGGTATGACGGGTGCCCAGCTTTATGTTAGTTAGTAATTATAATCCTGTATTACTTTAGAGTGCAGAAAGTTCATCTTGAAGGTCGCTCTGTAGTTCTGATGGTTCGGTGATCCACACGTCAGCGTCTAGTCCAGGAAATACGCCTATCTCAAGGCCATCTTTTTTCAGACCTGGAATCCATTTTTTAAACAGCTCAGGTAGGGAAATGCTTTTTGGGAAAAGTTCCTTAGTGCCTTTATTGTATTCAATAGCGAAATCTTGTTCTGGCCAAACTGGTAAATATTCAAACTTCTCTTCTTCAGCATATATTTTTAAAAATTGACTGTTTTCATTAACCAGTATCCAAACTTCTTTCTCTTCACCAACTTTACTTAAAAAGTAATCATACCTTTCTTCACAACTAAAATTTAGTATGCTTTCTAGCGTATCTGGGTTCATGTTTTGTCTCTATCGTAAAGTGGTAAGCAAGCTGTATTCAGTTTGAGGTGTAACGTTTATTGATTCAATGATGAGGATTGGGTGTGTATAACACTAGGCAGTTTCATTGTAGTCATATTAATCGCTGTTTTTAAACGAAAAAAGGGCATGCCGATAAGGCATACCCTTTTAAATCTAACCGCTACAGCTTAACTGTATTATACAGCTACGATGTTCTCAGCTTGAGGGCCTTTTTGGCCTTGAGTTACAGTGAACTCAACTTTTTGACCTTCAGCTAAAGTTTTGAAACCGTCGCCAGAAATTGCGCTAAAGTGAGCAAATACGTCTGGACCAGACTCCTGCTCGATAAATCCAAAACCTTTAGAATCATTGAAAAACTTAACAGTACCTTTTACAGTATTAGACATAATAATATCCTGAAATTTAAAAAATAAATATGCCTTCAAGAGGCACGAATAGCATAAAAAACAGACTAGAACTTTGATACTTCAGGACGAGGAATTACGAATAACACGGCGAACATAAAAATATATACAAAGACTTTCTTTTCAGCTGGGTGGTAATTTAAAAGAATGCGTGAGTGAAGTCAAACCGTTTTACAACTGTTTACATTCGGGGGAGCTTCGGATGCCTAAGATAAATTTAAAGGGTCCTCAGTGAAATCAGCGATTTTTCTGGTTATAGTCTCGATAGATTTTTTGCGTCGTGCTATTAATTTTTTCAGCGAGCGCGAATATGGTGAGGCTTGAATGGGTCATTATCTTGGGGTATTAATTTTAAAGTTAAGTGATTTATCTGTAGATGGTGTGTGGATATACTACCTATTCTCTCTGAGCGCTTAAATGATCTTAATAGTGTACAATGGACGATCACTTATTAAGAAATGACTACCATGGCTACAAAACTTAGAGCTCCAGCAAAAAAGAAACAACCAGCAGCAACAGAAACTTCTAGTTCTATCGATGATCAGGTTAAGTCCTTCCTTGAAGGTGGCGGCACTATCGAACAGGTTAAGTCTGGTGTTAGCGGACAGGAAAGTATGATTGGCCGAAAACAAATTAATCTCAATAGTAATAGTAAGCCTAGTAGCGACTAGAAATATTTAAATGACTTGGTTTGCAAGGTTCTATAGGTCAGAGTGTGCATAACAACTGGGTGTCGTTATGCTTATTAACTTGAAATTAAACACTCTAATCTGTGAGCTAAAAATAATCTATCTTTTCACATCTCGGGCTCAAGCTAGCTTGTTTCAGTGATTATGTCGTATTCCCTTACAGTATATTGGCGAAGAAAAAAACAATCTTATTTTTTGTCATTAGTATCAATCGCCTGAAACCTAGCTTCATTTTATTAAAGAAATAATAAAGCTTTTGAAGTCGAATAATGGGTGTAAGCGTAAAGTTAAACACGGCTATGCCTTTGACAAAGACTCCCCTATTAGTAATGCATCCTTTTTTGTCTTGTGTTTAGTTTATAGTCAGTGGGGCTGGAAATAGCTCTAATTAGACTTATCCGGTGTACCCGTTTACAAGTTCTATTAGACTGTGGCGCATCAATACAGCAGAGTGATGTGGGTTTGTCGAAACCGTGAACATCTGGTCACTTCAGGGTTAACCATTAGAGACTTGGTTTGGCTCGTTACAGACTTTATTATATAGTCATTTGAAAATAACTCCTGAGAATTAAATTAAGATGGCAAAGTATTCTAAACGTCACCCTGAAGCGACTGAGAAAAATCAGGAAGAGGCAATTAAAATTGCACGCGGAATCCAAAAGCAAGGGCAGACTAAAGAGCAAACCAAATTGATTGCTCAAGGTATTCAAAAGGGGATTGAACAATATAAGAAGCAGCATAAATCCAAAGCCAGAGATTTGAACAAGCAACTTAAATCTCTGGAAAGGTCTAAAGAAAATGCGGTTGATCCGGAGACTATAGAAACTATTTTAGTAAAACAACACTGGTTACCTTGGGTGTTATTAGCCATTTCATGGCTTATATTCGGGTTTGTTCAAATATAAACTTTATTTTAAATAATCATATTTGGCCTCTTGTAATTAGTTTGGCAGAATAGCACTCCTTTGATTTTCTTGAGAGAAATTAATGATGTTTTGCAGTAATGAAGACCAGATGTTTGGTTGTCATCAATCGAATATATCTTTAGTAATTTTCTTTATATGTTCCATTTTTTTAAGTCTGTCAGTATCGGCAGATTCAAGCTATCAGTTTTCTCTTAGTGCTTATGGTGCAGATGTAGAGTATGACTGGAGCGGTGAAGGCGAGGCTTATGGTTTGAGTGCTGCAGCTTATATTGAACCAATAAAACTAGACGGATTCGTACCTTACACCCTCGCGCCATATTATTCTCGTACATCAGGTTTGTTTTTAGGTACCTCAAAATCACGTGTTACAGACCTTAATGTGATTGCCGGTGGGCGAATTTTGAAAAAGTTTGATGGCCATACGTCAAATATAGGTTTGCGACTTGCGAAAGAAGATCTACCCCTTTGGCTTGAATTTGGTTATACACGAGTGGGTACGTCAACGGTTGAATTTACCAGTGGAAAAGGGGGGGCAGATAGGAGGTATATTAAAAACATGGCTGTAGGATGGTTTATCAATAAGAACCTTAGTTTATATGGCTTTAAAGAAGATGATTTGGTTGATAGCTCGGGTTTGGGCTTGCTCTATTTATACAATACAAAGCACTTTGGGTTTGTTGAAGTGGGTTTTCAGTATACGGAGATCGACTCTGAACATGTTGACCTTGAAGTCGTGAATGGCACCATCAGAAATGCAAATGTTATCTCTGAAAAAGAGGAGATTAAAGCATTCAGTTTGACGTACTACCCAACAGTGAAGGCTGAAATTGGTGTGCGCTACGAACTATTGGATTACAACTATGATGCCCATGGTAATTACTTGACTATCAATGCAGGATATTTTATTTCTTCAAAGCTACGTCTTGGCATAAGTTATTTTGATGTATCTCAAGACAAGCGTGCTATTCGTGTTGGACGTAATGAATACAGTAACTTGAGTGGTAGTGTTTCATATAAGTTTTAGTTTAAGACGCCGTAATAACTGTGTTCTACAATCATTTCGGCGTGAATTAAACCCAGAGGCTATGCTTTTTTAGCCTAGCTTTATAACAACTCTATAATGCTAGAGAAATCTTTTTTACCATCACCCTGATTTTGTTTTTGTTGATACATTTCCAAGGCAAGTTTTCCTAGTGGCGTACTACTGTTTGTTGTTGTGGCATTATCCAGTGCAAGGCCGAGGTCCTTGGCCATTAAGTCAACCATGAAGCCCGGTTGGTATTCATTGGATGCAGGGCTGTTTTCCATAACTCCCGGGAAGGGGTTATATTTTTCTAAAGTCCAATTACTGCCAGAACTTGCAAGCATAATGTCGGACAGTATTTTGGGGTCCAGACCATTTTTAGTGCCGAGCTTTAATGCTTCCGAACTACCAATCATGTGAATGGCTAATAACATGTTATTGCACATTTTTGCTACTTGCCCTGAGCCGTTGTCACCTGCATGGAAAATATTGAGGCCCATGTCTGCTAACACGATTCGCGCGCGTTCGAATGATTGTGTTGAACCGCCACACATGAATGTCAGGTTACCAGATTTCGCTGCGGCAACCCCTCCGGAAACGGGCGCATCAACCATGTCTAAATCTAATTTCTCACAAGCTTCGTGAATGCTTTGAGCCGTTTCGGCGTCAATGGTGGATGAATCAATGATGAGTGGTTTATTGCTTAAGCTATTCAGTAATCCACCTTCGCCTTCTTTATTTCCCAGATACAAGCCTGAAACATGTTTCCCTGCGGGCAGCATAGAGATAATTACGTCAGCATTTTGGCAAGCATCTTGAGCGGATTGACTGGCATAAGCCCCTTCATTTGCCAATTTTTGAAGCGCTTCGGGTACTAAGTCAAATACGCGTACTGTATGGCCAGCTTTGAGTAGGTTTGAGGCCATAGGGGCGCCCATGTTACCGAGCCCAATAAATGCAATTGTTGTCATGATCGTTGTCCTATTGTTGTTTTGTTCGACCCAGTTCAAGTGGGTTCTTTTTCCATGGAGCTGAAAAGAATTGCTCAAGAGAAGAGCAAGGGATTTCACTGAAATGTTTAAACGTCCAATTGGGTGATTTGTCTTTATCAATCAGTAATGCGCGAACACCTTCAGCAAACTCTGGGTAACGAATAATGTTAGTAGCGAGTTGAAATTCAGATAGAAAAACAGTTTCTAAATTTGAATGACGGTGGCGCCTTAATTGTTCATAAATCAAAACGGATGATAATGGCGAACCATGCTTGATCGCTGATTGAGCTTTATTGAACCAGCGGTCTTCTTCATTGTATTGACTGATTTCAAATAAAACTTCTGCTAGAGATTGATGTAAACAAATTGACTCTAAAAGTGCATGGTGTGTTTGAATTTCAGAGGTCATTAATTGTTTTAATGATTTTTCTTTAATGGATATTGCGTCAATTTGTTCATCAACAAGTGTATGGTTATCTGAGGGCAGCCAATCTACCTTTTGAAGGTTTTGTAATAGTTCAGAATGTGCCGACCATGGAATAACATAGTCAGCTAATTTTGTATAAAGTGCATCACGGGCATTAATACTGGCGCCTGTTAAAGCAAAGAATACGCCGAGGTTATAAGGCATTTGGTTTAAAAAATAAGTGCCGCCAACATCAGGGAACAAACCAATCGAAATTTCCGGCATGGCAATACGGGTTGATTCCGTTGCTATGCGATGACTTGCGCCAGCCATAAGACCTAAGCCGCCACCCATTACAATACCATTTCCAAGGCAAATGACAGGTTTTGAGTAAGTGTGGAGCTGGTAATTTAATTGGTATTCTTGTTGGAAAAAGGCTTCGCCTTGTATGCACGGGCCACCAGGGGTTGATACGGCTGACTTATATAACTCCTGAACATCACCGCCTGCACAGAATGCTTTATCGCCACTACCCATTAATATAATGATGGCAATATCCTGATCATCTTCCCACTGAGAAAGTTGAGATGACATGCCTTTCACCATCGATAAGGTTAAGCTATTTAAGGTCTTCTCAGAATTAAGCTTGATTACCCCAATTTTACCAGTACTGGCTTCTAGCTCGCTGACAATTAAGGTTTCTGTATTGGTGTCTTGGCTCATATTTGACCTTTCTCGTGTGATATAAAGACGTTGATTCTGTAGCGATTAGCTTAGTGTAACCATTCAGGCTTTCGTTTTTCTAAAAATGAATTAGTGCCTTCGAGTTGGTTTTTTTCACCAATTAAACCAACAAACTCACTTCGCTCTGCTTCGAGGCCTGTTTGAATGGCAGATTCTCGGGCCTTGTTTAATAGTCGTTTACAAGCTCGAACGGCATCAGGGCTTTGACGGTTAATTTTCTCAGCAAGCGCTAAAGCGTGCTCAAGTGCTTGGCCTGTTTCAACCTGTTCAATCGCTAAGCCTGTTTGTACGGCTGTTTCTGCATTCATTCGTTCGCCTAATAAAATCATTTTGCAGGTCCAGGCTTCACCCACTATCCAAGGTAGACGTTGCGTTCCTCCAGCGCAGGGAAGTAGGCCAACACTTGCTTCAGGTAGGGCTACTTGTGCTTGTTGTTCAATGATTCGCATATCACAAGATAATGCACACTCCAATCCACCGCCCATGGCATACCCATTGATGGCTGCAATGGAGATGCCATTGAAATTAGCCAGAGCTTCGAATGCTTCGCCAAAATATTTGGCTACATCGGCTGCTTTTGTTTTGTCGCCATCAGCAAACTGGTTTAGGTCTGCTCCGGCAGAGAAGAATTTTTGCCCTTGGCCATGTATGACGATGGCAGTAATTTCAGGTGTTTTGTTAAGCTGATCAATTACTTTCCGAAAGCCCGTTAAACTTTCCATATCCCAAGTATTAGCTGGTGGGTTGTTGATGGTAATTTGGGCTGTATGATTCAATATTTGAACTTGAATTTTATCCGTTGTAGAAAGTACTGTATTGGTCATTTGGGTTACCTTGTGAGTAAAAAACTGTATTAATCGAGCAGGTTTAAATTTTCATCTGCTAATAGACGTTTTGCAATAATGAGTCGCATAATCTCATTCGTGCCTTCCAGGATCCGATGAACACGAGTGTCTCTAAAATGGCGTTCGATCGGGTATTCTTTAATGTAGCCATAACCACCATGAAGCTGGAGCGCTTCGTCACAAATACGAAAACCAAGATCCGTAGCAAAGCGCTTTGCCATGGCACAGTACGTCGATTTTTCTGAATGATTTGTGTCTAATTTATAAGCGGCTAAACGGATCATTTGTCGTGCGGCCGTTAATTCGGTCAGCATATCAGCCAATTTAAACTGTGTCGCTTGAAATTCACTGATTGCATGGTTGAACTGTTTGCGCTCTTTAACGTATTGCGTACTCAGCGAAAGGCTCGCTCTTGCCGTACCGAGTGAGCAGGCTGCAATGTTGATACGCCCGCCATCCAAGCCTTCCATTGCTAGTTTAAAACCTTGGCCTTCTTCAGCGAGTAGGTGGTCATGTGGAATACGCACATCTTCAAAATTTATTAAAGCAGTGGGTTGATTGCTCCAGCCAAGTTTTTGTTCTTTCTTTCCATAAGTTATGCCTGCGGTGTCAGCGGGTACTGCGAAACAACTAATGCCTTTTGAGCCATCAGCAGAGGTACGCGCCATGACGATGAGTAAGTCTGTTTCCCCTGCGCCAGAAATAAAAGCTTTGGCGCCATTTAATAAGTAATGATCATCCTTTTTTTCAGCTCTGGTTGTGAGTGATGCAGCATCTGACCCTGCGCCCGGTTCTGTTAAACAATAGCTAACCAGCTTTTGACCAGACGCCAGATCAGCGCACCATACATTTTGCAAGGATGACTGTCCGTAACGTGCCAACATATTAAATGCCATATTATGGATACTAATGAATGCCGCAGTAGACGTACATTCACTCGCTAATTCTTCCATAATAATGGCACTATCTAATCGACCAAGACCAATGCCATGATGTTCCTCAGGAATATACATGGCCATAAATCCAAGTTTGCCTGCTGCAATAAACGTGGCTTTAGGGAAGGTTTGCTGTTCATCCCATTCTTTCGCGTAAGGCGATAATTGTTGCTGGGCAAACTTTCGTGCAGTTTGCTGAAAGGCATATTGGTCTTCAGTCAGGTCGTAATTCATACTTGTCTCATACCTTATAAGGGCATCGTTTATTTCAGAGAAATAGACATGTTAGGTGCTTGTGTCGATGCTTCTTTCCAACTGGCAGTGACGGTTTTTGTTTCAGTATAGAAGCGTACCGCTTGTTTTCCATAGGCGTGCAAGTCTCCCATAAATGACCCTTTCCAACCCGTAAACGAAAAGAAGGGTAGTGGCACAGGAATTGGCAGGTTGATACCCACTTGGCCAACTTCAACTTCATGCTGATATTTTCGTGCATGTACACCTGACGTGGTGAAAATTGAAGTGCCGTTACCATAAGGGTTTTCATTAACAAGCGTTAAAGCCTCATCGAGTGAGTCGACATTGATGCAAGAAACAACTGGGCCAAAGATTTCTTCTTTATAAATGTCCATGTTGGTCGTCACACCCGTAAATAAGGTAGGGCCGACCCAGTTACCATCAGGGTAGCCTTCAACTTCGATACCTCGTCCATCAATCATACAGTTTGCACCTTGATCAATACCGCTTTGGATAAGTTTGTTGACACGAGTGACAGCAGCTTGATTTATAAGCGGGCCAAATGCGGCATCTGGGTGATTCCAAATATTAGGTTTTATCGCAGCCAAACGTTCCGCTAATTCGTTCGCCCATTGAATGGTTTCGCCCACAAAAACGATCACACTAATAGCCATACAGCGCTGCCCAGCAGCCCCGACTGTTGCACCGACTAAGGCATTCATCACGGTGTCTTTATCTGCATCAGGCAGTACGACCATGTGGTTTTTTGCACCCGCGAAACATTGGGCGCGTTTAAATTGTTGTGTCGCTGTTTGGTATACATGTTTCGCGACAGGTACTGACCCTACAAATGAAGTGGCTTGAATATCGGGATGGGTTAATAGTTGATTAACCTGCTCCTTTCCACCATGAATGAGTTGTACTATACCTGCTGGTGCTCCTGCTTCTTGAAATAACTCTAGTAAACGAACGGTTGCTAAAGGCACTTGCTCAGAAGGTTTTAGTATCATGGCATTGCCACAAGCGGTCGCTAGGGGAAACATCCATAGAGGGATCATTGCAGGAAAATTAAATGGTGTAATGCCCAGCGTGACACCTAAAGGTTGGGTAATACTATAAGTATCGACACCTCTAGCAACATTTTCTACTGTCTCACCCATGAGTAAAGAAGGGATATTGCAGGCATGCTCAACAACTTCGATACCCCGCCATACATCACCCATGGCATCTTCAAGGTTTTTTCCTGTGTCTTCAGCCAAGATGGCAGCAATTTCTTCTTGGTGCTCTTTAAGTAAATGTTGATAACGAAGCATGAGGCGGGCGCGTTCTGTGACCGGAGTATGTCGCCACAATTCAAAGGCTGCTTTTGCGCCTTCGACGGCTGTTTCTATCTCTTGTTCAGTTGCTAAGGGCACTTCAGCTAATACTGCTTGTGTCGCTGGATTCAAGACAGGGAGGGTTTCTGAGCTTTTGCTCTGAATGAATTCACCGTTAATGAGTAAAGGAACTTGTGTTGTCATGCTGTTATCCGCGTAGTTGTTTTATGCTTATTACATTACTCGCATCTGGTCTAAATTGAATTGCATAAATTGCGGGTAATATGGATAATATTGCTATAAGGTTGGGTTTCTACTTTCTTGTATCGGTAATTTAATGAGCGACCCGTCCACGTGGCCTTTATCTGAAGAAGCATTTCGTATTTTGGTGCCGGACGATATGTTGTCGGCCATGGAACATCATGTTTTATCGCGAGATTGCTTTCCTACTGCTCTAGGTTATTATCCTCGTGCTTATGACCATCAAATGCGACGTATAGGCCATGATGACTTTATTATGCTTTACTGTGCTTCGGGGGCGGGTGAATTGGTGACAGAGTCATATCAAGGCCAAGTAGTAAGTGGTGATTTGATTGTGTTGCCTCCAGGGTCAAAACATCGATATGCATCTCAAGATAAGTCACCCTGGACATTATTCTGGTGTCATTTTCGTGGTGACCATGCTTCGAATTTCTATCAACAAATGCCTTTAAGGGCGAATAACCCCATTCTTCATGGCTCAAATGATTTAACGCTGCAGAATAGCTTCAGTAGTCTTATACGTACTGTACGTAAAGCGTATAATATTTCGGATTATATCCATGTGGCGAACCATTTGCGCCATACTTTAGCGTTAATAGAACCGCTCTATCGACAGAGTATAAGTTCACCAATAAGGACTATTTTGTCAGAGGCAAGTGTTTCTGAGATTCGGGAGTACATGCGAGATAATCTACATAAGCAATTAAGCTTGGATGACTTGGCGAGAATAAGTAAATTATCAAAGTATCATTTTAATCGAAAATATAAGGCATTAACCGGTTACTCTCCCTTACAACATTTTATTCAGTTAAAAATCGAGCAAGCTTGTTTTTTATTGGAAAGTTCTCATCTTCGCATTGCAGATATTGCCTTCCAGTTGGGGTATGATGACCCATTATATTTTTCGAGAGTCTTTAGGAAAGTGATGGCGGTTTCACCCAGTCAGTACCGTAAAGCTTTACACTAGATCTCGAACCTACTCCTAAACAAATATCGATCGAAACCTCGTTTTATGCTCACTGAAAGCCAGAAAAAACTAATTCAAACAACTTACCGCAAATTTACTGACCGAGAAGGCTTTCGGCCTCGGTATGGCCAGCGAGTAATGATTGCGGAAATTGCTAAATACTTAGGTTCGATCAAAGAAAATGACCAGGGTTTACGCAAGTCACCCCCAGCAGTGTGTGTGGTTGAGGCGGGTACTGGAACAGGGAAAACTTTAGCCTATTCTATTTCAGTTTTACCCTTGGCATTGGAAGAAGGCCGTACGGTTATTATTTCCACCGCAACGACTGCTTTACAAGAGCAGGTTATGAGTAAAGATTTACCTGAGCTTGCAAAATATTCCGGCCTTAAATTCAATTATGCTTTAGCCAAGGGTCGAGGACGTTATGTTTGCTTGAGCAAATTAGACCAGCAGCTTGAAAATTCAGGGAGTGAACAAACTGCACTGCCTTTGTTTATGATGCAAGGCAGCGAGCAAACAGTCGATAAGTCTGAGCTTGAGATTTTCCTTTCCAGTTATGCATCTGGCAAATGGGATGGCGATCGTGACACCTGGGAAAGCGTGATTGAAAATGATGTTTGGCGGTCATTGTCAACTGATAATCAGCAATGTGCAAAACGCCGGTGCAGCTATTTTAACTCTTGCCCTTATTATGAAACCCGAAAAACTTGGGATGAGGCCGATGTGATTGTTGTCAATCACGACCTTTTATTATCTGATTTAGCATTAGGTGGCGGTGTATTATTACCTTCACCTGAATCTTCTATTCTTGTTTTGGATGAAGCACATCATCTGGCTGATAAAGCTTTAAACCATTTTACGGTTAACGGTGGTCTCAAAAGTGCAGACTCATGGTTGAAATCTTTAAGCAAAGTGATGGTCGAGTTTTCGCCTTATCTTGGTCAAGGTAACTACTTGGGTCGCCATATTGCTGATATCTCAGATGTATCAACCAAATTACATGAATGGCTAACCCGAACGTATGATTATTTAATTGAAACCATTGATTGGGATGAGGAAGAAGCGGGCGGTGTTAGGCGCTATCGTTTTAAACAGGCCATTATTCCAGATGCATTATTGGAAATGGCGGGTGAATTGAAAGTGATGTTTGCGAGCCTTTGTCGCTTATTGGATGACATTCGCTCGGAAGTCACAAAAGCTGTCGACGAAAAGTCCGATTGTGGTTTGTCGCGTGAAGAAGGGGAGCAATGGTTTCCTGTGTTTGGTAGTTTGTGTAATCGAGCTGAAAACCTTCATGCTTTATGGATGTTCTATGGAAAAGAGCAAAAAGAGGGCGGTGTACCGAATGCTCGCTGGCTCGTTTACCGAGAATATGAAAATCAGTCTGATATTATGCTTTATGGCAGTCCACTAAGTGCGGGTGGACTTTTACACGAAGAGCTTTGGAAAAAGTGCTTCGCTGCTGTTTTAACCTCTGCAACGCTAACAGCAATTGGAAAGTTTGATCGTTTAAGTCAAAAGGCCGGTTTGCCGAAAGAAAGTGTTTACCATCAGGTTCAAAGTCCTTTTGATTTTCAAAATGTCGCTAACTTATTAATTCCAAATATGGGGGCTTCCGCGGGTGAACCTGAAGCTCACACCAATGAGATTTCAACAAATCTGGTTCGATGGATTGGTGAACATAAAGCTGTTTTGGTTTTATTTAGTTCTCGCCGTCAAATGAATGATGTGTATTTTCAAGTGGACCGGGAGTTACGTGAAGATATCATGACGCAAGATGACTTCAGCAAACAAGAGCTCGTCAAACGTCATAAGAGTAAAGTTGATGAGGGGGAGCGAAGTGTTTTATTTGGATTGGCCTCCCTGTCAGAAGGGGTGGATCTACCGGGTGACTATTTAACACACGTGGTCATTGCAAAAATTCCCTTTTCTGTCCCAAACGACCCGCTAGAAGAAAGTATAAGCGAGTGGTTAGAGTCGCAAGGTCGAAACCCTTTTATGGAGGTGTCAGTGCCAGATGCCAGTTTGAAACTAATTCAAGCTTGTGGCCGTTTGATACGAACAGAGCAGGATACAGGGCAGATTACGATTTTAGATAACCGCTTAATTACGCGTCGTTATGGGAGCATGTTGATCAACTCATTACCGCCCTATAAACGGATTATTGAATCATGAAAACTAAGTTCCCCAAATTTTAAGCAAAAAAAAGCGATAATTTGATGCCGAAAATATCAAATTATCGCGTTCACAAGTAGGGCTTTTGTAGGGATGCCCAGATTGGAAAAACTTTCTGAAAACTTATCAGTCTAAAATGACGCTGAACAAAAAGGCCTGAAGTTTTTTGCTCAACACATTTCGTCTTGATGTAGCTATAGTAGGGAGTAGGGGGGCTTAATTAGATCGTCCAAAGGGCTTAAGCCTAGGCTTAACGCTATTAAAGTGTGATGCAAGTCACAAAAAAATGCATTCTTGATGCGCTATTTCACAGGTTTTGATGTTTTTACAAAGCTTAAATATTTTGGCTTTAAAGAAATGCTTTCTAAATTTTCGTATATTTCTATTTAAAATTCTTGATTTGACCTTCAATTCACTCTTTTACCTGCTAGTTATCTGATGAGATGAACTTCTCATTTGCTAAATAATTGTAATTTATAAGTATAAATGAGTTGCTAAAAGTAGAAAGAAAACATAATCTGAACGCTGTTCAGGTTATTTCTTCGGAATGTTGCGTTTTATATTATTTCAGAATTGAATCATTCAAGAGTATGTATCTACCTAAGGTTAAGAGCATGAAAACAAAATTTGCACTAGTCACCGGAGCTTCTGAAGGAATTGGGTTTGAGTTTTGTAAGGTGCTTGCTGCAAAAGGATATAATATTTTGTTGGTTGCTCGTACTTTGGACAAGCTTCAAACTTCTGCGAAGTTCTTAGAGCAGTCATATAATATTGAAACTCAAATTATTTCTTGTGATCTAGCTAGTCCTAATGCAGCGCAGAAATTATTTGATGAAGTGAATGACCGTAAAATATCGGTTGATGTGCTTATCAATAATGCAGGCCTGCTGTTTAATGGCTTTTTTAAAGATATTGACTTAGCCAGTCAAGAAAAGTTATTGCAGTGTAATGTGCTTGCTTTAACATCCATTACGCATTTATTTGTTAATGAAATGGTCAGGCAGGGTTCTGGCCGAATACTAAATGTAGCTTCTACAGCCGCATGGATGGCTATTCCAAACCAAAATATCTATGCGGCATCAAAGGCTTATGTTTTATCGTTTAGCCATGCCTTAGCTGATGAAATGAAAGCAGCGAAAACAGGTGTCAGTGTAACAGTTGTTTGTCCAAGTTATACCGATACTAAAATGCTTGCTAATCCGAATCAGGGGAATGTATTAAAAATACCACGGTCGATGGTTTTATCTCCAGAATATGTTGCAAAGAAAGGTATTGATGCCTGCTTGGCGGGTAAAAGTAACTGTATACCGGGCTTCTCTAATCGAGTTGGAATGGCTCTCATTCAATTATTACCAAAGGCATGGGTTACAACGTTTTTTGGGAGATGGTATCGACATGCTCAATGCTAATTTTTTTTATGTGCTAATAATCAGCTTGGTCTTTTGTATAGGTTGTGCGGAAAAAATTGATAGCCCGGATTCTGTCGCTACTGTACCTGAGTCACCCTGGGTATTGGTTGAGAATATAAATATTGAGGGTGCAATGGTTTACGAATCTTGCGCTTCATGTCATTTGGCTGATGGCAGTGGGCGTAGTGATGGCCTTGTTCCTCGATTGGCAGGGCAGCGTGAGAAAGTATTGTTGCACAAATTGAAGAAACTCCGTGATGGCGAGGTAACTTTGCCTGTCATGGTTCCTTTTGCCCGCGCGCTGAGTGAAGTTGAAAGTTCACAAGTCGCCAACTATATTGCTTCGCTTCCAAGTGTTAATGAAGGTGTTTCGTCAAACAAGAACTACGAAGTTTATTGCTCTGCTTGTCATGGTGGTGCAGCACAAGGAAATGATGTGCTGTTAGCGCCAAAGCTATGTGGTCAACACTCTGCTTATTTGGATAGACGGATGTCTGAAATTAAACAAAATATTCGAGGTGATGCGGATATGGGCATGATGTCAGTTTTGAATGCCATAAACCCAAATACGCAAAATGAGATTGTCCAGTGGTTGGCTGTAGGGCAGTGCTTAGGCGAGAGGGGTGTGATGGAGAGTAGTGATGAATAATCGTCGTGATTTTTTACGTTTGGGCGCAGGAGTATTGGCCACAGGGATGTTACCAACAAGCTTATTATGGGCATCAACAAAGGTGAAGCGAGTGCCAGCGCTTGTCATTGGTGGCGGTTTAGCTGGGTTGTCAACCGCGCGTAATTTGAAGCGCCTTGGAATTGACTCAGTTGTTTTGGAAGCTCGTGACCGAGTAGGTGGCCGAACGATTAACTTACCACTACCAGGTGGGCATGTTGTTGAGGGTGGTGGTGAGTGGATTGGCCCAGGTCAAGATAGAATCGCAGCCTTGGCCGCTGAAGTTGGCGTTGATACCTTTGATGCTTATTACAGTGGAGCAGGCATTTATGAAATTCAGGGCTTGGTGTCCAAGGGGCTTCTGCCCGAATTGAGTTTGCAACAAGGCTTCAGTTTTTCTCGTTTAGCGTGGCGACTGCAGTCCATGGCCGATAGTTTGCCTTTAGGAAAACCATGGAAGGCGATTAATGCGAATTACTTAGATAACATCACTTTGGCTGCATGGTTGAAAAAAGAAGGTGCATCTAGTTGGGTGATTGATGCGTTTCGTATTATTACGCGGGCGATAATGTCAGGCTATCCAGAACGGATTTCGCTACTGTGGTTTTTGCATTATATTCAGTCTAGTGGCGGTTTATTGGGAATTGCTTTAAACGATAATGGCTTACAGGATTTGCGTTTTGTAGGTGGGTCACAAATGGTCTCTATTAATGCAGCTAAAGACTTGGGAGATAAAGTCCATTTGGGTGAACCAGTGATTTCTGTTAGTGATAATCCAACAGGTTCAGTTGAAGTGCAGACACCTAAAGGGACGTATTTGGCTGAGCGAGTAGTCGTTGCTATGTCTCCTGCCGATACGCTTCGTATCAACTTTAAGACGGGTCTGTCAGCTCAAAGAGAAAGCTTAGTAAAAAAATGGGCAGGATTGACACGTTTGCCACTAATAAAACATTCTGTGATTTATAAGAAGCCTTTCTGGCGTGAGGCTGGTCTCAATGGAAATGTTGTGACGGATCATTCTCCTTTGCAATTAGTGTTTGATAACTCTCCGCAAGATGCATCTTTGGGTGTGTTGACTTCTTTTTTGTCGGCAGCAGAAGTACCTGGAATGGCTAGCAAGACAGATCGAGTGCGTTTAATTCCTCAGGAACTAAGTCGTTATTTTGGCTCAAAAGCACTTGATACTACCGGATATGTTGAAAAAGATTGGTCGACAGACCCGTGGAGTATTGGTTGCATTACACCGCTGACAAAGGGAATACTTACTACCGCTGGGCCTGCATTACGAAAACCGGTTGGGCGAATTCATTGGGCTGGCACTGAAAGTGCGGAGATTGGGTGCGGTTATATGGATGGCGCTGTGCGTTCTGGAGAGCATGCGGCAATAGAAGTACATAAGGTGTTAAAGGCTAAGGTTTGAGGGCTAGCTTCTTATTGCATGTATTTTTTGATTATATTTAGGCTTACACCTTCTTTTTCCATGCTTTTTAAGGTCTCGGTGATTTTAGCTTGCCATTTGAGTTTGTCTTCTAATGGGAACTTCTTGGACAGAACTAAAAAAGCGCCTCTGGATTTTTTTAGAGGTTTGGGTAACGAAACGATAGTAGAGATACTTTTGTTCTCGTTATATTCATTTTTCAATTTATATTTGATTACTAGATCGTTTCCAACAAATGCGTCGATGCCTCCCTTAACCAACCTTCTAAAGGCGTCATCAAAGTTGAAAATCTCAACAAGATTTATATAACCTTGACGGCTTGCTTCATCAAATTCATTACTGATAACAAAGCCAGCCTCTATACCTATACGTTTACCATAAAGATCATGAATATTTTCAAACTTGATGATGTTATTTTTAGCTGTAAATAATTTAAATGTGCTGTAATGAAGAGGGTGGGTGAAAAGAGAAAATGATTCTCTTTCTGGTGTTTTAAAAAGTGAAAAACTTCCCAGAATTGTGCCATTTTTCGTCGTCTGGAGAAGGCGTTTCCAGGGGACAAGTTCAATATTTATTTTGATGCCCATCCTTTTAGAGAGTTCTTGGAGAATCTCTATGTCAATCCCACTGGCTTGTTGGTTTTGGTCAATGAAACTGAATGGCGGGAAGTCGTCATCCCCAACGATGTTGAATGTTGTTCCAGCTGCCAATATAGGAAACAACGACAGGAATAATCCAGCTATAAGCCCTCTGTACATCATAAACGCCCAATTTTTCTGATGATGGGATTAATTATAGACTATTTTTATACTCGTGTAGGTTAGAGTGTAAGAATGGATTCCTTTTTGTTATCCACAGTAGAGGCAAGAAATATCTTGGTTCAAAACGATAGGTGTCTTATTTAGTTAAGTAACTTCAGGCCAGGCGGTAAGCCTTCTCCAAATATGCGTTTAGTCTCATTTTCATCTAGCTCTTTAACGGTTTCTAGCATTTCCACCCAGCTAGCAGGTGCTTTGACAGTATTTAATTTATTGACTATTTTGTTGCGCCAGTTTTCATCGATGTCTCTACTTCTATCGCCACTCATTCGTGACATTAGTACGGTTGCAAAAGCAATATGCTGTTCTTTTTTCCAATCAGCTCTTAGTAAATGCGGCAACCATGAGTGTATTTCTTCTTTCGGAATAACGTTATGTGCACTGCCATGAAAGGGTATGCGTGAGGCGATGCGACCGAGTGCCCACCAGCTTGTTTTAGTTTCTGCTGGTTTTTCCAAGCGTTTTAATAGCCATTGAGAAATTTGGGTTTTATCGTCTATTGGTAAATGCTCTAATGCGGCGGCAAGCTTTACCATGTCTTCATAAGATTTTTGCTTGGCTTCCGCTTGTAGTTTTCGGCTGGTCAGCGCAGAAGGGTTTATAAATTTAGCAATATCTTTATAAAGCGCTATTTGTTGTTGTGCATTTAAACCACCTGCTGCACGACGCCAGAATGTCCACCAGCCTATCCAACCTTGGGTTTCTTTATCGAACTGCAGACCTTGTTGATGAAACTTCCAAACTTGTTCAATCCGCCAGTCATCGGCAGGATAACCAAAGCCAGGGCGTAAACTATAACCTGCAAGGTTAAACCAAATTCGCTCATGAGCCTGTGAGTGTTTCCGGTTCTTTTTGCCTTTCAGAAATTGGTCAAACAAAGCTCTAAGCAGTGGTACTTCCCAGTTTTCTCGTTTACCTAAACGTTTTTCGATATCTATTCGTAAGGTCTTAATCGCTTTTGGGGCAGCCTCTTTTTTATTGTTACTGAATACTGTTCCAAGCAGTTTTATAATTTCAGGGAATGCTGGCGGTAATTGCTCGATGTCAGATATAGAGGTTGCATTATTCTTTCTGATTTGAAACTCAACATGCCACCGCTGTTTTTCTTTAGAAACGCAATCAAGTTGTAGTGTGCCAACTTCAGTTAAAGTGGTCGCTAAGGAGACTTCAATTTCCTGATCTTTTATTGAACTCTCTAGATTTGAATCAATTAAAGTGTCTGAATTTAAGGCGAGTATTAATGGCGGTAGGGAAACAAAATGTTGATCAGTGATGGCTTGATTATCGACGCTAATAACTTCTCCTGCCTGATAATGATCGTCACCGGCTGTTGATAATAGGTTGAATTGAACAGGTTGGCCCAAACGTAAGGAAAAATTCCTTTCTTTGAGTAAAAATTCCTGATCTTCTTCGGTGCCTTTGGGCATGATGCAAATAGCTTGTCGGCATGTTTCGTTTTTATCTAAAACCAGAAAGAATGTACGAGCAGAACCACCACCAATTTTTAGTTGAGCGCCACGCCGGGCTTTAGCATAAGCAACGGCTCCTTGAGCGACGGCGAGGTCGGGGGTGTTGTTTTCCAATAGTTTAATGTCACTACCCTGCCATTGGGATAATACGGCTTGTGCTCGTGTATTTAAAGTAGGGCTATTAAAAACACCCCCATTCAAAAGAAGTGCATCGGGGGTTGCTATTCTTTCAAGGTCTGTAATGTTTAAAGCTTCTCGACAAACCGTTTGATGCTGATTAATAAACTGAGCCAAATATTTACTGACAGCAGGGTCAGGTGCGTAAGGCAAACCGAATTCAACGACAGCACTACGACGTTTGATCGGCTGTTCATCAATATTAATTAAAGGGAAAAAACCATCGAGAGCGATATCTCTAACTTTTTGTTGCTGTAGTTGATAGCTTTTCGCCCCACCAATTAATTTTGCACCACTACCAAGCAGAGTAACTTTTACGCTATCAGGAGCGTTGTTGCTTAAAAGTTTTTCCTTTGCTTTACGAGTTTGTTGTATGAGTTGAGATAGGTTTGCAGTGCTTAGTTTCTTGTTGGGATGCTCACCGTTAATTAGCCTTTCAACAGTATGTGCGAGAGCCAAATCAACATTATCACCACCGAGCATTAAGTGGTTACCCACGCCAACACGCGTGAGCGATAAAGTCTCATCTTCGCTTTTATCAATTTTGATTAAACTAAGGTCTGTTGTTCCGCCACCAACATCACATACCATTAGTAGTTTTATTTTAGCAAGTTGAGCCTGTGCGTATCCGCCTTGTCTTGCATACCAGTCATAGCAAACTGCTTGGGGCTCTTCTAATAATAAAATATTATTTAAACCAGACAATTTTGCTGCTTCTACTGTAAATGCTCTCGCGCTTTCATCAAATGATGCGGGAATGGTAATGACAACTTCTTGATGTTCGATCAATGCATTGGAGTGGGCTTGATTCCATGCTTGACGGATATGAAATAAATAGCTGGCGCTTGCTAAAATAGGAGAGACTTTACTAACGCCATCAGCACTGCCCCAAGGTAAAATATCTGCGCTTCGATCTACTTGGGAATGAGACAGCCAGCTTTTGGCACTAACGACTTGCCTACCATCGACTTTAGAGCCTAACTCTCTTGCCCACTCACCAATTACAACAAGGGGTAAGTCATTTTCAAGTTTTTCTCTCCAAGGCAATACTAAGTCACTTTCATTAAGCTCGCCCTCGGTTGGGTGGTAACGAAACGAAGGAAGCTGTGGTCGTTTCGCTACTTCACCTGGAGCGACTAATTGTTCCACTTCAAAAATTTTGCAGTTCTCCGGGCTTAAAGGTTTGGAAGTGTCTGCATAGGCCACCACAGTATTGGTGGTGCCTAGGTCGATACCAATTAAGAAGTCGGGAGTCTTGCTAGCCATTAGTCTTCATTTGTCCTGTAGATTTTGTAACACTTGTTGTAGTTTGTTTGTAGCCTTTAGAGTTAATCTCGTACATCTAATTCAATTTGCCAACGTTCAGCTTCGCTGTTTTTATCTGAACTAGTGACTGCGATTGCTTCAAGTTTAAGCGTGCCGATCTCGGTTACTTTCGCAACAAGATGAACAGGTACGACTTCCCCTATGCGACGACCTTCACTTGGAAGTGTCGCTTGTAATTCTGGTAGCTCTTCAAGTTCACCTTCTGGCCAGTAATCAAGCTGAACACCAGCTTCATCATGGCGACGAATATTTGAGCCGAAGAAACGAAAATGAACCGGCTCGCCAACAATCAGTCCGAATTCAGTTTCGCTGGCTTTTGCTTCGGAGCCTTCTTCCATACCAAAAGGGGCGATGCAGAGGGCCTCTATAGGCGCTTCCATACCGGGGATGGCAGGCATAGCACTTTCAATACCAACGTAATAAGTACTTGCTAAACCACCACGAATACGAACACCTTGTCCTTGCTTGACATAACCATAATAACTGGCGCCAATTGAGACACCTAAATCAAGGTCAGCATCGCTTAACAGGCGAGCGGGTTTTACATTTTCGTCGCTAAGCCATTGGTTGATAATGGATAGCATTCGGTCCGCTAGAACGGGAGATTTAAGTACCCCACCATTAAATAGAATGGCAGATGGTTTGATGAAAGACTTGGCTTCATTTCCGCTTGAAAGGTTTCCAAAAACATCGTCTGCAGCGTCAACCTGTCGGCTTAAAAAAGAAGCTAAGTGTCGTGAAATGGCAGGGTCTTGGGCATACGGCAGGCCTTTTTGGCTTAATGCGGAACGACGAGCTGCAACGGGGTGTTGATCAATACTGACATTTGGAAAGAAACCTTCCACCAGTGTTTCACTAACTTCGTTGCGGGTGAGTGATGTGCGCAAGGTATTCCCTAATAGCTTTGAGCCTCGACTAGGAATGGCAATAGGTATTTCATTAATATCATTGTCGAGTAATAATTGCTCTTTTGCATCTCGGCATGCTTGTACGATTGCTTGAATCTGCCAGGGTTGCAGCTCTTTACCTTCTGTAGCTAATTTCGCTTTCACACGGTAGGCGAGGGCGAGGTCCATATTATCACCACCTAGCAGTATATGATCCCCTACAGCAATTCGGTTAAGTGTTAGATTACCTTCCTCTTCACTAACGGCAATTAATGATAAATCACAGGTTCCACCGCCTACATCAACAACTAGAATAATGTCACCGGTTGATACTTGCTCGCGCCAATTATCGCCACAGGCTTGTATCCAGTTATAAACAGCTGCTTGAGGTTCCTCAAGTAAAGTGAGGTGCTGAAAGTTCATATTGCTGGCGGCATCAGCAGTCAGTTCGCGTGCGGCAGGGTCAAAAGAAGCAGGAATGGTAATGGTAACGTCTTGTTCGTTTAGTGGATTGTCAGGAAATTGATGATTCCATGCCTGACGCAAATGGTCTAGGTATTCAATCGTCGCAGTTAGAGGGGATAGCTTGCTAATCTCTTCAGGACTTCCAATAGGAAGAAAGTTAGCATGGCGGTCAACACCACTGTGACATAACCAGCTTTTTGCGCTAGAGACTAGACGAATAGGGGTTTTACTTCCTAGTTGGCGGGCGATTGACCCCGCAATAACTTGCTGTTCTGCGTTCCAAGGTAGGGCAATGTCGCTTTGATTTAGCTCTGACTCATGAGCGCGGTAAATGAAAGAAGGTAATTGTTTTTTTTCCTCAATCAAACCTGGCTGACTGAGTTGAGGAATAGCCAGAACAGAGATTTCAACTTCAGTCGTTGGATCTTTTCTCGCTTTATCTAGGTCAAGATAAGATAAAACGCAGTGTGTAGTGCCTAAATCAATACCAACTGAGTAGCGAGCATTTGTCTCATTACTCATAACTCAACCTCGGCAGGGGCAATAATCGATGTGTCATGGCCTTCTGCAATTTTTGGAAGTTTTACTTCACTTACTTTCCAGCCTTTATGAATTAAGGTGCCATTGAAAGGGGCTTCACCCACTACATTTCCAGTTAACCTGACTTCAGCGGCATTGAAGCCTTTAGGCAGGCTAATTCTTGTTTCTTCATCTTCATTGCGAACAGCGGCGAGTGTGAAGTAAGTTTCGAGTGTTTTCTGACTACCTTCATGCACGACGCGAGCGGCTGCACCAATATCAGCATCAGAATAAGTACTTAGGTCTTCTTTAACGAAATCGATGAAGCGTGCATCCTGCTGCAATAATGTGAGTAATTGCAGCGCAGCATCAGGTGTTGCTTCTTTTAGTTGAACTGTTTTTTCAATGACGGCTTGTTCTACTTCGGGTATTTTTTCTTCAATTTGAGGCGACGTATTACTAATGTTTTTTGGTTTTTTCAACAGCAGAATAAAGCAGAGTAGAGCAAGTATTGTGAGGATAAGGTGAAACATATCAATAGTAGATGGCATGCTGCTTAAATCGATATTCATGTAGTGCGTCCTTAATAATGTAGGTATAAGCTTGTAGTTGGTGTTCGAAAGAAGAAAAGCATTTTAACACGGCTTGTCATCAGCGTTGAAAAAATAATAATTTACCCTGCTTATGCTGAGAAAGCTGGGCTAATGGTTATTTCACAAAAATTTTATTGTATTTATTTCCTGTGGCGCTTATCTTGTTCGCCCTTTTTGTTGATCAATTAATGATCAGATTGGATTTCACTCATATTATGGAAGCTTGGATGAAGAAATTATCACCTATTGATGTCTCGTTTTTGACCTTTGAATCTGCCGAAACCCCGATGCATATTGCAAACTTGCAGAT